>JBBWZH010000641.1:0-6383 GCA_039648995.1 Mycobacteriales bacterium
GGGGAACGAAGCCGACTCGTCGGTCGTTGGGGCTGTAATCACGGGACGGGGACCGTGGGGTCGTCATGCTCCAGCGTGGCGGCTCGGAGGGGGCACCGGGGTGGAGCTCAATGGACACCAGTGGTTATCGCAGTGACGGCGCCGGCCTAGCCGTCGCCGTCGTGAACGCCGTGTTCGATCCGGCCGTGGACGACAACGACGCGCTGGACGACGCGTTACGTCGCTACCACTTCTCGTTGAACCGGGTGTCCAGCCGCGACCGCGCCGGCCTCCGGATGTGGGCCGGCCACCTGCACGAGGTGTTCGCGGCCGACGACGCCGCCGAGGCGGCGCGCATCCTCAACCAGCTGCTCGACGCGGTGACCACCCACCCGTACATCACCGAGCACGACACCCAGGGCCTGCACCTGCACTACGCGCCGCCGGAAGCGTCGACCCTGCACCGCGTCCAGGCCAGTACCGCGCTCGGCATGGCGAACCTGGTCTGCGACTACGGCAAGACGCGGTTCGGGGTCTGCCGGGCCGTCGGCTGCGAGTGCGTCTACGTCGACGTGTCCCGCAACGCGCAGCGCCGGTTCTGCTCGGACGCCTGCGCGAACCGGACGAATGTCGCCGCGTTCCGCGCCCGGGCGCGGAGCACGCCCGTGCATACATAGTCACGATGCCTTATCGACCACTCATTGTGACCAAACGCCAGCGCGACGTCACTCAGCCGGGTACTGTCCAGCCTTCAGAGCCGGTTGGGTAAACGCCGGGAAGATTCTGGCTCGTTCCCGGTGTCGTGAGTCGAGAGGCGGGGAATGACCCATGACCGCGACACAGCTGCCGCGCGCCTCCGGGCGCCGGCGCGTCACCAACCGCCGGAGGACATCCGCCATGCCTTACGCACTACCAGGGCTGCGCCGCATGCGCCGCACCGTGCCGCTCCATCGGGTGCTGCCGGCGCGCAGTCTGGTACTGCTGCCGGTGCTGGTCGTGCTGCTGGCCGCGGCCCTCGTGGTGGCCGCGAGGTAGGCCGGCGGCACCCGGCCCACCCCGCGGCGTCCAGCCCGGCCGCGGGCGGTCAGCCGGCGAGCACGACCTCCAGGTCGGGGTCGCCGGTGTGGGTCTCTATCTCCAGGTGGATGGCCGCCGCGGCCAGCGTCAGGTCGATGGCCGCGTGCCGGAGCGCCGCCGCCTGATCCTCGTTAACCCGCACCACCAGGCGCTCGACCGGCGCGCGCATCGACACCTTCGCCTCGCTCTTGGCCCGCCGTACCCCCGCCAGGACCCAGGAGGCCAGCGTGGTCAGCTCCGGGTGCGGGTGCCGGGCCAACTCGTGCAGCGGCTCCGGCACCGGCCAGGGCGCCCGGTGCACCGAGCCGTCCCGCCACCACGACCACACCTCGTCGGTCACGAACGGCAGGAACGGCGCGAAGAGCCGCTGTACGACGTCCAGCGCCTGCCGTAGCGCCGCCACCGCCGAGTGCGCGCCGGCGGTATCCGCCGGCCGGCCGGTATCGCCCTGGTCGCCGTACGCCCGGGCCTTCACCAGTTCCAGGTGGTCGTCGCAGAACCACCAGAAGAACGTCTCCGTCTCGGCCAGCGCCTCGGCGTGGCCGTAGCGTTCGAAGGCGGCGGTGGCCGTCTGCACGGTACGGGCCAGCCGGGCGAGCATGGCCCGATCGACCGCGGCGGTGATCGCGGCCGCCGGCCCCGGGTCGGTGAAGCCGAGCACGAACCGGGACGCGTTCAGTAGCTTCGTCGCGAGCCGGCGGCCGACCCGCAGCTGACCCTCGTCGAACGCGGTGTCCACGCCGAGCCGGGCGGTGGCGGCCCAGTGCCGCACGGCGTCCGAGCCGAACCGCTGCAGCACACGGAGCGGCGTGACCACGTTGCCGATCGACTTGGACATCTTCTTGCGGTCCGGGTCGAGCACCCAACCGGAGATCGCCACGTCCGACCAGGGCAGCGTGCCGTGTTCCAGGTGGGACCGGACAACCGTGCCGAACAGCCAGGTACGGATGATGTCGTGCGCCTGCGGCCGCAGGTCCATCGGGAAGACGCGGGCGAGCAGGTCGCCGTCCCGGCCGGCGCCGGCCGCGATCTGCGGGGACAGCGAGGAGGTCGCCCAGGTGTCCAGTACATCGGGGTCGGCGGCGAACCCACCCGGCTTGCCGCGCTGCTCGGGCACGTAGCCCGCCGGCACGTCGGTGGACGGGTCGATCGGCAGCGCGTCCTCGGCCGGCAGCAGCGGCTGGTCGTACCGTGGCTCGCCGGCGCCGTCCAGCGGGTACCAGAGCGGGAACGGCACGCCGTAGTGCCGCTGCCGGCTGATCAGCCAGTCGCCGGTGAGCCCGCTCACCCAGTTCTGGTAGCGCGCCCGCATCGTGGCCGGGTGCCAGCGCAGCTCGTCGCCGCGGGCCAGCAGCGCCCGGCGCAGCGCCTCGTCACGCCCGCCGTTGCCGAGATACCACTGTCTACTCGTGACTATCTCAAGTGGACGGTCGCCCTTCTCGTAGAACTTGACCGGGTGGGTGATCTCGCGTGGCTCGGCGCGCAGCGCACCGGCACCGGCGAGCAGCTCGACGATCCGCCGGCGGGCCGCGGCCACCGTCCGGCCGGCCAGCTCCGCGTACGGCCCGGCCGGCACGCCGGCCGGTGGGGTGGCCAGCAGCCGGCCGTCCCGGCCGACGGTCGGGCGTGCCGGCAGCGCCAGCTCACGCCACCAGGTGACGTCGGTCAGATCGCCGAAGGTACAGACCATTGCCAGCCCGCTGCCCTTCTCCGGGTCGGCTAGCGGGTGCGCGTACACCGGCACCCGTACCCCGAACAGCGGAGTGCGCAGGTGTTGGCCGACGAGCCCGGCGTACCGCTGGTCGGCCGGGTGCGCCACCACCGCCACGCAGGCCGGCAGCAGTTCCGGGCGGGTGGTCTGTACCTCGACCACGGCACCGTCCACTGTGGAGAACGCGAGCGTCTGGTAGGCGCCGGGCAGTTCGCGGTCCTCCGTCTCGGCCTGGGCCACAGCGGTGTTGAAATCGACATCCCACATGGTGGGCGCGTCCAGCTGGTAGGCCACGCCGCGGGCCAGGTCGCGCAGGAACCCGAGCTGCGCGACCCGGCGGGATCCGGCGTCGATGGTGGTGTAGCCGAGCGACCAGTCCACCGACAGCCCGAGCCGGCGGAACACCGTCTCGAACGCCTGCTCGTCGGTCGCCGTGAGCCGCTCGCAGAGCGCCACGAAGTTCGGCCGGTCCACCGGCACCGGCGTTTTCGGGTCGGGCCTGGCCGGCGGCGTGAAGCCCGGGTCGTAGGGCAGGCTCGGGTCGCACCGCACGCCGAAGTGGTTCTGCACCCGGCGCTCGGTGGGTAGCCCGTTGTCGTCCCAGCCCATCGGGTAGAACACGGCCTTGCCGCGCATCCGCTGGAACCGGGCGACGGTATCGGTGTGCGTGTACGACAGGACGTGCCCGATGTGCAGTTCGCCGCTGACCGTGGGCGGCGGGGTGTCGATCGCGAATACCTCGGGACGCGGCCGGGACCGGTCGAACCGGTACGTGCCCGCTACCTCCCAGCGCTCCGCCCAGCGGTCTTCGATGCCTTCCAGACTCGGCTTCGCCGGCACTCGGGTGTCCATGGCCGCACCGTACGGCGGCCCCTCCGGCCGGCGCCCGTGGTTTTCCGCGACTGCGGCTCGGCCGGGCGCCTGGCTGCCGGTCGCCCGGATCGGCCGGCCGCTCGGCCGGTCGCTTGGCTCGGCCGGCGGCGCCGGTTCAGCCGGTCGCTTGGGTGCCGGTCGGCTCGGTGCCGGCGCGGGCGGTCGCCAGCGCCCGCTCGGTCAGCACGGCCGCGGCGAGCACCGTGGCGAGCAGGCCCATCGCGGCGGCCAGCAGGTAGCCGGCGGTCAGGCCGTACGCCCGGGCCAGGAAACCGCCGCACAACGCGCCGACCGGGATGCCACCCAGCCCGACCATCCGGAACGAGGTCACCACCCGGCCCATCAGCCGGCTCGGCGTCAGCTCCTGCCGCAGTGACTGGCCGAGTACGTTCCAGACCCCGATCGCGCCGGCCTGTGCGGCGGCGGCGACCACCGCGACGCTGATCTCCCGGGTGGTGCCGAACGCCGCGACCGCCCCGGTCTGCACGAGCATCGCCGACGCCATCGCCCGGGTGGTGCCCAGCCGCCGGCTGACCCGGCCGGCCACCGCGCTGCCGGCCAGGGCGCCCACCGCCTCCGCGCTGAGCAGCAGGCCGAAGCCGACGCTGCCGAGGCCCAGCCGGTCCTGGGCGAACAGCACCAGTAGCCCGTACGCGGCGGCGCCGGCGAAGTTCAGGATGCAGGCGATGATCGCCATCAGGCGCAGGAACCGGTGCCGGAACAGCCAGCGGATTCCCTCGGCGATGTCGGCCCGGACCGACCGGCGAACGCGATGCCCGTCCGCGCCCGGCTGGCTGGCGGCCGGCTCGAACCGGCCGCGGAGCGAGCCGACCAGTGCCGAACTGGACAGGAACGACACCGCGTCGGCGGCGAACGGCAGCCAGTGCGCCAGCGGGAACAGCGCGCCGCCGACCGGCGGGCCGATGAACGACTGGCCGAGGGTCTGGGTCCCGATCATCCGCCCGTTCGCCCGGTGCAGCCGGACCGGGTCGCGGGAGACCACCGCCGGGATCGCCGCCTGCGCCGCCGAGTCGAACAGCGTCTGCCCGCACCCCAGCAGGAACACCGCCACGCACAGCAGCGGGATGCTGGCCGCGCCGGCCAGCACCGCGGCGGCCAGCCCGGCGATCACCACCGCCCGGGCCAGATCCACCGTCCACATCGTGCGGCGCCGGTCCCAGCGGTCGACCAGCGCGCCGGACAGCAGCCCGACCACCACCCAGGGCAGGAACGAGACCCCGTTCACCAGCGAGATCGCCACCGGGTCGCGGGTGAGCGTGGCGGCCAGCAGCGGCACCGCGGTCAGCGTCATCCCGTCCCCGACGGTCGACACCGCCGCCGCGCCCCACAGCCGCCCGAACGCCGCACCCAGCCGCCCGGGGCGGTCGACCGCCCCGGACCGTCCGGCTGGCGCGCCCGGGCCGGGGCCGGCGGAGGCCGGGTGGCCCGCCGACGGCGGGACGGTACTCACTGCTCCTCCTCGATGCCGCGCCCGTCCGGCGCGGCCGTGCCGGTCGTGGTCCGGGGCGAACGAGACAGCAAGGGCCCCGACCGTGCGCAATCTTCGCAGGTCAGCCCTGCGATGCGGACTGGCGCACCTGGCGGGCGGCGTCGGCGAGCACCCGACCGAGGTCGTCCCGGGGCAGGCGGGCCATCCCGGCGGCGATCGACGCGCCGAGCGCGGCCGCGCGGCCCCGGTGCCGCCACGGGAACGCGACCAGCACCTGACCGGGCCCGGGGCCGGGCCGGGCCACCACCGGCAGCCGGGGCGCGCCGGCCGCCGCCCGGGTCAGGCAGGCGGCCACCCGCGCGAGGTACCGGCAGCGGGCCGCCGAACCGGCCGCGCCCGGCCGGGCCAGCGCCCCCGGGACCAGCCGGCGCGGCCCGGCGAGCGTGAGCGGGTCGGCGGCGAGCAGCGCGGTGACGTCCAGCACCAGCTCCACCGCCGGCCAGCTGAAGTGGTCGTTCGGACCGGCGAAGACCCGCAGCCCGATGGGGTCGGCGGGGTCGCCGTCGGGAACGGACACCCCTGCCCCGGCCGCCATGGCCGGACTATACGATTTCTTTGACCATCCGAGGGATCTGTCGCTGTTTTGCCCCCCAGCCGGACACGAAATACGCGAAGCGGCCGGCCGCGCTGGTCAAAAGGTGGTCACGCGGCCGGCATCGGGCGGCAGCGGAAGCGTTCCCGGTAGCGCTGCGGCGAGATGCCGACCCGGCCGGCGAAGTGGTGCCGCAGCGTGGCCGCGCTGCCCAGGCCGCACTCGGCGGCGATCCGGTCCACGCCGTGGCTGGTGTTCTCCAGCAGCCGCTGCGCGAGCAGCACCCGCTGGCCGGTCAGCCAGTGGTGCGGGGTGGCACCGGTCTCGGCCCGGAACCGGCGGGCGAACGTGCGCGGCGACATGTGCACCCGCGCGGCGAGTTCGTCCACCGACAGCTCCTGGTCCAGGTGGCCGGCCATCCAGTCGAGCAGGTCGGTCAGCGGGCGGCCGTCGTCCGGCGGCATCGGGCGCTCGACGAACTGGGCCTGGCCACCGTCGCGGTGCGGCGGCACCACCATCCGGCGGGCGATCGCGTTGGCCACCTCCGGCCCGTCCACCAGCCGGACCACGTGCAGCGACATGTCGATCGCGGCCGCGGTGCCGGCGCTGGTCATCACCGGGCCGTCGGCGACGTAGATCACGTCGGAGTCGACCTGGACGGCCGGGAACGCGGCCCGGAACTCGTCCGCGTACAGCCAGTG
>JBBWZH010000648.1:0-3616 GCA_039648995.1 Mycobacteriales bacterium
GTGCTGGCGATCGTGTTCGGCCTGTCCATGGACTACGAGGTGTTCCTGATGTCGCGCATCCGCGAGGAGTACGACCGGACCGGCGACAACACCGCCGCCGTGGCCACCGGCCTGCAGCGCACCGGCCGGATCATCACCAGCGCCGCCCTGCTGATGATCGTCGTGGTGGCCGCCTTCTCCGCCTCCGGCATCACGTTCATCAAGCTGATCGGCGTGGCCATGGCGCTGGCCATCCTGGTGGACGCGACCGTCGTCCGGGCCCTGCTGGTGCCGGCCACGATGCGCCTGCTCGGCCGCGCCAACTGGTACGCCCCCGCCCCGCTGCGCCGCCTCTACACCCGCTACGGCCTGCGCGAGGCCGACAGCGAACCCGCCAGCCCCGCGCTCACCCACGCCGCCGCCTGACCTCGCGGCCCTCTCGCCGAGTGAGCACCCGGCGGCCCCCGGCCCCCGGACCCAGCGGGTTCCTGGGTCCGCGGGCCCCCGGGTCGCTGGGTGCTTCCGGTCTGGCCGGGTCCGCCGGGTTCGCTGGGCGGCTGCCACAATGGCGCGGTGAGTGTCCGCGAGGTCGTCGTGCTCGGTTCGACCGGTTCGGTCGGCGCGCAGGCGGTCGACGTGGTCCGCCACGCGGGCGACCGGTTCCGCGTCGTCGGGCTGAGCGGGGGCGGCGGCAACCTGGGGCTGCTGGCCGAACAGGCGGTGTCGCTCGGCGTCGAGGTGGTGGCGGTGGCCCGCGAGTCGGCCGCCGCCGACCTCGTCGCGGCGCTGCGGGCCGGGGCCGGGCCGGGTGCCGCCGTGCCGAAGGTGCTGGCCGGCCCGGACGCGGCCACCGAGGCCGCCGCGTGGCCGGCCGACATCGTGCTGAACGGGATCACCGGTTCGGTCGGCCTGGCGCCGACGCTGGCCGCGCTGGACGCCGGCCGCACGGTCGCGCTGGCGAACAAGGAGTCGCTGATCGCCGGTGGCCCGCTGGTACTCGACCGCGCCGCGCCGGGCCAGCTGGTGCCGGTCGACTCGGAGCACTCGGCGCTGGCCCAGTGCCTGCGCGGCGGTCGCCGGGACGAGGTGCGCCGGCTGGTGCTCACCGCCAGCGGCGGCCCGTTCCGCGGCCGGCGCCGCGACGAGCTGGCCGCGGTCACGCCGGCGCAGGCGCTGGCCCACCCCACCTGGACGATGGGCCCGGTGATCACGGTCAACAGCGCGACGCTGGTGAACAAGGGGCTCGAGGTCATCGAGGCGCACCTGCTGTTCGACCTGCCGTACCAGGACATCGAGGTCGTGGTGCACCCGCAGTCGGTCATCCACTCGATGGTCGAGTTCACCGACGGGTCGACGCTGGCCCAGGCCAGCCCGCCGGACATGCGGCTGCCGATCGCGCTCGCCCTCGGCTGGCCGGACCGGGTGCCCGGCGCGGCCGCGGCGGTCGACTGGTCCACCGCGCACAGCTGGGAGTTCCAGCCGCTGGACGACGCGGCGTTCCCGGCCATCGCGCTGGCCCGCGCGGCCGGCGCGGCCGGCGGGGTGGTGCCGGCGGTGATGAACGCGGCGAACGAGGAGGCGGTAGCCGCGTTCCTGGCCGGCCGGCTGCCGTTCCTGGGCATCGTGGACCTCGTCGCCCGGGTTGTCGGCGAATGCCCGACCACTGGGAACCCACGTACGGTGGCCGATGTTGTTGAAGCCGAGGAGTGGGCCCGTGTCCGGGCCCGCGAGTTGATCGTGACGGCCCGCGCGCCGCTGGCAGGGGAGTGACTGATGACCTTCACCTTGGGCGTGGTGATCTTCGCGATCGGCATCGGGTTGTCGGTGGCCCTGCACGAGTTCGGCCACCTGCTGACCGCCAAGGCGTTCGGGATGAAGGCCACCCGCTACTTCGTGGGCTTCGGCCCGACGCTGTTCTCGTTCCGCAAGGGCGAGACCGAGTACGGCTTCAAGGCGATCCCGGCCGGCGGCTTCGTGAAGATCGTCGGGATGACCCCGCTGGAGGTGGACGAGGACGAGATCGCGCCGGCCGGCCGCGCGCCCGCCTCGCCGTTCCCGCCGCCGGGCGCCGGGCCGATGCCATCGCCGGGCGCGGGCGCGCCGGCCGCCGGGGTGCCGGCCGCCGGGGTGCCGGCCGACGCGGCGCCGGACGTGCCGGCGATGGTGCGGGTCGGCGGCGCCGAGGTGCGGGCGACCGGTGGCGCGCGGGCGTTCTGGCGGTTCCCGGCCTGGCAGCGCACGGTGGTGCTGTCCGCCGGGTCGATCACCCACCTGCTGCTCGCGGTGGTCTTCCTCTACGGTGCCGCGCTCACCGCCGGGCTGCCGCTGAACCACGCGGTCATCGGCACGGTGGAGAAGTGTGTGGTCGCCGTCGGCGGCACCGATGGCAGCGTGCGTGACTGCCGGCCCGGCGACCCCGCGTCGCCGGCCAGCCAGGCGGGGCTGCGCCCGGGCGACCGGGTCGTCCAGGTCGGCAACAAGCGCATCAACTCGTTCGACGACCTGGTCGCCGCGCTACGGTCACAACCGGGCACGACGGTCGCGCTGACCTACCTGCGGGACGGCGGGAAGCACACGGTCAGCCTCCCGGTCGCCGCGGTCGACCGGAAGCCGGCGAACAGCAACGAGCACGCGACCAACGGGCTGGCCCGGGTCGGCGCGATCGGCATCTCGCCCGCGTACACGGAGAAGTTCGGCCCGGTCGGCGCGATCGGCGGCACCGCCCAGTTCACCGGGACGATCGTCACCGGCACGTTCACCGCGATCGGCAAGTTCCCGTCGAAGATCCCCACCCTGTTCAGCGCGCTCGCCGGCAAGCAACGCGACCCGAACGGCCCGGTCAGCGTCGTCGGCGTGTCCCGGGTCGGTGGGCAGGCACTGCAGGCCGGCTCGGTGCTGACCTTTGTGCTGCTGTTCGCCGGTTTCAACATCTTCATCGGGGTGTTCAACCTGTTCCCGCTGCTCCCGCTGGACGGCGGGCACATCGCGATCCTGCTGTTCGAGAAGGTCCGGTCGCGGCTGGCCCGGGCGGTCGGCCGGGCCGACCCCGGGCGGGTCGACTACGCCAAGCTGATGCCGGTCACGATGCTGGTCATCGCGGTGTTCGGTGGTATCTCGGTGTTGGCGATCCTGGCTGACATCGTCAACCCGATCGCCAACCCGTTCCAGTAACGTCGGGGTAGGAGCGTTTCACCTCGATATCGGCCGGCCAGAGAGGGACCACCCGTCGTGACAGCCGTTCCACTCGGGATGCCCGCCGCACCGCCACCGACCCTGGCGGCGCGCCGGACGTCCCGCCAGATCGCGGTGGGCTCGGTGCTGGTCGGCGGTGACGCGCCCGTCTCGGTGCAGTCGATGACAACCACGCCCACCTCGGACGTCAACGCCACGCTGCAGCAGATCGCGGAGCTGACCGCGTCCGGGTGCCAGATCGTGCGGGTCGCGGTGCCGTCGCAGGACGACGCGGAGGCGCTGCCGGCGATCGCGCGGAAGTCGCAGATCCCGGTGATCGCCGACATCCATTTCCAGCCGAAGTACGTGTTCGCCGCGATCGACGCCGGCTGCGCGGCCGTCCGGGTCAACCCGGGCAACATCCGCAAGTTCGACGACCAGGTCAAGGAGATCGCCAAGCGCGCCT
>JBBWZH010000755.1:0-2695 GCA_039648995.1 Mycobacteriales bacterium
GCCGGTCGGCCCCTGACCGTACGGGTTCTGTCCGTATGGCGGCTCAGACATCTCATCCCTTTCGGATCAACAGTTGCTGCGGCCCGGCTATATCCAACCGGACCGGTGTAGCTGAAACACCCAGCTCGTACCTACCAGGACGGCGACGACACGCCGGACGTTTCGGCGCCGGCCGGGCGGCCACGGCCCCGGTGGCGGGGCGGCGCCGAGCAGCCGCGCGGCGAGCAGCACCGGCAGCACGGCCGTCATCGCGGCCAGCAGCAGCACGAACGGATTGGCGGCCAGCGCGGACATCAGGTCGCCCGACGCGAGCCGGGTCGCCGCGGTGGTCATCCCGCAGGCCGGGCAGGGCACCCCGGTCAGCGTCCGCAGCGGGCAGGGCAGCGCGAGGGGGGTATGGCTGGTCAGCACCGGGTAGCCGACGGCGGCGACCGCGCCGCCCAGACCGGCCATGCCGAGGCGCTCCGGCACCGAGTACGGCCGGTCCGCGCGGGCCCGGGCCGCCACCGCGGCCTGGACGAACGCAACCCGGACGGACCCCACGCGATCTTCCTCGGCCGGCTGACGAGACCGGCGAAGTGAAGCATACGGCGGTGCCGGCGCCACGTGAGTCCGGCGATCGACGGTCAAGGTCGGCCCGCGAGGGCAACTCTTGTTACTGTAGGTCACATGTTCGTACTGAAAGTAGTCGGAATGGGGGCGGTGCTGGTTGGCCTCGCCGCGCCCGCAGGGGTCATGCCAGCGGCGGCCGCGCCCGTGCCGGCGAGCTCGGTAGTGGCCGCGGCGATCAGCGGCGACGGGCGGTACGTCGCGTACGTCGTGCGGACCGAGCCGCCGGCCGGCCGCACCGACCAGCCGTCCCGCTTCCTCTACCGGCGCGACCTGCGCACCGGCGCCACCGAGGCGCTTCTGCCGGGCAGCGACCCGACGATCGGGCCGGCGGCGCTGAGCGCCGACGGGAACCTGATCGGCGCGGCCGGCTGGGTCGGTGAGCCGGTCGGGCACGCGCTGATCGCCGACGTCGGTGCCGGCACCGTGCGGGACGTCAGCCTCCCGCTCTCCGACCTGGACAGCGTGTCGTCGGTCTCCGTCTCCGGCACCGGCCGGTACGTCCTCTACGCGCAGGTGTCCCAGTTCCTCGGCAGTCAGCTGCCGGCGGAGATCTACCGGTACGACGCCGCGACCGGGCTCACCTCGCTGGTCAGCGAGAGCCCGGCCGGCATCGCGGACGCCGACTCGGGCGACGCGGCGATCTCCGCTGACGGCGGCTTCGCGGCGTTCACCTCCGCCGCGGGCAACCTGGTCGACCGCGACGTCAACGGGCTGCCGGACGTGTTCGTGGTGAGCCTGCGCACCGGGACCGCGCAGCTGGTCAGCCGCGGCCCGGCGGGTGCGGCGAACGGCCCGTCGACCGCGGCCGGAATCAGCGCCGACGGCCGGTACGTCCCGTTCACCTCGGCCGCGTCCAACCTGACCGCGGGCGACAGCAACGGCGTGACCGACGTGTTCGTCCGGGACCGGCGCAACGGCCAGGTGCGGCTGGTCAGCCGCGGCCCGGCCGGCCCGGCCAACGGCCCGTCCACCGCGGCCGCGATCAGCGCGGGCGGCCGGTACGTGCTGTTCACCTCGGCGGCGTCCAACCTGGTCGGCGGCGACACCAACGGGGTGCCCGACGTGTTCGTCCGGAATCTGGGCAACGGCCAGCTGCGGCGGGTCAGCCGCGCCCCGGGCGGCCAGCAGGCGGCCGGCCCCTCCACCGCGCAGGGCATCAGTGCCGACGGCCGCCGCGTCGTGTTCCTGACCGGCACGCCCGGCGGCGGCACCGAGGCCTACCTGGGCGACCTCACCACCGGTGCGACCACGCCGCTGCGCCGGTAGCGGGTGTGGGCGCCGACCGCGGCGGGTAGGCGGCAAGGGTCATCGGTGGCCGGCCGGTCTGGGGCCGCGCCACACCCCGCACCGCAAGGGAGGCCGCGATGCCCGCGAACACCGCCAACCCGCCGGTGGTCGTCGTCACCGGGGCCAGCGGCGGGATCGGCCGCGCGGTGGCCCGGCTCTACGGCGAGCGCGGCGCGACGGTCGCGCTGCTGGCCCGCGGCGACACCGGGCTCGCCGGCGCCGCGGCGGACGTCGAATCGGCCGGCGGCAAGGCCCTGCAGCTGCCGGTGGACGTGGCCGGGTACGACGACGTGCAGGCGGCCGCGGACCTCGTCGAAGCCAGCCTCGGGCCGATCGACGTGTGGGTGAACGTCGCGTTCACGTCGGTGTTCGCGCCGTTCATGAAGATCGCCCCGGACGAGTTCCGCCGGGTCACCGAGGTCGACTACCTCGGCTACGTCTACGGCACCCGGGCCGCGCTGGACCGCATGCTGCCGCGCGACCGCGGCGTGATCGTGCAGGTCGGCTCGGCGCTGGCGTACCGCGGCATCCCGCTGCAGACCGCGTACTGCGGCGCGAAGCACGCGATCCAGGGCTTCCACGAGGCGCTGCGCTGCGAACTGCTGCACGACCGCTCGCGCGTGCGGGTCACGATGGTGCAGATGCCGGCGGTGAACACGCCGCAGTTCGACTGGGTGCTGTCCCGGCTGCCGCGCCGGCCGCAGCCGGTGCCGCCGATCTACCAGCCCGAGGTGGCCGCCCGGGCCGTGCTGTACGCCGCCGACCACCCGCGCCGGCGGGAGTACTGGGTCGGCGC
>JBBWZH010000670.1:0-5839 GCA_039648995.1 Mycobacteriales bacterium
GCGGGCGATGCCGATGCGCTGGCGCTGGCCGCCGGAGAACTCGTGCGGGTACCGGTTGGCGTGCTCGGGGTTCAGCCCCACCAGCGTGAGCAGCTCGCCGACCCGGGTCTTGAGCTGTGACCGCGGCACCACCTTGTGGATGATCAGCGGCTCGGCCACGATGTCGATCACCGGCAGCCGCGGGTTGAGCGAGGCGTACGGGTCCTGGAAGACGATCTGGATCTGCCGGCGGAGCGGCCGCATCTGCGACCGGCTGAGCTTGGTCAGCTCCCGGCCGGCGAACCTGACCGAGCCGGCGGTGGCCGGCTGCAGGTGCAGGATGGCCCGCCCGGTGGTGGACTTCCCGCAGCCGGACTCACCCACCAGCCCCAGCGTCTCGCCCGGGTACAGCTCCAGGCTGATCCCGTCCACCGCCTTGACGTGGCCGACCGTGCGCCGGACCAGCCCACGGCCCTTGATCGGGAAGTACTTCTCCAGATCGGCCACCACCAGCACCGGCTCCTGGTCGGCCTTGCGCTGCCGCGGGACGTTCTCCACCGTCGCCGTCATGACTGCTCACCCCCGTCGAGGTCGGCCGGTTCCTGGTCGACATGCTGGCCCACCGCGGTGGTCACGGCGAGCTCGGCGTCGGCGGCGTCGGTGCTGAAGATCTCCTCCGGGGTGGCGGCGGTCGCCGCCAGCTCGCCCGACCGGATGCAGGCGGCCGAGTGGTCGACCCCGTCCACCGGGAGCAGCGGCGGTTCCTCGGCGTCGCACTGGTCGATGTGCATCGGGCAGCGCGGGCCGAACGGGCAGCCGGGTGGCGGGTTGATCAGCGACGGCGGCGAGCCCTTGATCGGCGTCAGCCGCTGCTTGGTCTTCGAGTCCAGCCTGGGCAGCGAGCCCAGCAGCCCCAGCGTGTACGGCATCCGGGGCGCGTAGAAGACGTCGTCGACGGTGCCGTACTCGACCGGCCGGCCGGCGTACATGACCATGATCCGGTCGGTCATCCCGGCGACGACGCCGAGGTCGTGCGTGATCAGCACGGTGGCCGCGCCGGTCTCCTCCTGCGCGGTCCGCAGCACCTGCAGCACCTGCGCCTGCACGGTCACGTCCAGCGCGGTGGTCGGCTCGTCGGCGATGATGATGTCCGGCTGGTTGGCCATCGCGATCGCGATCACCACGCGCTGGCGCATGCCGCCGGAGAACTCGTGCGGGTACGAGTCGGCGCGGTCCCTGGCGTTCGGGATGCCGACCAGGTCGAGCAGGTCGACCGCGCGGGCCCAGGCCGCCTTGCCGGACAGCGACTTGTTGTGCTGCTTGACCGTCTCCGCGATCTGCGTGCCGATCCGGTACACCGGGTCGAGCGAGGTCATCGGGTCCTGGAAGATCATCGCGATCGACTTGCCGCGGATCGAGCTCATCTCGCCGTCGCGCAGGCCGAGCAGCTCCCGGCCGCGGAACTTGACCGAGCCGGTGATCCGGGCGCTGCCGGGCAGCAGACCCATGATCGCCATGGAGGTCACCGACTTGCCGGAGCCCGACTCGCCGACGATCCCGAGCACCTCACCGGGCTTGAGGCTGAACGAGACGCCACGCACCGCGTTGACCAGACCGTCCTCGGTCGGGAAGCGCACCTGCAGGTCGGTCACCTCAAGGACGGCCTCGGTATCGGTCGGCACGGCGCCCGCGGGCGCGTCAATCAGAGTCTCCATGCTGCTCCGAGTCTGTGTTTCGGGCGGAAGCCGCCGGCCGGGCGGTGCTGGTTCGCTGGTGCCTTGCCTCGCGGCCTCGTGCGGGTTAGGCCCGGACGCGGGTCTGGGAGGGGTCGAACGCGTCCCTGATCCCGTCGCCGATCAGGTTGATCGACATCACGATGATCATCAGTGCCAGGCCGGGGAAGTAGAACAGCCACGGCCGGGTGTCCGCGGCGGAGACGCCCTCGGACACCAGCCGGCCCAGCGACGTGTCGTTGCCCTGCACGCCATAGCCGATGTACGTCAGCGAGGCTTCCAGGATGACCGAGGTGGCCGCGCCCAGGGTGGCCCAGACGATGATCGAACCGAGCGAGTTCGGGATCAGGTGCTTGAAGATGATCCGCCGGTTGGACGCGCCGAGCGCGTGCGCCGCCTCGACGAACTCCCGCTCACGCAGCGAGAGGAACGTGCTGCGGACAATCCGGGCAAGGTCCATCCACCCGAACGCGGCGATGAATATGGCCACCCCGACGGCCGACCGGGTGGACGGGAACTTGCTCGCCACCACGATGATCACGACCAGGTTCGGGATTGTCAGCACCAGGTCGACGAACCGCATCAGCAGGTTGTCGACCAGCCGGCCGAAGTAGCCGGCGACCGAGCCGACCAGCACGCCCAGCGTGCCGGCCAGGAGCACGAACAGCACGCAGATGTAGGTGGAGCGCTGCACCCCGCGCATCATCATCGCCAGCAGGTCACGGCCGATGTCCTGGGTGCCGAGGATGTGGCCGGGCGACCCGGGCGGTTGGGACAGCGCGGTCTTATCCAGGTCAAAGTATGACCAGCGGTAGAACAACGGGCCGACGAACGCCGCGAGCTGGATCAGCAGGTAGACGACCACGGCCGTCATCGCGATCCGGTTGTGCAGGAACCGGCGGATGATCTGCTCCCGCTGGCTGCGGGACTTGACCGTGAACTCGCGCTCCACCGTGCTGGGCGGCTCGACGATCGTGCTCGTCGACGACGACTCGAACTGCTGAACCGTGGTCATGGCGACCTCTTTCGGGCTCGCCGGCTAGCTCAGCCGGATGCGCGGATCCAGGACGGCGTAGAGCAGATCCGCGATGAGGTTAAAAAGCACCACGAAAAACGCCGAGACCATCAGCCAGCCCAGGATCACGTTGACGTCGTGGGAGCCGAGGCCGTTCGTCAGGAGGTACTCCCCCATGCCGTGCCATTGGAAAACCTGCTCGGTGATGATCGCGCCGCCGAAGATCGTGCCGACGCCGAGGGCGACGACGGTGGTCAGCGGGATCAGCGCGTTGCGCAGGCCGTGCTTGATCAGCACCTTGCGCCAGGGCAGGCCCTTGGCGCGGCCGAGCCGCATGTAGTCCGAGTGCATCACGTCGAGCATCGACGCCCGCTGGAACCGGCTCCACGCGGCGAAGCTCAACATCGCCAGCGAGATCGTCGGCAGGACGAGATGCCCCAGATGGTCCCAGAAGACTTCGGATCTCGTGCCGTACGAGGTGATGCCGGGCGTCTCCTCACCGATGGTGAAAAGTACGCGCTTGCCGACCCAGTCGTTGAACCGGATGGCCACGAATTCCTTGAGCAGCACCGCGAACCAGAACGTCGGCAGCGCGATCAGCATGTACGCGATGGTGGTGAAGAAATAGTCGGACAGCTTGTGCGCCCGCACCGCGGTCAGCACGCCGACGATGATCGCGAGGACCACCGCGAGCACCATGGCGGCGGCGACCATCCGGGCGGTGACGCCGAGCCGCTCGAACAGGTCGGCCCGGACCGGGTTGCCGTCGATGTTGTTGCCGAAATTGCCGCGCAGCAGGCCGGTCAGCCAGTGCCAGTAGCGCACCACCACCGGCTGGTCGAGCCCGAACTCGTGCCGTTTCGCGGCGAAGAACGCCGGCGGTGGCGGCGGTTGCTTCGTGCGGAACGGGGCAAGCGGGTCCGCGCTCGTCGCCGCCAGCAGGTACACCAGCATCGAGCTCGCGAGCAGGACCAGCACCGAAGAGAAGAACCGGCGAATGCTGTACAGCAGCATGTCGACACCTTACGCCGCGGGGTAGCCCGACGGGAGACGTCCCGGACAGCCGGGTTGACCAGTGGGGGGACGGGTACCGGCTGGCCCCTCGGGGCGGGTGGTGACCCGCCCCGAGGGACCGCCGGCGTGGCCGAGGTCGGCCGAGCGGTCGCCCTACGACTTACGGGCGAACTTCTCGGAGTCCCACAGCGGACCGCTGTTCGTCGAGTTCTCGTCGATGTTGCTGTAGTGCGAGTCCCAGGCGAGGAACGTCGGCTTCTGGTACAGCGGCAGCGTGTACAGGTCTTGCCAGAGCTGGGTGTCAGCCTGGTTGGCCAGGTCGGCCTGCTTGGTCGGGTCGATCTCCTGCGTCATCTGCGCGAGCAGGTCGTCGACCTTCGGGTCGTTGCCGTGGGTGTAGTTCTGGCCCTGCGAGTCACCGTTGGTGCTCTGGTAGATCGAGACGTTGCCGGAGACGAACGGCGAGCCCACCCAGGCGAACAGCGCGATGTCGAAGCCACCGGCCTCCAGGCTCTTCGGCTTGGACTTGTCCTCGAAGATGTCGGCGTCGAGGTCCTTCTTGATGTCGATACCGGCCGGCTTCAGCTGGCTGGCCAGCACGTCGATCGTCTGCTCGCGCAGCGGGTTCTGCACCGTGGTAATGGTGTCGAAGGACAGCTTGACGCCGCCCTTTGCGTAGATGCCGTCGGGGCCAAGCTTGTACCCGGCTCCTTCCAGCATCGACTTTGCCTTGGCCACGTCACCGGTCTCGTACAGGCCGCCGTTGTTGGCCTTGTACTGCGGCTGGTTGGTGACGTACATGCGGCTGTTCAGCACCGAGGCCCGGTTGTCGAACTGGCCGACGGTCGCCTTGACCAGGTCGCCACGGTCGATCGCGGTCGCGATCGCCTTGCGGACGACCGGGTCCTTGAGCGCCGGGTTGCGGGTGTTGAAGTCAAGGTGCTCGAACGAGAGCCCGAAGCTGATCTTGCTGGACACGTTGGGCTCCAGCGCCTTGATGTTCTTCACCAGGTCCAGCTGCGGCTGCGGGTAGATCATCTGGACCTCGCCCGACTTCATGGCCTTGACGTTGACGCCCGCCTCGTTGCCGATGGCCTGGTAGATCAACTGGTCCAGCTTCGGCTTGGCGCCCCAGTACTTCTGGTTGGGGGTCAGCGTGATGACCTGCTTGCCCGTGTCGACGTTGGCCGACTGGATGTTCCACGGGCCAGCGGAGACCGGGATGCCGCCAGCGGTCGGCCAGCCCTTCTTGACCTCGTCGCAGTTGGCCTTCGGGTCGCCCTTGTCCATCGTGTGCGCCGGGAAGAGGCCGGCGTTGTACAGCGACAGCCAGTCCGCGTAGGGCTTGGCGAAGGTCACCGTGACGGTCTTGTTCGAGCCGTCAACCGGGTCCGAGCCCTCGACGCTGGCGATCTGGTCGTAGCCGACGGTGCCGAGCAGGTCGGGGCAGCCGCCCGCGGCCGGGTCGCTGCTCTTCAGGAGCTGCCAGGAGAACTTGAAGTCCTTCGCGTCGAGCGGGACGCCGTCGCTCCACACCGCCTTCGGGTTGAGCTTGTACGTCAGGACCTGCTTGCCGTTCTTCGTCTCCGTGGTCGGCGCGGCGGCCAGCAGGTTGAGGTCCGGGACGACCTTGAAGTCCGGGGTGTACAGGGTCGGGCCGGGCAGCACCCGGATCTCCATGTACGCCGTCGCCACCGAGTTGCCCGACGAAATGATCGGGAACAGGTTCTGCGGGAACTTCGTCTCGTATCCGTAGACCAGCCGACCGCCCGCCTTGGTGCCGCCGCCACTGCCGTTGTTGTTGTTGCTGCTGCCACCACACGCCGCGGCGGCCATCACGACCACCACCGCCGGCGCGAGTAGCGCGACGCCCTTCCTCACCTTCACGATGCTTGCGCCTCCTCTTGTCCCGCTTCACGGGAGCAACGGTTCTGATCCGGCGAGATGCCGGCAGGCGGTGGCGACACTAACGAGCCCGCGGGGCGGGCATCACGCGAGTCCGGCGAATCGTGACCATAGAGTGACCGAATACAGACCAGCGCGTGTTGTCCGGCGCATTCGCCAGGCCATCCGGCGCCAACGCTCTCACCCATCCGGC
>JBBWZH010000784.1:0-5864 GCA_039648995.1 Mycobacteriales bacterium
GGTTCGGTGAGGGGCGGAGGCCCCGGGTCCCTCGGGCTGCGGGTGGTTCCTGATTCGGGACGCTTGTCCGCGCGGGCTCGCTGCGTCGCGTTGGCGGCTGAGGTGCCCTTCGCCGATCACCTGGATACGCGGATCCCGAGGCGGGAGGCTGCCTCGGGCGGCTGCGGCTGAGATTCCGGTTGCGATGCCTGGTGGCGCCGGGTCTGGGGAGGTGGGCGGGGAACTAGCCGGCGCCGTAGCAGACGAAGCCGGCGGCGGTGGCTAGGGCCGAGGGGTCGTCGGGGTCTACGGTCGCTTGCGCGGCGGTGAGTGCGTCCGCTGTGGACAGTCCGCGGCGCAGACCGTCGTGCAGGGCGAGCATCAGCGGGCGGGTGGCCTCGTCGGGCACGGGGATCACGGTGGCTACCGCGGTGCGGGTGCCGAGGGCGAAGAGGGCGGCGGTCAGGCCGAGTACCTCGTCGCCGGCGAGTTCGGAGCCGACGCCGGACTGGCAGGCCGGCAGCAGCACCAGCCGTGGCGCGTGCGACAGCCGCTCCAGGTCGTAGACGGTGAGCGGGCCGTCGGCCAGTTGCAGCGCGGAGAACAGCGGGTTGTCGCCGCGCAGCCGGCCGTGCGCGGCGATGTGCGCGACGTCCGCACCGTCCAAAGCGGACAGTGCTGCGTCCACAGTGGCCTCGTCGCCGGCCAGCCGCAGCGCGGTCGGGTAGGCGTCGGCGAGCTGGCTGATCTCGGCCGCGGCGCCGTCCAGGCCGGGCCCGGAGACGAGCACCACCCGGCCGTCGTTGGAGCGTTCCCGCGGCCGGCTGGCGGCGCGCAGCCAGAGCGCGGCGGACGGGGCGACGGTCACCGTGCGGCCGCCGCAGCCGGGCAGCAGCGACCACGGCGTCGAGCGCAACTGCCCGATCGGCACCACCACCAGCGGGCGATCGCCGAGGACATCCGCGATCGGTGCGATCAGCGCGGCGGCCAGCCGGTCGGCGGCCGCGGTCACCGACGCCCGGGCGGACCGCAGCGACGCGGCCGAACCGTGGCCGAGCGCGAGCCGGCGCAGCGCGAACAGCAGTGCGTCCAGCGACCGCCGGGACGTCGCGACCGGGCCGAGCTGGTGGATCCGCGCGTCGCCGTCCCGCACGGTCACCGCGAGGATCTCGTCGCCGTGCCGGACCAGCTCCAGCAGTACCCGCTGGCCCAGCCCCGCGGCGAGCTCGTCCAGCGTGGGCGGCCGGTCCGGCGGGTGGAACAGCGGCCCGCTGGCATGCCGGGACAGCCGGCGCACCCGGTCCTCCAGCGCGGCCTTCCGTACCAGCAGGGCGTCCGCGGACCGGGCGTTCAGCAGCGTGGTCTCCGCCTGGCTCGCGGCCCGGCGCAGCTCGGCCAGCGCGCTGGCCAGCGCCGTGTCGTCCGGAGGGCGGATCGGGCGCAGCCCGAGCGAGCCGGCCCGCCAGCGCTCGCTCCACTCCAGCAGCTTTTGCGGCGAGCCGCCGCGGTAGGCCAGGTCGACGCCGAGGCCGGCGAGGTCGCCGGCGTGGCCGGCCACGTGCACCCGCAGCTCGGTGGCGCCGAGGGTGGCGCGTTGCCGTTCCATCACCCGGAAGCCGGCGCGCAGCGCGGTCTCCGCGGCGCCGCGCCGGTCGGTGGCCAGCCGCAGTAGCGCCTCGGCGTACCAGGCCCGGATGCGCAGTTCGGTCGGCCCGCGGGTGCGCGCGCCGGCGGCCCGCTGCAGCTCCCGCCGGCCGACCGCGACGTCGCCGTTGGCCAGTGCGACCCGGGCCGCGACCAGCCGCGCGTCCTGCTCCTGCGCCCGCCAGCCGATCGCGGCCAGCTGCCCGGCCACCTGCAGTGCGCGCCGGCGCAGCGCCGGGATCAGCAGGCCGGCCCGCTCGTCCGCGCGCAGCGCCACGTACCGGGCCACCGCCGCCCAGCCCGGCCGGCGCTGGCGGGCGAACATCCGGGCGGCCCGGGCGGCGGCCTGCTGCGCCGGCTCGGTGTCACCCTCAGCCAGCGCCGCCTGCGCGAACATCAGCAGCGCCTCGGCCAGCAGCGACCGCAGCCCGGCCGCCGTGCAGCTCTCGATGGCCCGCTCCGCGGTCTCGCGGGCCTCGCCGGTGACGCCGGCCGACAGCAGCAGCTCGCTGCGGGCCAGCAGCAGTTCGAGGGAATCGACGCCGTGCTTGCGGTAGACCGCCTCGGCGGTGTCGAACCGGCGCAGCGCGGCCGGCACGTCGCCGCGCCGGGACGCCACGTAGCCCAGGTTCAGTTCGGCGGTCGCGGCCAGCACCTCCTGGCCGAGTTCGGCGCACAGGACCGCGGCGTGCTGCAGGTCGGTCTCGGCGGCCGACAGCTCGCCGCGGTCGATGTGCAGCAGGGCGCGGTTGTTGTAGAGCCGTGCCTCGGCCAGCTGGTCGCCGCCCTTGCGCAGCCCCGGCAGCGCCCGCCGGTACGCGTCCAGCGCCTCGTCGGTCCGCCCGCACCGCCACAGCAGCAGGCCTCGCTGCATCATCAACCGCGCCGCCGGCAGCCCGCGCAGCGCGGTCGCGGCGGAGTCGGCCAGGTTCAGCGCCTCCGCGGTACGGCCCTGCTCCAGCAGCACGTACGCCAGGCTCATCCGCGCCTCGGCCGCCGCCACCGGCTCGTCCCCGTCCTCGGCGAACCGGACCGAGGTGCGCAGCGAGGTCACCGCCTCGTCCAGCCGGCCCAGCTCGTACGCGGCCCGGCCGTGCGCCCGGTGCGCCCGCGACGCCGGCCCGACCTGGCCGGCCGCGCGCGCCAGCGACACCGCCTCCAGGGCGACCCGCTGCGCCCGGATCGGGTCGGTGCCGACCAACCGGTTCGCCTCGGCCGCGACGGCGTCCGGGTCCACGTGCTCCGCTGCACTCACCTACTCGACGCCCGGGGGGTGGTCATGTGGCCGATTCGGTTCCCCGCGAGGTTGCCCGATCTGACTTGTATCACTGCCCGGTGGGCGTGCCTCTGATGAGGGAAGGCCGCTTCGAGGGGGAGTTCCATGCGCAGTCCGACCCGTGTCCGCGTTCGCGCTACCGATCCGGTGTCCGAGGCGGGCGTTGCCAGCCAGCTCCGCTACCACAACGACCTCGAAATCCTCTCGGCTGACTCGCCCACGGCACCCGACGTGGTGGTGCTTGTTGCGGATCGTGTAGACGAGAGTACGGCGCGCGTTGTCCGGGAAGTGCGACAAAGCGATGCCGCCCGGGTGGTGCTGATCGTCGGGGGGATCGACGGCAGCTCCGTGCTGGCGGCGGTGGAAGCCGGCGTCGCGGCCATCGTCCGCCGCGGCGAGGCCACCACCGAGCGGCTAGCCACCGCGATCCGCGCCGCCGCCACGGGCGACGGGCACCTCCCGCCGGACCTGCTCGGCCGTCTGCTGCAGCAGGTCGGTGAGGCCCAGCGGCACCGCACCACGCCGCAGGGGCTGACCTTCGGCGGGCTGACCCAACGCGAGCTGACCGTGCTCAGCCTGATCGCGGAGGGCTACTCGACCAGCGAGATCGCGGCGAAGATGGCGTACTCCGAGCGGACGATCAAGAACGCGATCCATGATCTGGTGTCTCGGTTCCAACTGCGCAACCGGTCGCACGCGGTCGCGTTCGCGGTCAGGCAGGGTTTGATCTAGCACGATTGGCGTCAGCTGGTCTGCGGGGCACCGGCCGGGGGACAGCGGCCCTCGGGTCGTGGCCGGAAAATCCCGCGCGGTACATACCAGTTCAGTGGCACGATTTCGTCGGGGAACATCAACAAGGGGGAAGACAACCATGCATCCGACTGGTGGCCGGCCGATGCCGGAAACCGATCCGATCACGACCAGCACCGAGCCGACACCTCCGCCGGCGCCGCCGAACGACCCGAACGGCGGGCGGCCGATGCCGGAAGGTGGCGGCACAGGCGCTCCTTAGCCACTCTTCGCAGGTTGTCCCAAGGCAGCCTATAGATCCAGGCGGCGAGCCGTCGGCGACGTGAAACGTCCCGGCGGCTCGCCGTTTGGCGTCTCCGGGACGCCCGGTGGGCGGCTGCCCGGTCAGTGCCGTCCGGCTCAGGTGCGCACCCAGCTCGTGACCAGGTTGTGTCCGTCCGAGGTGCGCACGTGCAGCCGGAGCAGCCCGGCCGGCACACCGTCCGCGGTCGCCACTCCGTCGGCCAGCGCCACGTCGTGCCGCACCCCGGGCGTCTCCACCTCGGCCAGCGCGACGTCCGCGCCAGAGATCTGCGCGACCAGGTCGCGCATCAACCCACGCTGGGTGACCTGCAGTTCGACGGCCACCGGGCCGGTCTCGAACGAGATCAGCCGCACCTCGCCCTCGCCGCGGACCGCGATCAGCCCGGTCCGCTCGTCGGCCGAGTCACGCACCAGTTCGGCCAGCTCCGCGTCCAGCCGGCGCAGCGCGAAGGCGGCCTGACCGGCCGCGATGACGAACTCCGGTACCGGGTCCGCCTCGTCGGCCGCCTCCCGGAGCCGGTCCAGCAACCAGGCGTCGTCGAGTGAGCTCACGGGCGGACCCCCGTTCCGCCGGCGTCCTCCGAGCCGTTCAACCCGGACTTGGCCAGCAGTTCGCGCAGCGTCACCAGGCAGCGCGCCCGGGTCGGGCCGATGCTGCCCACCGGCATGTCCAGCGCCTGCGAGATCTCGTGGTATGCCTGCGGCATCGCCACCGCGATCCGTAGCAGCCGCTGGCAGCGTTCCGGCAACTGCCGGTACGCCCGCCAGAGCGTGGCGTTCCGCTCGTTGGTGATCAGTCGTGCCTCGACCGGCTCGGCGTCCGGGTCGACCACGTCCAGCGCGGCGTCCTCGTCGACGGTCAGCCGCTCCCGACCGGACCGGCGCAGCACCCGCAGGCACTCCCGGCGCGCGGTGGTCACCAGCCAGCCGACCAGGCGGGTCGGGTCCTCGATCCGGCTCAGGTGCTCAAGCAGCCGCAGCCAGGTCGTCTGGACGACATCGGCCGCGTCGGCCTGGTCCAGCCGGTATGACCGGGCGACCGACCAGAGCAGCCGGGTGTGCTGGGCGACGAGCGCGTTCCAGGCACGTTCGTCGCCGGCGGCAGCCTGGGCAAGCAGCGCGCCGGTGGCACTGAACGTGTCGGTCATGGATCCCTCAGCGAGAGTTATCGATCGGGCCCAGTGTGCCCGATCGACAAGGATCACGGACCCCCGCCCCATGAGACGACGTTAGGTCTCTTGGCGCCAGGCTGCACCGCGCAAGGGTGTACTCGTTTGGGCACCTTGGTTGCCTCATAGTGCACCCGTCTGGGGTGGTCGCGATCAGCGGGCCCGGCCGGGTGGCGCGCCGGCCGCCGCGGCCCACCCGCGACCGGCACCGCCGGCGGGCCGGACGTACGCTCGGGTCCGGGCGAGTCGAGGCGGAAGGCGGGCGTGCGGATGGCGATGGACAGGACCCGGAAGCGCGAGATCGAGGACAAGGTCTACAGCGGCCAGCGGCTGTCCTACGCCGACGGCGTCGACCTGTACGCCTGCGACGACCTGGCCTGGCTCGGCGGCCTGGCGCACCACGCCCGCACCGAGAAGAACGGCGACCGGGTCTTCTTCAACGTCAACCGGCACCTGAACCTGACCAACGTGTGCGCCGCGTCCTGCGCGTACTGCTCGTTCCAGCGCAAGCCCGGCCAGAAGGACGCGTACACGATGCGGGTCGAGGAGGCCGTCGAACTCGCTCGGGGCATGGAGCCGGACGGCATCACCGAGCTGCACATCGTCAACGGCCTGCACCCGACGCTGCCGTGGAAGTACTACCCACGGGCGCTGCGCGAGCTGAAGGCGGCGCTGCCCGGGGTGGCGCTGAAGGCGTTCACCGCGACCGAGATCCACTGGTTCGAGGAGATCTCCGGGCTCGG
>JBBWZH010000012.1:0-13014 GCA_039648995.1 Mycobacteriales bacterium
GACGACGGGGGCGACGACGGCGGGGTGGTGCCGGACAGCGCCGCGGTCAGCGCGGGGTACCACCGGTCCGCCATCTTCTGGTTGCCCGAGTCGTTCGGGTGCACGCCGTCGGCGGTGTCCGCGGCGGAGTTGAAGCCGGTCCACTGGTCGACGACGGTGATCGGCGACTGCGCGGTGGTCTTGCCGGCGGCCCAGCCGGGGATCGCCGCGTTCAGCGCGACCGCCCGCTGCGGGCAGTCGGCGCAGCCGGACGGGGCGAGCGGGATGATCTGCGCGACGATGATCTTCATGGCCGGGTTGCTGGCCCGCATCTGGTCGACCAGCGTGCTGTACGCGGCGAGCACCTGGGTCGGCGTCAGGGAGCTCCAGACGTCGTTGGTGCCGAAGTGCATCATCACGACGTCCGGGTGGGTCGCGGCGAGCCAGCCGACCAGCTGGTTCTGGTCGGCGACCGCGGTCACCAGCGCGCCGCCGTGCCCCTCGCCGTCGCCGTCGTAGGGCACCCCGCAGCCCTGCGGCGGCTGGGTGCCGACCATGTCGATGTTGGTGAACCCGGTGGTCTGCAGGTGCTGCCAGAGCAGCGCGCGCCAGCAGCCGGGCGAGCCGGTGATCGAGTCGCCGAGCGGCATGATCCGGATCGCGGCCGCGCTGGCCGGGCCGGCCGGCGCGACGACCAGGAACGCCAGAGCGAGTAAGAGTGTGCCGAACAACGCCTGAACCAACGGCCGCCTGAGCATGCGCCGGCTCCTCTCGCGGTACGCCGCCGCGAACATGTGGGGGACAACCACCCTGCTGTGTCCGCCGCGTACGTCCCAGAGAGGTCTGGGCAAGATTGAACCAGCCTGTTCCGCCCGATTCAACCCGTCTAGGGTCCGTCGGGTACTGCTTGCCAGAATCGGCGGACGGCCCCTGCCGGCCCGCCACTGGGACCCGGCCGGCGCGGCGCCGGAACGGCGTGGAAGGGGAGGCGTTCGATGGCCGTGCGGTTCGGTCTGCTGGGCACCGGCCACTGGGCCGCGGAGGCGGACGGGGCCGCGCTCGCCAGCCACCCGGGCGTGGAGTTCACCGGCGTCTGGGGGCGCGACCCGGCCAAGGCCGCGCGCCTGGCCGGCCGGTTCGCGGTCCGCCCGTACGACTCCGTGGACGCGCTGCTGGCCGATGTGGACGCGGTCGCGGTCGCGCTGCCGCCGGACGTCCAGGCGCCGCTGGCGTTGCGGGCCGCGACCGCCGGCAAGCACCTGCTGCTGGACAAGCCGCTCGCGTTCAGCACCGCCGCCGCCGACCGGATCGTCGCCGCGGTCGAGGCGAACCGCCTGGTCGCGCGGGTCTTCTTCACCCAGCGGTACCAGCCGGAGATCACCGAGTTCCTGGCCGACCTGGAGGCCGGCCGCTGGGACGGCGCCCGGGCCAGCCTGCTCGGGTCGATCTTCCAGCCGGGCAACCCGTACGGCGGCTCGCCGTGGCGGCGGCAGCGCGGCGGGCTCTGGGACATCGGCCCGCATGCGCTCTCGGTGCTGCTGCCGGTGCTCGGCCCGGTCGCCGAGGTGCTGGCCGCGCCGGCCCCGCACGGCACCACCAACGTGCTGCTGCGGCATGTCAGCGGCGCCGGCTCGACGCTGTCGCTCACGCTGGACGCGCCGCCCGCCGCCACCGCCGACGAGGTCGTCTTCTCCGGCGAGGCCGGCTTCGCCACCGTCCCGGCCGGCCGGCTGCGCCCGGCCGAGGTGGCCACCCGCATCCTGGACGAACTGGTCCGGGCCGTCGCCGCCGGCACCCTCCAGCACCCCTGCGACGCCCGCTTCGGCCGGGACGTGGTCGCGGTCCTGGCGGCGGCCGAGACCGCCAGCCGCCTCGGCGCGGCCGTCCACCCGGCGCCGGTCCCGGACGGGTCCGGTCAGGCAGGGCCGGAGGTGCGGGCCGAGGCGCCGGGGGTGGGTGGCGGGGGGTGAAGGGGGCGGAGGCGCTGGTCGCCTCGCTGGTCGACGCCGGGGTCCAGGTGTGCTTCGGCAACCCCGGGACGTCCGAGATGCAGGTGGTCGCGGCGCTGGACACGGTGCCCGGGCTGCGGGCGGTGCTGGCGCTGTTCGAGGGCGTCGCCACCGGTGCGGCGGACGGGTACGGGCGGATGGCCGGGCGGCCGGCGGCGGTGCTGCTGCACCTCGGCCCCGGGCTCGCGAACGGGCTGGCCAACCTGCACAACGCGCGGCGGGCGGCCACCCCGATCGTGGCGATCGTCGGCGACCACGCCACCGAGCACAAGAACTACGACGCGCCGCTGGAGTCCGACATCGACGCGCTGGCCGGCTGGGTTCGCGGCTGGGTGCGGCACAGCACGGAACCGGCCGCCGTCGGCCACGACGCCGCCGTCGCGGTCGCCGCGGCGCAGGCCGCCCCGGGCCGGCTGGCGACGCTGGTGCTGCCCGCCGACGTGGCCTGGTCCGACGGCGCCGAACCGGGGAAGCCGGTGCTGCCGCTGCCCCGGTCCGCGGTGACCGCGTCGGCCGTCGCCGGCGCCCGGGAGGCGCTGTCCACCGGCAAGCCGAGCGTGCTGCTGCTCGGTGGGCCGGCCACCCGCGAGGCCGGGCTGGTCGCGGCGGCCCGGATCGGCGAGGCCACCGGTGCCCGGGTCCTGTGCGAGACGTTCCCGGCCCGGCTGGAGCGCGGGGCCGGGCTACCGCCGCTGAGCCGGCTGCCGTACCTCGCTGAGGCGGCCGCGGAGGATCTGGCCGGCACGCAGCAGGTGGTGCTGGCCGGGGCCCGCTCCCCCGTCTCGTTCTTCGCCTACCCCGGCCGGCAGGGCGACCTGCTGCCGGTGGGCTGCGGCGTGCACCGGCTCGGCGCCGACGACGCGGACGTGGTCGGCGCGCTGCGGGCGCTGGCCGACGAGCTGGGCGCGGCCGCCGACCCGCCGCGGCAGCCACCGCACCGGCCGGAGCTGCCCACCGGCCCGCTCACCGGCGCCTCGTTCGCGGACGTGATCGGCGCGCTGCTGCCGGACCGCGCGATCGTCGTGGACGAGGCGAACACCGCCGGGCGGGCGCTGCCGGCCGCGACCGCCGGGGCGCCGCGGCACGACTGGCTCACCCTCACCGGCGGGGCGATCGGGCAGGGCCTGCCGGTCGCGGTCGGCGCCGCGGTGGCCTGCCCCGACCGGCCGGTGCTCTGCCTGGAGGCCGACGGCAGCGCGATGTACACGATCTCCGCGCTCTGGACCATGGCCCGCGAACGGCTGGACGTCACCACGGTCGTGCTCAACAACCGGGCGTACGCGATCCTGCAGCTGGAGATGTGGCGGGTCGGCGTCGGCCGGCCCGGCCCCAAGGCGGCCGCCCAGCTGGACCTCGGTGACCCCGACCTCGACTTCGTCGCGCTGGCCGCCGGGATGGGCGTGCCCGGCAGCCGGGCGCACACCGCCGAGGAACTGGCCGGCGCGCTGCGCCGCGCGCTGGCCGAGCCGGGCCCGCACCTGATCGAGGCGATCGTCCCACCGCTGGGCTGAGCCGGATTACGGCTGGAATGCCGCGGAATAGCGCCGCCCGCCCCGCCGTGTGCCCGGCGGGCCGCGCAGGCCGGCATGAACCGCGCGGCCGGCCCGCAGTGGACGCGGCGGCGGCATTCCACCGGAAAGGAACGCGGTCGGGCGGAAAAGCCGACCGGATAAGGCCCGACCGGGCGTCCAAATAACCTCCGCGGCGGGCCGGGGTCGACAATTGTCCAAAACACCGGGCGGCCGCCGCCCGCAGTGCCCGGAATTGGGCGCAAACCGGCTGTCGGCGGAGCCTGAGGCGACAAATTGGATAACTCCCGCACGCGGCCCGGGACGCAGCGACCAAGCCCTCTCCGAGGCATTGTCGCGGATCGCCGGGACTCTACTGACGACTCCGGACAGTAATCATCCAGCCGGACGTTCTAGCAGGTAGCTGGCCTCAAGGGCATGATCGACCTCGGAGTTCGAGCACCGAGTGTGGGCGCCATCCGAACGCTTGCCGGCCCACTACACTCCGCTCCTGTTTCGCGGATTGTTGCCGCAGGATGAGTAAGGAGCGCGATGATCGGCTTACCGGTGCGGTGCGTAATCGGTCGGCGGATGCTTGTCAACCACATAGCAGACTTCTACACTCGGAGACGCTCCAGTCGGTTTGGGCTGGTGGCCGCCGAAGCGGTCGACCAAGTCTCCCGAACCGGCAGCTCTCACGTTGAATTAACCAAAGGTAGCTGCCTGGAAAACACCGGGGAGCGCTAACTCACCCTCCTTCGAACGACCCACACGGCCACCCCTGTGGTGGCCGTTCGTGTCCCCACCGCCAGGAGGCGTCCGCCATGCAGTTGGCCAACGACAACGACCGGGGCCACCCGGCCACCCCGCGCCGCGGTGCCGGCGCCGATCGGATCACCCGCGCGCTGATCGAGCTTGCCGCCGGTGGCCTGGTGGTGGTCGCCGACGACCCCGGCCGGGAGAACGAGATCGACTTCATCGCGGCCGCCAGCGGGGTCAGCGCCGCCACGGTGGCCCTGATGGTCCGGCACGGCTCCGGGCTGATCTGCGCGGCGCTGCCGGGCGGCTGGGCCCGCCGACTGCGGTTGCCCCCGCAGGTGACGGAGAACGAGGACGCCAAGGGCACCGCGTACACAGTGCTCTGCGACGCGGTCTGGCCGGTCGACGGCCGCACCCACACCGGCATCTCGGCGGCCGACCGCGCGCACACGCTGCGCACGCTGGCCGACGAGAGCACGCCGGCGTCCGGGTTGACCCGGCCCGGCCACATCGCCCCGCTCATCGCCCGGCCGGGCGGCGTGCTGGAACGCGGCGGGCACACCGAGGCCGGCGTCGACCTGTGCCGGCTGGCCGGGCTGCCACCGGTGGCCGCGATCGTGGAGATCACCCACGACGACGGCCGGATGGTCCGGCTGCACGAGTGGGACGCGTTCCGCACCCGGCACGACCTGTCCAACTACCCGGTGCTGACGATCGCCGAGCTGGCCGCGTACCGGCGCCGGACCGAGCGGCTCGTCGTGCACGTGGCGCAGTCCGAGCTGCCCACCGCGCACGGCCGGTTCACGGTGCACGCGTACCGGCACGCGATCTCCGGCGTCGAACACCTGGCCCTGGTGCTGGGCGAACCCGGCGACGGCGCGCTGGTCCGGGTGCACTCGGAATGCCGCACCGGCGACGCGCTCGGCTCGCTGCGCTGCGACTGCCGCGCCCAACTGGAGCTCGCGCTGGCCACGATCGCCGCCGACGGACGCGGGGTGTTGGTCTACCTCGGCGGGCACGAGGGCCGCGGCATCGGGCTGGCCAACAAGATCGCCGCGTACGGCCTGCAGGACGAAGGGGCCGACACGTACGAGGCGAACCGGCTGCTCGGCCTGCCGCTGGACGCCCGCGACTACCACTCGGCCGCGCACATCCTGGCTGACCTCGGCGTACGCCGCGTCCGGCTGCTGACCAACAACACGGCCAAGCGGGACGACCTGGCCGACCACCAGATCACCGTGCTGGCCCGGGTGCCGCTGGAGACCCGGCCGACCCCGCAGAACCAGGCCTACCTCACCGCGAAGGCGCACGCCGGGCACCTGCTCACCGTCGCGCCGGCGGCCGCCCCGGCGCGTACCGCGTGAGCCACCCACACCGGACGGAGGTACCGCCATGATCGCCGCGATCGCCGGCCTCGCCGCGGCCAGCGGCTACGGCACCGCGAACTTTCTCGGCGGCGTCGCCTCGCGCCGCCAGCACGCCACGATCACGCTGCTGATCTCGCAGACGACCGCGCTGCCGGTGGTGGTCGCCGCCGCCCTGCTGATCCCCGGCCACCCCGGATCGCTGGGGCTCGGCATGGGCGCCGGCCTGCTCGGGTTCGCCGGCGCCGCCGCGGCGTACCTGGCCTACTCGCTGGGCCGGCCGGTGGGCGTCTGCGCCGTGCTGCTGGGCACCACGTCGGCCGCGGTGCCGACAGCGGCCGGCATCATGGCCGGCACCCGGCCCGGGGCGCTGTCCATCGCCGGGCTGATCGCCGGCGCGCTCGCCCTGGCCGTGCTGGCCTGGCCGGACCAGACGGGCACCGACACGCGGGCGGCGATCCTGGCCGCGACCGCGGGCATGCTGTTCGGCGCGTACCACACGGTCATGTCGCACACGCCGGGCACGACCGGGCTGTGGCCGCTGGTGGCGTCCCAGTCGACGATCGTCGGGCTGGCCATTGCGACCACCGTCACGCTGCGGCAGCGGCCCCGTGACCGGCCGGCCGCGGCCATGTCGGTGGGCGACGGGCTGGCGTCGACGGTGGCCACGATGGCCGCGCTGGCCGCCGTCCGCACCGCGAACCTGCCCGCCGCCGGGACGTTGATCGCGCTCTCCCCGGCGGTCACCACGCTGCTGGCCCGGATGATCATGCACGAGCGGCTGCAACCGAAGCGGGCCGCGGGGCTGGCGCTGGCCCTCACCGCGATCGCCTGCCTCACCCCCCGCTGACCCCCGTCGAGGACACAGTGAGCGCCACCGTGAGCCAAATAAAGGACATTCCGCTACCGTCCGGTAGCTCCCGTCCCGGACACATCGGGGGACGGCGACTAACCGGCTCGGCGGTTGACCCGCGCCCACCGGAAGCAGTACTGAGAAGTAACCCAGCGCTTCTTTGGATTGTCTGAAGTGACGTGCAACGTCGCTCCCGCCACCCGTCCGAGTGACGGGCCGGATGGAACGCCCGGCCTCCTACGGAGTGGAATCGACCGACGACGCAACGTTAATTGCCATTTGACTACGGTCCAGATTCAGTCGACGACACAGAGCAATAGGACGGCCGACAGAACTGTGCTGCTTTGCGACCGTTACCGCCCCGCGACCCGCCGTGCGCCCGATATTCCGCTGTATTCGCCGCCGCCTGCCGCCCTGTGGCCGGCCTGCCGGCGGCCTGCAGGCGCCCCGGAGGCGCCCCGCAGACGGCCCGACACCCCCGCCGACCCGGGGGTGTCGGGCCCGGCCCTCACCGGCCGGTGACGCGCAGCACGGTGACCGAGTTCGGTGCGAACGTGAACCGGGTGTTGGCGGTGACGCCGGTGATCTCCCGGGTCGCCGGCGCCACCGCGGTCGGGTCGGCCAGCGTGTTGCGGGCGGACGGGTCGCCGGCGAGGTCGGTGCGGGTGGCGGTGCCGTCCACCTGGGTCACCCCGGCGAACGTGATCCGGGCCGACTGCAGCTGCTGGCCGGGGTTCACGACCTTGACGAAGAACGTCGTGCGGCCGCCCTGGGTGGTCTTCGTGACCACCTCGGCCAGCCCACCCGCGCCGCCGAGCCGGGTGCCGACCACCTGCCGCCCCAGGTTCGTGCTGAACATCCGCTGCACCCAGTACGACGGCGACCCGTACGCGGAGCCGGCGTCGATGCCGATCAGGTTCGTCGACCAGTTGGACGCGGCCTCAGTGACGATCAGCGGCGCGTAGGTGCTGCCGATCACGATGTCGCTGTTGCGCTCCAGCCCGGTCAGGAACGCGGCCTCGCCGACCGCGGCGCGCAGCGTGCCGGTCGGGCTGCCGTCCAGCGCGCCGTACTCACCGACCAGCACCTGCGGGCCGCTGCGGTCGGCGGTGTCGTACCGGTGCGCGTTGCCCGCGAACCAGGACGGCGGGTTGTAGTAGTGGTCGTCGACCAGGTCCGGGGTGCGGCCGGTGGGCGTGGTCGACGCGGCCCCGCCCTGGTAGCCGCCGGTCGTCGCGATGATCTTCAGCTGCGGGTAGGCCGCCCTGATCGCGTCGAACATCTCGGTGAAGCGCCACTCGTAGCTGCCGGACTGGTCGAACCAGTCCTCGTTGCCGACCTCGACGTAGTTCAGCGCGAACGGGGCCGGGTGGCCGTCGGCGGCGCGGCGGGCGCCCCACGGCGTGCTGGTGTCGCCGATCGCGTACTGGATCTCGTCCAGCGCGTCCTGCACGACCGGGCCGAACTGGTCCTGCGGGACGTGCGTGCCGTTCAGCGCGTACCCGGCGTAGAGCGCGAGGATCGGCTGCGCGCCGACGTCCTCGGCCATCCGCAGGTACTCCAGCAGGCCGAGCCCGTCGTCGGACCAGTAGCCCCAGGCCGTGTTCTGGTGCCCGGGCCGGGTCTCGATCGGTCCGACAGTGGTCTTCCAGTCGAACTTCGTGTCCAGCGTGCTGCCTTCCAGGTAGTTGCCGCCGGGGATCCGGAAGAAGCCGGGATGCAGGTCGGCGGTCATGCCGGCCAGGTCGGGGCGCAGGCCGTTCGGCCGGTTCTTGTACGTCGGCGGGAACAGCGAGACCGTGCTGAGCCAGACGTCGCTGCCGGCGACGGCGCAGCGGGCGGCCGCGCAGGTCGGTTCGAGCGCGACCACGATCCGGTTGTCGGTCGTGGTGGCCAGGCCGGCCGGGGTCCTGATCGTGTACGGGTACTGCGCCCAGCCGGCGCCGAGGGTGCCGACGACCGTGCTGGCGAGCACGGTACCGTCCGGCTTCTCCAGGCTGACCCGGGCCCGGCCGGTGAAGCCGGCGCCGCTGGCCCACAGGGAGCCCTTGTACGTGGTGGACGCGGCCACCTTGACGCCGTAGTAGCCGACGTTCGCGACCGCGACCCGGCCGCCGGGCGGGATCGCGTCGACGTGCACGTGCAGGCTCCGGTCGATGGCCGGGTTCAGCGGGTGCGTGGTGTCGACGCCGAACGTGCCGGTGCCGCCGCCGGCCGTCGTCAGCGACCAGTACGGGACCGGCCCGCCGCCGGTGCCGCCGCCCTGGAAGCTCTCCTTGAACGTCCGGTTGCGGACCAGTTCCGCGTACAGGCCGCCGTCGCCGGAATGGCTGATGTCCTCCAGGAACGCGCCGTACGTGGTGGACCGGGTGGTGGCGCGGATGTCGGTGGCGTCGACGGCGAGCGTGTTCGCGCCGGCCAGCGTGGCCACCTGGTCCGGGCCGAGCGCGAACCGCGTCACCTGCACCTCGTCCACCGCGCCGGTGAGGTACGCCGGGCCGGCGGCGGCGCGGGCGGCGACCGCCCGGACGCCGGGCGCGGCCGAGCCGGCGGTGGCGGCGTCGGCGGTCATCCGGACGCCGGGCGCGGCCGGACCGGTGGCGGCGTCGGCGGCCGTCCCGGCGCCGGGCGCGGACGGGCCGGCGGCCCGGGCTGCGGAGCCGGGCCTCCTGGCGCCGGTCGTGGCCGAGCCGGCGGTCCGGGTGCCGGTGGTGCCAGGGGCGGTCAGCGTGCCGGATGAGCCGATGGTGAGCGGGGTCCCGGCGTCCGCCGAGGCGGTCTTGCAGTCGGCGACGGCGACGGCGGTCGGGCCGGCCTGGGTGCCGCACGCGCCGGCGGCCGGCGCGATCGCGGTCAGCTCGCCGTCGACGTAGAGGGTCAGCCGCTGGGCGCGGCGGTCGAGCACGGTGGCGGCGTGGTGGAAGGCGCCGTCCGCGTAGCCGGTGGCGGTGGTGGCGACCTCGATCCGCCCGGGCCCGCCGCCGATCCGGGCGGTGACGGCGCCGCCATCGACCTCCAGCCGGTAGCCGGGGTCGTCCGGGCCGGCGGTGCCCTTGGCGAGCACCGGTTGCTCGCCGGCGCCGGTCGTCCGGAACCAGGCGGCCAGGGTGGCCGGGCCGGTGCCGAGGTTGAGGCCGGGGACATCGGCGACCCGGGCGTCGGCGGTGCCGTCCAGGGCGAGGGCGGCGCCGGCGGCGCCCTGCGTCCAGGTCGCGCCGCGGAGCGTGGCGGCGGCCTCGTTCGGGGACGAGTCGGCGGCCGTGTCGCCGGTGCCCTCATCGAAGTGCCAGACGCCGGAGCCGGCCAGGTTCGCCACCCGGCTCGCGTCCAGCGGGAACGGGAACGTGCGGACGTCGTCCACCGCGCCGGCGAAGAAGTCGGTCGGCGTGCCGGCGTACTTGCCGCGGCCGATCAGCAGGTGCCCGGTGGCCCGCCACGGCGTGGTGAACGCGACCGTCTGCTGCTTCGTGCCGTTCACGTACAGGGTCAGCGTGCCGGCGACCCGGTCGTAGACGCCGGCCAGGTGCACCCACTGGCCGACCTCACCCACCGCCGACGAGGCCGCGAACGTGCCGGCGCCCGGGGCGTCGGCCGCCAGCCGGGTGAACGCGAACCGGCCATCGTCGCGGCGCTGCAGGAAGAACCCGCTCACCTGATCGCCGTCCACGCTGACCGCGGTGCGGAATCCGGTCGGCGAGTCGGGGCGGACCCAGGCGGCCACCGAGAAACTCTGGCCGGTGTCGACGACGCTGGCCGGTACCTCGGCGGCTCCCGTCGCGCCGTCGAATGCGGCGGCGTGCTGGCCGACGACGCCGGCGGTCCAGGTGGCGCCGGCGTTGAGGGTGGCCGGCTGGCTGGCCGGCGAGTCGTCGGTGGCCGTGCTGCCGGTGCCCTCGTCGAAGCGCCAGCTGCCCTGACTGGCCAGCCGGGCCACCTCGCGCGCCGGCAGCACGCCGGTGTAGACGCTGACGTCGTCGATCGTGCCGTCCACGAAGTCGACCGGGTTCCCGCCGAACTTCGCCCGGCCGATCACCAGGCTGCCCGCGGCGGTCCACTTCGCCGGCGCCGGGGTGGTCGCCTCCAGCCGGCCGTTCACGTAAAGGGCGAGCGTGCCGGTGTCGGCGTCGTGCACGCCGGTCAGCTGGTACCACTGGCCGGCGACCGGGTCGAACGTGCTGGACGGGAACGCCGGGGCGCCCGCGGCCTGGTCCGCCGGCAGCTTCACGAACGCGAACCGCCGGGTGTCGTCGCGCAGCCCGAAGAAGAAGCCCGAGACCTGGGTGCCGTCGACGCTCACCACCGTCTGGTAGCCGCCGATCCGGTCCAGCTTCACCCAGGCGTTGATGGAGAAGCTCCGCGCGGTGTCGATCACCGCCGGGCCGGCGTCGGCATACCCCGACGCGCCGTCGGTGACCAGCGCGGACTTGCCCTGCACACCGGGGCCCCAGGTCGCGGCGCCGTGCAGGGTCGCGGGGTGGGTGCCGGCGCTGTCGGCGGCGGTGGTGCCGGCGCCGTCGTCCAGCGCCCAGCGGCTGACGAGGGTCGGCGCTGTCGGCGCCGCCGGCGCGGCCGATGCCGGGGTCGGCCGGGTGGCCGCCAGTGCCGGCAGCAGCGCGGCCGCGCTCAGCGTGGCGAGCAGGCGACGACGAGATCCCGAGCGAGGCATGCCGCCTCCACAAGACAAAAGGAGCGTACAGATCCTTCGTGCTGTTCCAGCCGCATTACCGGCAGAGTGTGAGCGTTAACATCTAGTTCGTCAACAAACCGCCGGAGGGCTCCTGGTCCGGGCGGCGACGTGCTGGTGGGTGGCGTGTCAGCTCAGCCGGCGGGTGGCGGGGGGTTGGAGGCGCGCTCGTCGGCGTGAAGGCCGCCGGCGGGCGGACGCTGCAGGACGCGCTCGTTGGCGGGAGGCCGCCCAGCGGCCGGACGCTGCAGGGCGCGCTCGTCGGCGTGGAGGCAGCTGGCGCCGGCGGCGGGCGGACGCTGCCGGGCGCCCTCCTCGGCGTGGAGGCCGCCGGCGGCGGGCGGAGTCCCGAGGGCGCGCTCGTCGGCGTGAAGGCCGCCGGCGGCGCGCGGGGCTACAGGATGCGCTCGTCAGCGTGGAGGCAGCTGGCGGCCGGCGGAGCCTGGAGGGCGCGCTCGTCGGCGTGGAGCCCGGCGCGGACGGCAGCCAGGGCGGGCGCGCGGACGCGGAGCTTGGTGGCGGCGTGTGCGCCCATATTCAGCTGGGCGAGGCGGGTGCCGGCGTCGTGGGCGGCGGCGGCGAGGGCGGCGGGCTCGACCACCCGGTCGAGGAAGCCGGCGGTGACCGCGTCGGCCGGCGGGTAGACCTCGGCCAGCAGCGCGGCGCGGTTGAAGTGCGCCGGCGCCAGCCGCTGCCGCATGATCTCGACCGCGACCCGGGGCAGCGTGAGCCCGATGGCGACCTCGTTCGTGGTGATCCGGTACGGGCCGTCGGCGCCGATCCGGTAGTCGGCGGACAGCAGCAGGAACACGCCCATCGCCACCGCGTGCCCGGTGCACGCGACGACGACCGGCAGCGGGAACGCGAGCAGCCGGCCGGCCAGCTCGAACCCGCCGCGGACCATCGCCTCCACCTCCGACCCGCCGGCGCCGAGCACGGCAAGGTCGAAGCCGGCGGAGAACACGCCGTCGCGGCCGGCCAGCACGACCACCGCGCCGTCGGCCTCGGCGCGGTCGAACGCGGCGCCGAGCGCGGTCAGCATGGCCGGCGACAGCGCGTTCACCTTGCCGTCGTCCATCGTGATCGTCGCGATCGGACCGTCCAGCCGGTACGTGACGAGCGACCCCATGCTGCCCCCTTCGACGACCGGGATGTTACCGCCCGGTAGCAGCGTCAGTCGCGGCCCTGCCAGGTGGTGACGCAGGCCTCGTTGCCCTCCGCGTCGGCCAGCACCCAGAACGCCGGCGCCTCGGCGTCGGACAGCAGCCTCCCGCCGGCGGCCAGCGCCGCCGCGAGCCGGCCAGGCGCCTCGTCGTGCGCCACCGACATGTCGAAGTGGATCCGGTTGCGCTGCGGACGCGGCTCGTCCATCTGCTGGAACCAGATGGACGGCCCCTGCCCGGCCGGGTCGACCAGCGCGTCGGCCACGCCCGCGGACCCGCCCTCGTCGCCGTACCCGAACAGCGCCTTCCAGAACGGCCGGATCGCGGGAATGTCGAGCGCGTCGATCGCGATCTCCAGCGTCTGCACCGCCCTCGCCCCGGCGACCGCCCCCGGCTCGAGGCGGAGCCCCATGCCGCCGACCGCGGCGGTGACCCGGGCGACCACCTCCACGTCCCGCGCGGTGACCACGCCGAGCTCGAACGACTGCACGGCCAGCAGCGCCCGACCCGGCCGCAGGTCGACCCGCAGGTGCTCATCCGCGTCAGCCCCGGCCGCCCCCACCGCGTGCACGCCGACCTCGGCCGCCCGCGCCAGCGACGCCACCGGAACCGCCGTACACGCCGCGCCCAGCACGTACCGCCAGCCCGGCCCGATCGCCGCCGACGCCGCCCCCCGGCTCAACCGCTCCCCGCTC
>JBBWZH010000061.1:0-6068 GCA_039648995.1 Mycobacteriales bacterium
GCAACGAATGTCCAGCGTGTTCTCACGGCGGTCGTGGGCGCGCCGGCGCCACGCGTTGCTGCGCGTCGGCCTGCCGGTGGCCCTGCTCGCCGGCCTACTGGCGCCGGTGAGCCTGCTCGTGGTGTCCCCGGCGGCCGCCGCCCAGTGCCCCTGCTCGATCTGGAGCGCCAGCACTACGCCGGCCGACCCGGCCGACGCGGATAGCGCCGCCGTCGAGGTGGGCGTGAAGTTCCGGTCCGATGTGGATGGTGCGATCGCCGGAGTGCGGTTCTACAAGGGAGCCGGCAACACCGGCGTCCACGTTGGTCACCTGTGGACGGCGGCCGGTGGCATCCTGGCCACCGCCACGTTCAGCGGGGAGGGTGCGACCGGCTGGCAGCAGGTGCTGTTCCCGACGCCGGTGGCGATCACCGCCGGCACGACCTACGTGGCGTCGTACTATGCGCCGGTCGGCCGCTACGCCGCCGACAGCGGCTACTTCGCCACCGGCGTCGACAACGCGCCGCTGCACGCGCTGGCCGACGGCGTGGACGGGGCCAGCGGCATCTACCGGTACGGCACCGGCGGCGGTTTCCCCAGCAACACCTGGCACTCCGCCAACTACTGGGTGGACGTCGTGTTCACCACCTCGGCGGTGGACACCAGCCCGCCGGCGGTGAGCACGACCGCGCCCGGCGGCGCGGCCACCGGCGTGCCGCTCTCCTCGCCGGTCAGCGCCAGCTTCAGCGAGGACGTGCAGCCCGGCAGCATCGACTTCACGCTGCGCAACCCGGCCGGCGGCGCGGTCCCGGTCGCGCAGAGCTACGACCCCGACAACCGGACCGCGAGCTGGACGCCGACGGCACCGCTGGCCGCGACCACCGAGTACACGGCCACGATCAACGCGGCCGCCGACGACGCGGGCAACGCGCTGGCGCAGCCGTTCGCGTGGTCGTTCACCACGTCCGCGGCCTCCGGCTGCCCATGCACGGTGTGGGCGCCGACGACGACGCCGGGGACGACCACGGTCGCCGACAGCAACGCGGTCGAGCTGGGCATGAAGTTCCGCAGCAGCACCGCCGGCATCATCCGCGGCGTCCGGTTCTACAAGGGGCCGCAGAACACCGGCACGCACACCGGTTCACTGTGGACACCCGCCGGCACCCGGCTGGCCACCGGCACGTTCACCGGCGAGACCGCGTCCGGCTGGCAGCAGTTGACGTTCCCCGCGCCGGTGCCGGTCAACGCCAACACTACGTACATCGCCTCCTACCACACGAACACGGGGTTCTACTCCGCCGACGACAACGGCCTGACCAGCGCGGTCAGCAACGGTCCGCTGACCGCGCTGGCCAACGGCACCGACGGCGGCAACGGCGTCTACCTCTACGGGGGTGGCGGGCTGCCGGTGAACACGTTCCGGGCCAGCAACTACTGGGTGGACGTGGTCTTCGACCTGACCGGGCCGGACGTCACCCCGCCGACCGTGCTCACCCGCACGCCGGCGCCCGGCGCGGCCGGCGTGTCCACCGGCACCAGCGTCACCGCCGTGTTCAGCGAGGATGTCCAGCCCGGCACGGTCGCGTTCGCGCTGGCGGACGCGGGCGGTGTCGCGGTGCCCGGCACAGTCAGCTACCTGGCGGCGACGCGCACCGCGACGTTCACCCCGTCCTCGGTGCTGGCCAACTCGACCGCGTACACCGGGACGGTCTCCGGAGTGACCGACATCGCGGGCAACGTGCTGGCGGGCCCGGTCTCGTGGACGTTCACCACGGCCGCGCCACCGCCACCACCGCCCACCCAGGGGCCGGGCGGGCCGATCCTGGTGATCGGCAACTCGGCATCCACGACCAGCCAGTTCAGCCTGTTCACCGCGGAGATCCTGCGCAACGAGGGGCTGAACGAGTTCGCCACCGCCGACCTGGGCGGGGTCAGCCCGGCCACGCTGGCCACCGAGGACGTGGTCATCCTCGGCGCCACACCGCTGACCGCGAGCCAGGCGAGCATGTTCAGCACCTGGGTCAACGGCGGCGGAAAGCTGATCGCGTTCCGGCCGGACAAGCAGTTGGCCGGGCTGTTCGGGCTGACCACGACCACCGGGACGATCAGCAACTCCTACCTGAAGGTGAACACGGCGGCCGCCCCGGGCACCGGTATCACCAGCCAGACCATGCAGTTCCACGGCACCGCCGACCAGTACGCGTTGGCCGGCGCGACCTCGGTGGCGACGCTCTACTCGACCGCGACGGTGGCCACCACCGCGCCGGCCGTGACGATCCGGCCGGTCGGCACCGGCCAGGCGGCCGCGTTCAGCTACGACCTGGCGCAGTCCATTGTGTACACACGGCAGGGCAACCCGGCCTGGTCCGGCCAGGAGCGGGACGGGCAGGACCCGATCCGCTCGGACGACCTGTACTTCGGCGGCACGCCGGCCACCGACTGGGTGGATCTGTCCAAGGTGGCCGTCCCGCAGGCGGACGAGCAGCAGCGGCTGCTGGCCAACCTGATCGGGTCGATGGAGCTGAGCCGCACCCCGCTGCCGCGGTTCTGGTACCTGCCGCGCAGCCTGAAGGCGGTCGTGGTGGCCACCGGCGACGACCACAGCACCGGCGGCACGCCCGGCCGGCTCGACCAGTACGCCGCGGCCAGCCCGGCCGGCTGCAGTGTGGCCGACTGGACCTGCCCGCGGTTCACCTCGTACATGTACCCGGACACGCCACTGTCCAATTCGGACGCCGCGGCCTACCGGGCGGCGGGCTTCGAGCTCGGCCTGCACCCGCAGAGCAACTGCGGCAACTTCACCCCCACCTCGCTGGAGAGCAACTACGCAACGCAGCTCGCCCAGTTCCACACGAAGTGGCCGAGCCTGCCGAACCCGGTGACCAGCCGGTTCCATTGCATCGTCTACAGCGACTGGGCGTCACAGCCGAAGACCGAGCTGCGGCACGGCGTCCGGATGGACACCAACTACTACTACTGGCCGGGCAGCTGGGTGATGAACCGGCCCGGCTTCATGACCGGTTCGGGCATGCCGATGCGGTTCGCCGACACCGACGGCACCATCCTCGACGTCTACCAGGCGGCGACCCAGATGACCGACGAGTCCGGGCAGTCGTACCCGGCGACGCCGAACACCCTGCTGGACAACGCGCTCGGACCGCTCGGCTACTACGGCGCGTTCGTCGCGAACATGCACACGGACAGCCCCACCACCTTCGAGGACGACCAGCTGCTCGCGTCCGCGCAGTCCCGCGGCGTCCCGCTGATCGCCGCCAACCAGCTGCTCACCTGGCTGGACGGGCGCAACGGCTCCTCGTTCGGTGCGGTTGCCTCGGTCGGCGACACGCTGTCGTTCACGATCGCGGTCGGCGCGGGCAGCACCGGGCTGACCGCGATGGTGCCGACCGTGGGTGGCGGCGGCACCGCGCTGACCGCGCTGACCCGGGCCGGCGTGGCGGTCCCGTTCACCCGGACGACCGTGAAGGGCGTCGAGTACGCGTTCTTCGCCGCGGCGCCCGGGGCGTACACCGCGACCTACGCGGCCGGTGCTGGCGCCGGCGCTGGTGCCCGCCCCGGCGCCGTGCCGGCGGCGAAGCCGGCGCCGTCCGTGTCGATCGCGGACCGGGTGGCGCCGGTGCTGTCATCGGCGTCGACATTCCCGCTGCCGGACGGCACCGCCGCGATCAGCTGGGGCACCGGCGAGCCGGCCAGCACCGAGGTGCGGTACGGCACCGCGGCCGGCCGGCTCGACCGCGGCGGCTTCGACACCGGGCGGGGCACCGCGCATTCGGTGGTGCTGACCGACCTGGCGCCGGACACCACCTACTACTACCGGCTGGTGTCCACCGACCCGGCCGGCAACCAGACGGTGTGGCCGACCGCCGACCGTCCACCTGCGACGTTCGTCTCAGCGGCGAGCGGCGTCGCGGACCGCAGCCTGGTCCGGCTGCAGTCGGGTAGCCGGACCAGCACGGTGCTCTCCCGGATTCTGGACGCGCACGCCATGGTCGGCTGGGATCGCGCCTACTGGCAGGCGGACCTGCCACTAGGCAGCGCGTTCACGGTCAGCGTCCGGGTCGGCAGCACCGCGCAGCCCGACCGCACCTGGTCCAGCTGGCAACCGCTGGCCGCGCCGGGCGCCCGCGTGCTGGGCGACTCGCGGTACCTGCAGTACCGGGCCACGCTGTCCACAGTGGTCGGTGGGCTGTTGCCGGGGCCGGTGCTGCGCGGGATCGGGTTCACCGGCAACGGGCCGGTGTCCGCGCTGCCGGGCGAGGTCGGGCACCACCACTGAGGCCGGTGGGGGCCCGGCACGCCGGGCCCCCACCGCCCCGGTCAGATCCGATGGATCGGGATGCAGTTGCCGGTGTGATGGCCGCCGTTGGGGTCGTGCGTCAGCTCGTGCTGGGGGTTCGCGACGCGGGCGCAGACCAGCGTCGCGTCCGCCCCGATCGCCTTGTTGAAGTCGTTGCCGCTGGCCTTGCGGATCGACGGGTTCTGGTCCTCGACGTACCAGCGGCCCGGCGTCGGCGACTGGCTGCCCTCGGTGTTCTCGTCCGGCACGGTGCCGTTGCCGCCGTAGATGTGCAGGTGGTAGCCGCCGGCCGCGTGCGGCGTGTCGCCGGCGAAGTTCGCCTGGTACTCGATGACGATCCGGTTCCCGTCGAACGTCGCCTTGGTCAGGCACACCCACCGCTTGCTCGCCTTGATCTGGTCGGTGCACTGCTCGTCGGACGGCGTGGTGGGGCTCGGCTGGTCGCTCGGCGTGTTGTTGGTCCGGGCCGCGTCGGTGCCGGCCGGTTGGTTGCCGGCCGCGCGGTTCTGCGCGCGATCGTGCTTGGCGTACAGCACACCGGCCGCCGCCGCGACCGCCGCGGCCAGCAGGAACGCGATCACCACCGGCACCAGCCGCCGGCCGCCGGCCCGGCCACCCCCGCCCCTGCCGCCGCGGCCGGCCGGAGGCGACGGTCGCGGCGGCTGGAACGTCGGCGGCGCGCCGCCGGCCGGGACCCGGGCGAAGATCTCGGTCGCGTCCGCCGGAGCCGGCCGGTTTCCCGGGAAGTAGTCGTCGGCCGGCCGCCGCGGCGCCGCACCGCCTGGCGCCCCGCTGCCCGACACCCCGCCGCCTGGCGCCCCGCCGCCGGGTGCGCGGCTCAGCGGCGGCGCGCCGGCCGGCGGCTGGCCACCGCCCGGTCGCCGTTCGCCCGGTGCCGCGCCGGCAAGCGGGAGACCGACCGCTGGCCGGGCCACCGGCGGCCGCGCTCCCGGCGGCGCCGTACGCGGGCCGGGCGGCAGGCCGGAGGCCTGGCCCGGGCGCTGGCCGGGGACGTCCAGCCGGTCTGTCGGCCCGGGGCCGCCGGGGCCGGGCCTGGAACCCGGCCGGTCGACCGGCCCGGAGCCGGCCTGTCCGGGCGCGCCCGGCCGGTCGGTCGGCCCGGGACCTGGGCCGGGTCGGAAGGCCGGCCGGTCGGTCGGCCCGGGGCGGACCGGTGCCGGGCCGAAGCCGGGCCGCTCGGCCGGATCGCGCCGGTCCGGCCCGGGCCGGTTCGCGGGGCGGTCGAACCCCGGCCGGTCCGCCGGCTGGTCGAAGCGGGCGCGGTCGGGGCCGGGCCGGCCGCCGGGGCCGGCGAGCGGGCCGGCGGCCGGGACCGGGCCGGAGGGGTGGCCGACCGCGGGCACCGGCCCGGACGGCGGGCCGAGGCGGCTGGGTGGGGTCGGCCGGCCGGGGAAGCCGCGCCGGGCCGGATCGTCGAAGGGGTCACGGCGCACGGCCGGGGTGGGGCGGGACGGCGGGCCGGTCACCGCGCCGGACGCGGCCGCGGGCGCCGCGCTGGCGACGAAGGCGGCGCCGAGCGCGACCGCGTGCTTCGGGTGCGCGTCCGCGGCGACCGGCCGGCCCAGCTCGGCGACGACCAGCTGCGACACGATCGGCATCCGGGACGAGCCGCCGACCAGCAGCACGGCGTCCAGGTCCGCCGCCTCGACGCCGGCCGACCGGATCGCCCGCTTGAGCGCCTCGATCGAGTCGGACAGCGCCGGCCGGACCATCGCCTCCAGCTCGGCCCGGGTCAGCCGGACCTCGGTGCTGA
>JBBWZH010000067.1:0-5677 GCA_039648995.1 Mycobacteriales bacterium
GCGTCGAGCGCGTACATGTTGGTGCCGGCGGGCGCGGTTGATCCGGCGTACACCACGCCGTTGGCGGTGCTGACGTACCCCATGTCGGCTGCTCCCTGCGGGTCGGCGACCTGCCAGAGGATCTTCCCGGTCGCCGCGTCCAGGGCGGCCCAGAAGCCGCCGCTGGTGATGGACGTCGTCCCGTCCGCCGAGGTGATCGGGGAGGCCTGGCGGTAGGCGTTCGAGATCGCCGCGTACACCCGCCGTCCGTCGGTCGCCGAGCCCCATTCGATGCCGCCCAGCGAGCTGCCGGGGCCGACCATGGTCTGCCAGACCGACGCGCCGGTCCGCGCGTCGAGCGCCCAGTACACGCCGCTCTTCTGCCCGATGCCCAGGATCTGCCGGCCGGACGGCAGCCGGATCAGGTTGGGGCCGCTGCCGAAGTCGAAGTCCGGGCCGCACGTGCCGCTCGGGTGGTCGCCGCAGACCAGCGTGAAGACATCGCTGGACAGCGTGCTCTTGAACCACCGGACGGCACCGGTCGTGCGGTCCAGCGCCAGGACCGAGTCGACGTGGTCGTCGGCGGCCGGTGACGCGCAGCCTGTCTCGCCCGGCACGGTGCACACGCCCGGCGGCGCCGTGTAGTTGTCGCCGGTGCCCACATAGACCAGGTTGTCTTCCGGGTCGATCGCTGGAGTGCTGCCCCAGACCGGGCCGCCGCTGTAGCCGGCCGGGACCGTGTAGGTCTTCCACATCAGCTTCCCGGTCGCCGCGTCCAGCGCGACCACGCTGCCCCGGAAGCTGCAGCACCGATAGCCAGGCGTAGTGGCCAGCACCTCCTCGTCGGAGGACACGCCCTCGTACACCACTCCGCGGTAGACCACCGCCGCGCCGGTGATGATCGCCGCCACGTGCGGATCGACCAGGGTGCGCCAGCGCAACTGGCCGGTGCGCCGGTCGACGGCGATCACCGAGGCGCCAGTCCCCGCCGGGCTGGTGTCGCCGAGCACGAGCTCGTCACCGTACACGGCGGGGCTGGTCCGGGAAACATCCCCGGCGATCCCGGTGTACACCGAGACACGGTGCGACCAGCGCACCTGACCGGTGTCCGCGGCTACCGCCCACAACGTGCCGCCGGAGTCGGGGAAGTAGACGGTGCCGTCGGCCTCGGTGGGCGTGACCGTCACACTGCCCGTGGTGGTAAGGCTCCACGCTGTTGCCAGCCTCGATACGTTGCCCGGACCGATATCGTGCTCCGCAGCGGCGTCCCGGGTGTCCGCGATGTCATAGCCAGCTGCCGGCCACCCCCCGCCGGATATCTCGGACGGCGCTGCCGCCACCGTGCCCGCCACCGCGCCCACTGCGATGCCCGTCGCCACCAGCAATGCCGTCATGACCAGAACGAGCAGCGAATACCCGATCCGCGCCTGCCGCGTCCTCATGCCTTGACCCTCCCGGTTCCTATTAGTGCGTCACGATCCCGATGCCGGCCCGCAACGACACCGGTGAGTCGACCAGAAGGCCCTCACGAAGCTGTTGCGGGGACAGCCGCCACAACCGCGGATCGCCCAGCCCTCCGACGGTGGTGCCCGGCGGCGGCTGGAGCGTCAGCCGGTCGGTGAACAGGTCTTTGATCTCTTCCTCGTCCCGCCACACCAGCCGCAGGCCGTGCCGGTCGTATGCCGCGCTGATCTCGGTGATCACGCCCGGGTCCGCGCCAGTGGAGCAGGTGTGGGAGATCGCCACCAGGCTGCCCGGCACCAGCCGGGAGATGATCGCCTCGGCGATCGCATGCGCCCCTTGGCCGTCTTCCTCGTGGTCTGCGACGAAATGCAGCACCGCGCAGAACATCACGCCCGTCGGCTGCGACCAGTCGGCCACCGCGTCCAGTTCGCGGAGCAGCGCAGCCACATTCCGCACATCCGCCTCGATCACAGCCCGGTCACCAGCCTCGGCGCGCAGCTGCGCCAGCACCATCGGGTCGTGGTCGACCGCCACGAGCCGGATGCCCGGGTTGACGCGCCGCGCCACCCGGTACACCGAATCACAAGTCGGCTCAGCGGCCGGGGCGCCCGCCCCGATATCAACCAGCTGCCCAACACCGGCCGCGATCACCGCGGCCGCCGCCAGCGAGAACCCGGCCAGGTCGGCCGCGCGGCCGACGGCATCCGGCGCGATCTCCACTACCTGGCCGGCCAGCGCCCGGTCGGCCTCGAGGTTGTCCTTGCCGCCGATATAGGCGTTGTAGACGCGCCCGCTACCGGCGTTACCGGACTTGAACTGCAGCGGCAGGTCAGGTGCGGAAGTCATTCAGGTCTCCGTGCCGGACCAGAGGACACAAGGGTGCGGATCCGGAGATGGCCGGCGGGCAGCCCCGCCGATGACGATGTCGTGCAACGGTTCGTCGCCGTCGGCGATGATCTCGGAGTCCACCCGCAGGCCGGTGACCGGGCACAGGTACTCGCGGTACCGGACGAGGTAGCCGACCCGGCCTTCCCGGGTGGCGAACTCCGGGGCGGCCGTACGCAGCGGGCCTTCACGCCTGGCGCAGCCGTCCTTGAAGTTGCCGGTGGCCGGGGCGAGCACCGCGCGGCCGGTGACGGTCACGAACGCCTCAGGACGGCCGTCCCGTTCGGTCACGGCAAGCTCGCCGGCCAGAACCCGCAGCGGCACGTCCGCCGGGACCGTGGTCGGCGTGCCCTCGGGCGGGACGGCGGGCGGGACGGCATCGGCCAGCCGGGCGGCCAGGCGCCTGGCACGCAGCGCCCGGGTCGCCCCGTCGCCGTGTTCACCGTCGCCGGGCACGACGCCGTACACGCGCTCGGCGGTGTCGGCTGACAGTGCCCCGCTGGCGATGTCGGCTTCCACCTGGCCGGGATCCCGGGCCAGCGGGTCGCCGAAGCCAGGGGCGTTCGCACCCGTCCATTCCCACGCCGCGTCGGCACCCACCATCAGCATCGGGCCCTTCGCCTCGATCTCGGCCTCGGCGCCGTCGATCGCGTCGAAGTCCTGCGGTACCTCCCCGGCGGCGAGCCGGGCGGCGACGTCGGTGCCGTGCTTGAGCCGGAAGTGCCCGGCCGAGCCCGGATTGCCGCCGAACGGCCCGACGGCCTTGGGGAAAGACTCGTCCACGTATACCGCCGCGCCAATGCCCGGCACGGTCCACGGGATCCCGGCCTCGACGAAGCCGCGCCCGCCGCGGAACCGCCCGGCGCCGCCCGCGCCGGCCTTGAGTGCCCGCCGGTAGAGGAACAGCATCGGCCAGAGCAATTCGAGCTCCTCGATGTTGCTCGCGGTGCCCTCGGGAATCCAGAAGTGGCCGCCGAAGTCGACGCCGTCGCCGACCGGCGACGCGGCCAGCGAGCCGATCATGTTGTCGGCGTTGGTCGCGACGAACGGCTGCCCCGTCGGCTGTACGCCGCCGGAGATGAAGCCGTAGAACACCGGGTGGGCCGGGCCGATCGCGAGCTTGGCCACCTCTGGCTCGGCACAGGCCAGCATCTTGCCGATCACCGCGCCGGACAGGCTGATCAGCGTCTCCATCGTGTAGATGCCGGCCGGGCTGACCGCGGCGGGAAAGTCCGCGCAGGACAACGTGCCGGGTACCGGTTCGAGGTGCACCCGCCGGTACACGCCGCCGTAGGCGCCGGCGAGGTCGGCGGTCAGCGACCCGGTCAGCGCGGCCAGGAAAGCACCGGAGAAACCGGCGTAGGTGACGTTGATGGAGCCGGTCTGCGGGTCGGTTCCTGCGTTTTCGACGTAGAGGTGCTCGCCCTGCTTACGCACGGTGAGCTGGTAGGAGTAGACGCCGGTGTCACCGGTGCGCGCGGCCTCGGCGTACATCCGGTGGCTCCACTGGCCGTCCGGGATCTTCGACAGCCGCTGCGCTACCGTCCGTTCGCCGGCGTCGAGCACCCGGTTCATCACGGCCTTCACCGTGTCCGCGCCGTACCGGTCGATCAGCGCGACGACCCGGCCGGCCGCCACCCGGTTCGCTGAGATCGCGGCGTGCAGGTCCATGTGCACGTTGGTCGGCACCCGCGACTGGCGCAGGAACATCTCCTCCAGGTCCCGGCGCACCTCTCCGCGGCTGACCAGCTTGAACGGCGGGAACGGTGGCGGGTCGGTGAAGATGTCGGCCGCGTCGACGCAGAAACTGCCCATCACCGAGCCGCCGACGTCGGCGTGGTGCAGGACGTTGGCCACCCAGCAGAACAGCTCATCGCCCACAAACACCGGCGCGGCCACGACCGTATCCGGCTGATGCGGGCTGCCGACATACGGGTCGTTGGACACGAACATGTCGCCGGGCCCGATGCCGGGATTCTCGGCCCGGTTCTCCAGGATCCACTTGACGGTCAGCGCCTGGGCGTTGGACAAGTACTGCAGGTACGGGCCGAGGAACACCAGGTCGCCTGACGCGCTGAGGATCGAGGGCTGGAAGTCCCTGGTGACCATCGTGACCGGCGAGACGGCCAGCCGCTGGATGGTCTGCCCGTGCTCGAGGTTGGTGTTCATCAGCGAGTAGCGGATGACCTCGAAGGTCACCGGGTCCACGTCGGCGGTGCCGGTGTGCAGCTTCAGCGTGCCAGGGATGCGCAGCGTCTCGCCGGGGATGTAGCCGCGCTGCACGCCGTCCCAGATGGTCATCAGAACTCCTTCAGTCGTAGCTCACCAAGCGGGCCGGCGGACAGTGACGCGCCATGCGGGACGGCGACGGTGGTGTGCGCCAGCTCGATGAGGGCGGGGCCGACGACGGTCCCGGCGGGCGCGCCGCAATACACATCGGTCCTAGCCCACCCGGGCCCGGGCCAGTAGACGTCGGCCTGCTCGGGCTTGGCCGCTGCCGTTAGCTGCGGCCGGGCGACGGGGATGCCGGCCGGGACCGACACCCGGGCCCGCAACGCGAACACCTCGACGGCCTGGAAGAGTGCCGTGCCGCCTTCGCCGTAGCGCCGCATGTACTCCTTGTCGAAGTCGGCCAGCAGGGTGTCGGCGTCCGCGGACGGCGACACTGGGATCTCCAGGCTGTGCATGAGCTGCTCGCGGTAGCGCATCAGGGCGTCGATCTCCACCACTGGCTCCCCAGGGACGCCGGTGGCGGCCAGCTCGGCCAGGGCCGCGTCGCGCACCTCGGCCACGGCGGTCGCGAGCGCCTGGCCGTCGAACGGGGCCAGCAGCGAGTGCTCAAGTTCGTGGTACAGCACCACGTCACCGGACGCGATACCGTACGCCGAGAGCGTGGAAGCGCCGTTGCCGAGCGGGATCACGACCTCGCGGACCCCGGACTCGGCGGCGTACCCGAAGGCGTGCACCGGGCCCGCACCGCCGAACGCGTACAAGACGAAATCGCGGGGATCCAGGCCGCGTTCAAGTGTCTGCTGCCGGATCACCGTCGCCGCCTGCATGTTGTTGATCCGCACGATGCCCGCCGCGGTTTCCTCGACGGTCAGGCCGAGCCGCCCGGCGAGCCTGCCGACGGCCGCCACAGCGGCGTCGCGGTCCAGCGGCATCCGGCCGTCGAGGAATGTGTCCGCACGGACCAGGCCGAGCACGACATCGGCGTCGGTCACGGTCGGCTCGGCGCCGCCGCGGCCGTAGCAGGCCGGGCCCGGCTCGGAGCCGGCGCTCGCCGGGCCGACCCGGAGGCCGCCGGTCGCCTCGTCGAACCAGGCGATCGAGCCGCCGCCGCAGGCGA
>JBBWZH010000070.1:0-4219 GCA_039648995.1 Mycobacteriales bacterium
CCGGCGCGCAGCCGCTGCGCCATCCACAGGATGCGCGAGCCCTTCTCCGTCCAGACTCCGGCGGACAGGCCGTACGGGGTGTTGTTCGCCTTCTCCACCGCCTCGGCCGGGGTGCGGAAGGTGAGCACCGACAGCACCGGGCCGAAGACCTCCTCGCGGGCGATCCGGTGTGCCTGCGAGACGCCGGTGAACACGGTCGGCGGGAACCAGAAGCCGCGGTCGGGCAGCTGGCACGGCGGCGACCAGCGGTGCGCGCCCTCGGCCTCGCCGGCCGCGGCCAGCTCGGTGATCCGGGCCAGCTGCGCGGCCGAGTTGATGGCGCCGATGTCGGTGTTCTTGTCCAGCGGGTCGCCGAGCCGCAGCGTGCCGAGCCTGTCCCGGAGCCGGTCGAGCACGTCGTCGGCGACCGATTCCTGCACCAGCAGCCGGGAGCCGGCGCAGCAGACGTGGCCCTGGTTGAAGAAGATGCCGTTGACGATGCCCTCCACCGCCTGGTCCAGCGGGGCGTCGTCGAACAGGACGTTGGCGGCCTTGCCACCGAGTTCCAGGCTGAGCCGCCGGCCGGTGCCGGCCAGGTTGCGCTGGATCTGCTTGCCCACCTCGGTCGAGCCGGTGAACGCGACCTTGTCGATGCCGGGGTGGGCCACCAGCGCGGCGCCGGTCTCGCCGGCCCCCGGCAGCACGTTCAGCACGCCCGGCGGCAGCCCGGCCTGCTGGCAGATCTCGGCCAGCACCAGCGCGGTCAGCGGCGTGGTCTCGGCCGGCTTGAGCACGCACGTGTTGCCGGTGGCCAGCGCCGGCGCCAGCTTCCAGGCCGCCATCAGCAGCGGGAAGTTCCACGGGATCACCTGGCCGGCCACGCCGATCGGGCGCGGGTCGGGGCCGAACCCGGCGTGCCGCAGCTTGTCCGCCCAGCCGGCGTAGTAGAAGAAATGCGCCGCGGCCAGCGGCACGTCCACGTCCCGGGATTCCTTGATCGGCTTGCCGTTGTCCAGGCTCTCCAGCACGGCCAGCTCGCGGGCCCGCTCCTGGACCGCCCGGGCGATGCGGAACAGGTACTTGGCCCGTTCCCGGCCCGGCATCGGCGCCCACACCTCGTCGTAGGCCCGGCGCGCGGCCGCCACGGCACGGTCCACATCGGACGGGCCGGCGACCGGCACCTCGGCAAGCACCGCCTCGTCGGCCGGGTTGACCGTCTTCATCCGCTCGCCGTCGCCGTCGGTGAATTCGCCGTCGATGAACATCCCGTACGACTCGCGCAGCCGCGCGGTCTCCCGCGCCTCGGGCGCGGGGGCGTACTCCCAGGCAGGCATCGGCCTCAGTCCAGCGTCACGTAGTCGGGGCCGGAGTAGGCGCCGGTGCGCTCCTTCTGCCGCTGCAGCAGCAGGTCGTTGAGCAGGCTCGACGCCCCGAGCCGGAACAGCGCCGGATCCAGCCATTCCTCGCCGGCGGTCTCCTTCACCATGACCAGGTAGCGGATGGCCTCCTTGGACGCCCGGATGCCGCCGGCCAGCTTCACCCCGCGACGTTCCCCTGTGGACAGTGCGAAGTCGCGTACGGCCTGCAGCATCACCAGCGCCACCGGTGGGGTCGCGGCCGGGCTCACCTTGCCGGTGGACGTCTTGATGAAGTCGCCGCCGGCTAGCAGCGCCAGCCAGGACGCCCGGCGGACGTTGTCCAAAGTGGACAGCTCGCCGGTCTCCAGGATCACCTTGAGGTGCGCCGGCCCGCAGGCCTGTTTCACCGCGACGATCTCGTCGTACACCTGGCCATAGCGTCCACTCAGGAACGCGCCGCGGTCGATGACCATGTCCACTTCGGACGCACCGGCCTGCACGGCCTCGGCAACGTCGGCCAGCTTGGTGGCCAGGCTCGCCCGGCCGGACGGGAACGCGGTCGCCACGCTGGCCACGACCACCGGCGAGCCGGCCAGCGCCCGCGCCGCCGGGGCGACCAGGTCGGGGTAGACGCAGACCGCGGCCACCGCCGGGGTGGTCGGGTCGTCCGGGTCGGGGTGGCGCGCCTTGGCGCACAGCGCGCGCACCTTGCCGGTGGTGTCCGCACCCTCCAAAGTGGTCAGGTCCACGCAGCGGATGGCCAGCTCCAGCGCCCACTGCTTGGCGCCTTTCTTGATGCTGCGGGTCGCCAGCGCGGCGGCCCGGCCCTGGGCGCCGACCTGGTCAACCCCGGGTAGCCCGTGCAGGAAGCGGCGCAGCGTCTGCGCGTCCCGCACGACGTCCGCGTAGGTCTCCGGGACCTCAGCAGTGAGCGTCACACCCCGAGTCTAGGCCCGGCCGCCGGGAGGGCGGTTCGATCCGCGCCCAGGGCCGCTCGCCCGACGCGGCAGTGCTCACCCGCGGGCGGGACCGAGCCCTCGCGGCGCCCGGCGGCCCGGGTCAGCGGCCGCGGATCCAGGCGCGGGCGACCGCCAGGGCGAGCCGGGCCGGCACCACGCCGTCACCGAGGCCGACGTCCACGAGCAGGTCGAAGACGTCGGTACGGCGGGCAGCGGTGCCGATCGCGGCGTCGATGAACCGGGGCGACTGCGCCGCCCGGGCCAGCACGTCGGTGGTGCGCAGGTGGCCGCCCAGGTGCTCGCGCAGCCGCCGCCGGTACGCCGGCAGTGGCTGCTCCGGTGCGCTCAGCGCGGCCTCGGCGGCCAGCCGGCCGGACAGCAGCGCGTAGTAGATGCCCTCGCCGGTCAGCGGGTTGATCAGGCTGGCCGCGTCACCGGCCAGCAGCACCCGGCCGACCCCCGGGCGTGGCCGGCCGGGGGAGAGCGGCAGGTGGTGGGCGAGCAGGTCGCGGGCCGGCCGGTCCGGCAGCAGCTCGGCCAGCCGCCCCAGCAGCACCTCCCGGCCCGGCCGGTTGGTCGCCTTCAACTTGGGCAGCAGCATGCCGAAGCCGACGTTCGCGGTGCCGTCGCCGATCGGGAACGACCACGCGTACGCCGGCCAGCCGGCCGCCTGCATCGCGATGAACTGGGCGTGGTCGTCGTCCGGCGGCACGTCGGCGTAGCCGCGGATCGCCAGCGCGGTGTGCTTGTCCTTCGTCGCCCGCACGCCGAGCTGGCGCCGGACCACCGAGCTGGCGCCGTCCGCGCCCAGCACCACCCGGGCCGCGATCGTGCCGTCCAGCAGCACCCGGCCATCGCGCTGGGCCAGTTGCCGCACCTTGTGCCGGCGTACCTCGACGCCGCGGTCCACCGCGGCCGCCACCAGCCGGGCGTCGAACACCTTGCGCGGCACCACGTGGTTGGGCCGGGCCGCCTGCGCGGCGACCGAGTTGCCGCCCGGCGAGATCACCCGCAGCCGGTCCACCGGCCGGTAGTCGGCGATCACGTCGGGCAGCCCGAGCAGCGCCAGCTCGTCCCGGCCGTGTGCGGCGATGCCGTCGCCGCAGGACTTGTCCCGGGGGAAGTCGGCCCGGTCCAGCAGCAGTACGCGCGCCTCGGGCCGCAGCTGCCGTGCCCGCAGTGCCGCCGCGCTCCCCGCCGGCCCGCCGCCGACCACGACCAGATCCCAGACCTCGTCCACGCGCAGAAGCCTGTCACGGCGGCCGCGGCCGGACAGACCCGCTACCGTATGCGCCCGTGCAGACCCACGTCGTCGATCACCCGCTGGCCGCCGCGCGGCTGACCACGATGCGGGCGGAGTCCACCGACAACGCCACTTTCCGGGCGGCGTTGCGCGAGCTGACCCTGATGCTCGTGTACGAGGCGACCCGGTCGGTCGCGGTCGAGACCGTCAGCGTGCGGACCCCGGTCGGCGCCGCCGCCGGCACCCGGCTGACCAACCCGCCGCTGCTGGTGCCGGTCCTGCGGGCCGGGCTCGGCATGGCCGACGCCGCCCTCGGCCTGCTCCCCGAGGCGCAGATGGGCTTCGTCGGGCTGGCCCGGGACGAGCTGACGTTCCAGCCGCGGGCGTACATGGAGTCGCTGCCGGAATCCCTCGCCGGCCGCCCGGTGCTGGTGCTCGACCCGATGCTGGCCACCGGCGGCTCACTGCTGCACTGCTGCCAGCTGCTCGCCGACCGGGGGGCGACCGACATCACCGTCATCTGCGTGCTCGCCGCGCCAGAGGGCCTGCAGCGGCTGGCCGGCAGCGGCCTGCCCATCCGCGTGGTCACGGCCAGCATCGACGAACGCCTCAACGACCGCGCCTACATCGTCCCCGGCCTCGGCGACGCCGGCGACCGCCAGTTCGGCGCGGTCTGAGGC
>JBBWZH010000094.1:0-4098 GCA_039648995.1 Mycobacteriales bacterium
CTCCGGCGGCACCTGGATCGTCAACCAGCAGCAGGAGGACATGCACAACATCGTCGACTACACCCGCAACTGGGGCCGCACGGTCACCAAATGGAGCCTCGCGGTGGACCAGAACATGGGCCCGCACGCCGGCGGCTGCGGCACCTGCACCGGTCTGATCACCGTCCACAATGGAGACAACCGGAGCGGGCAGGTCGACTACACGATCGAGTACTACTCGATGGGCCACCTGACGAAGTTCGTCAAGCCCGGCGCGACCCGGATCGCGTCCACCGCGAACACCAGCGTGCCGAACGTGGCCTGGGTCAACCCGGACGGCTCCAAGGCGCTGATCGCCTACAACGACACCGGCAGCGCGCAGACGGTACGGGTCAACTGGGGCGGCCAGTCGTTCGCGTACAGCCTGCCGACGAAGACGACGGCCACCTTCACCTGGTCGGGCACGCAGGCCGGCGGCGGGGCGCGCACCGGCCCGGTCACCGGGCTGGGCGGCAAGTGCGTGGACGTGGCGGGTGCCTCGTCCGCCAACGGCGCCGCGGTGCAGCTGTTCACCTGCAACGGCAGCGCCGCGCAGCAGTGGACGTTCGGCGCCGACGGCACCGTCCGCGCGCTGGGCAAGTGCCTGGACGTCACCGGGGCGTCCACCGCGGACGGCGCCAAGGTGCAGCTGTTCGACTGCAACGGCACGGGGGCCCAGTCGTGGAGCGCGACCGCCGGGCGCGACCTGGTGAACGCGTCCGCGAACAAGTGTCTCGACGTCACCGGCAGCTCCTCCGCCGACGCGACCCGGCTGCAGATCTGGACCTGCACCGGCGCGGCCAACCAGAAGTGGACGGTGCCCAGCGCATGAGCGAGCTTGCGAGCGAATCAATGACACAGCGCATTTTGCGTCTCGTGCCGGGTCCGAACGCCGACCACGTCGCGGCACCCACTTCAGCCAGCCTGGCCATCGGGGCGGAGCCGGCATGAGCGTCCACCGAACGGCCCTCGCCGCGGCCACGCTGGCCGCCGCCGCGGGCCTCACCACCGCGCTGCTGACCGGCGCGTCCCCGGCCGGCGCGGCCGATCCGGTCGGCCAGATCACCGGGCTGGCCGGCAAGTGCGTCGACGTCGCCGCCGCGGCCACCGCGAACGGCACCGCCGTGCAGCTGTTCACCTGCAACGGCACGGCCGCGCAGAGTTGGACGATGGCGTCCGACGGCAGCGTCCGCGCGCTGGGCAAGTGCCTGGACGTGGCCGCGGCATCCATCGCGGACGGCGCCAAGCTCCAGCTGTTCGACTGCAACGGCACCGGCGCCCAGCGGTGGCAGTACACCGCCGGGCACGACCTGGTGAACGTGTCCGCGAACAAGTGCCTGGACGTCACCGGCAACACGGCCGCGGACGCCACCCGGCTGCAGATCTGGACCTGCACCGGCGCGGCCAACCAGAAGTGGACGGCGCCGGCCGGCGGCACCACCCCGCCACCCGGTGCGGCCGGCGAGCAGGTCGCGCCGTACCTGTACGAGGGCTGGGGCAGCCCGCCGGACCCGCGCACCGTGCAGAACGCCACCGGCGTCCGGTGGTTCACGATGGCGTTCATCCTCTCCAACGGCACCTGCAACCCGCAGTGGGACGGCGGCCGGGCACTCACCGGCGGCGTCGACCAGGCCACGATCAACTCGATCCGGGCCGGGGGCGGCGACGTGATGCCGTCCTTCGGCGGCGCGTCCGGGAACAAGCTGGAGCGCAGCTGCACCACGCCGGCCGCGCTGGCCGGCGCGTACCAGCGGGTGATCAACGCGTACGGGCTGCGGGCGATCGACATCGACATCGAGACCGACGCCTACTCCGACGCGACCATCCAGCAGCGCACCGTGGACGCGTTGAAGATCGTCCGGTCGAGCAACGCGGGCCTGCACATCTACGTGACGTTCCCGAGTGGACCGTCCGGACCGGACAACACGATGATCGGCAAGGCGGCCGCCAGCGGGTTCGCCGCGGACGGCTGGAGCATCATGCCGTTCGACTTCGGCGGGGCCGGCCAGAACATGGGCACGCTGACCGTGCAGGCCGCGGAGGGCCTGAAGAACCGGCTGGTCAGCGCGTTCGGCTACTCCGCCGACACGGCCTACCGGCACTCCGGCATCTCCTCCATGAACGGCATCACCGATGCGCAGGAGACCGTCACGCAGGCGAACTTCCAGACGATCCTGGCGTACGCGCAGCAGCACCACCTGGCCCGGCTGACGTTCTGGTCGGTGAACCGGGACAGGCCGTGCAACGGCGGTGTCGCCGACAGTTGCAGCGGCATCGGCCAGGCGGCCTGGGACTTCACCCGAATCGTCGCCCAGTACCGCGGCTGACCTGACCGGGCCGCCCGGCAGCGCCGCCGGGCGGCCCACCGTCCACATCGGACCCCGTACCGGGGCGGCCTTCGGGCGGCCGCCCGCCACCCCCGACCCACCGTCCACCCGACCCGCGGGAGGAAACCATGACGACGCACGATCCCGGCGCTCCGCGGCGCCGCCGACGCTCCACCCTGCCCGCGCTCGTCATGGCCGCCCTCGCCGGGCTCACCGGCGGCGCGCTGGTGGCCACGACCCCGGCCGCCGCCGCGGACACGCTGCTGTCGCAGGGCCGACCGGTCACCGTCTCGTCCACCGAGTCGGTCGCGTTCCCCGGTTCCGCCGCGGTGGACGGGGACGCCGGCACCCGGTGGTCCAGCGCGTTCGCGGATCCACAGTGGATCCAGGTCGACCTGGGCAGCAGCCAGGCGGTGACCAGCGTGCTGCTGCGCTGGGAGGCCGCGTTCGGCCGCGCGTACCAGATCCAGGTCTCCGCCGACGCGACCAGCTGGACGACCGTCTACTCGACGTCGACCGGGGCCGGCGGCACCGAGACGCTGCCGGTCACCGGGACCGGCCGGTACGTGCGGTTGCTCGGCAGCCAGCGGGCCACCCAGTACGGCTACTCGCTCTGGGAGTTCCAGGTCTTCGGCCCGGGCGGCGGGGACGGCGGCGGCGGCGCGACGCTGCTGTCGTACGGCAAGCCGGGCGTCGCGTCGTCCTCGCAGAACGACGGCGCGTGTGGCAACTGCCTCCCGGCCAAGGCGTTCGACCGCGATCCGGCGAGCCGGTGGGCCACCGCGGCGGGCACCGGCTGGGTCGACCCCGGCTGGATCTACGTCGACCTCGGCGCCACCGCGACGATCTCGCAGGTCGTCCTGCAGTGGGACCCCGCCTTCGCGACCGCGTACCAGCTGCAGACCTCGGCCGACGCGGTGAACTGGACCACGATCTACTCGACCAGCACGGGCCACGGCTTCCGGGAAGCCGTCACGGTGACCGGCACCGGCCGGTACGTGCGGATGTTCGGCACCGCGCGGGGCAGCCCCTACGGCTACTCGCTCTGGGAGTTCCAGGTGTACGGCACCGGTGGCGCCCCGATCACGCCGCCGCCGCTGCCGCCGAACGTCACGTTCCCCGCCACCCGGCTGGTGTTCGCGGACGAGTTCAACGGTGCCTCAGGGTCCACTCCGGACAGTTCGAAGTGGACACCGGAGACCGGCGCCGGGGTGAACAACGAGTTGGAGTACTACACGAACAACCGCAACGCGTTCATGGACGGCGCCGGCGACCTGGTGCTGGAAGCGCGGAGGGAAACTACCGCCGGCTCCAGCTGCCCGGGCGGCCCGTGCCAGTACACGTCGGCCCGGCTGAATACCGCGTCCCACTTCACGTTCACCTACGGGCACGTGGAGGCGCGGATCAAGGTGTCGGGCACGCAGGGGCTGTGGCCGGCGTTCTGGCTGCTCGGCGCGAACTTCCCGACGGTCGGCTGGCCGGCCAGCGGGGAGATCGACGTCATGGAGCACGTCGGCCGGGCGCCGAACGCGGTCTACTCGACGCTGCACGCGCCGGCCTACAACGGCGGCAACGGCTTCGGCTCACCGTTCACGATCAGCGGTGACTTCGCCAGCGCCTTCCACACCTACGCGATGGACTGGGACTCCTCGCACATGACCTTCTACGTCGACGGCACCGCGTTCTTCACGGTGAACAAGGCGAGCCTGGAGACCAGCCGCGGCCCGTGGGTCTACGACCACCCGTTCTTCCT
>JBBWZH010000096.1:0-16144 GCA_039648995.1 Mycobacteriales bacterium
GCGCCCGGCAACGACGACCTGCTCTGGCTGCGCCAGCTGCTGGACTGGCAGCGCGAGACGCAGGAGCCGGGCGAGTTCCTGGAGTCGCTGCGGTTCGACCTCGGCTCCCGCGAGGTCTTCGTGTTCACGCCGAAGGGCGACGTGATCTCGCTGGCGTCCGGCTCCACGCCGGTCGACTTCGCGTACGCGGTGCACACCGAGGTCGGCCACCGCTGCATCGGGGCGCGGGTCAACGGCCGGCTGGTGTCGCTGGAGAGCCAACTGGAGAACGGCGACACGGTCGAGGTGTTCACCTCGAAGTCCGAGGGCGCCGGCCCGTCGCGGGACTGGCTGAGTTTCGTCGCCAGCCCCCGGGCCAAGACCAAGATCCGGCAGTGGTTCGCCAAGGAGCGCCGCGAGGACGCGATCGACGCGGGCAAGGACGCGATCAGCCGGGCGATGCGCAAGGCCGGCCTGCCGCTGCAGCGCCTGCTCGGCGGCGACGCGCTGGTCACGATCGCCCGCGACCTGCGCTACCCGGACGTGACCGCGCTCTACGCCGCGGTGGGGGAGAACCACGCGCCGGCGCAGACCGTCGTGCACCGCCTGGTCGCCTCGCTCGGCGGCCCCGAGGGTGCGGTCGAGGACATCGCCGAGACCACCGTGCCGACCCGGGAGACCCGCCGCCGCGCGGCCGGCGACCCGGGCGTGGTCGTCAAGGGCGCCCGGGACATCTGGGTGAAATTGGCCAAATGCTGCACCCCTGTGCCCGGTGACGAGATTCTCGGCTTCGTCACCCGCGGCGGCGGGGTGTCGGTGCACCGCAAGACCTGTCCGAACGCCGCGTCCCTGGTCAAGGAGCCGGAGCGGCTGGTCGAGGTGGAGTGGGCTCCCTCGACCGACTCGGTGTTCCTGGTGGCGATCCAGGTGGAGGCGCTCGACCGGCACCGGCTCCTGTCGGATGTGACAAGAGTGCTATCAGACGAACGGGTCAGCATCCTCTCCGCGTCGGTTACCACCAACCGTGATCGGGTTGCTGTGAGCAGGTTCACATTTGAGCTTGGTGACGCCAAGCACTTGGGTCATCTGCTTCGCGCGATCAGGAACGTCGAGGGTGTTTACGACGTGTACCGCGTCACCTCGGGAACGTGACTACAAGATCCAGTACACCCCCCACGGTTACGTTCCGTGTGCTGTAGGTCGATATCACCGACTGTTATGCATCACAATCTGTGCACCCAGACGGACGCATTGTGCGTCCTCCGTTCTGCTCACAATGTGGAGCGATCCTGATACACAAAGTCGCTATTGCTTCTGTTCACTGCGGATGTCTGAATAGAACTGTCAGCGATCAACACCACGGAGAGTATGGGTCCTCGGGGGGCCTCCGCGGGCAGCCGAAGTGGAGCCGCCATGGCTGCGGGCCGACGGATCGGATGGACATCGACCGACCGTTACAGTCCGATACAGGACCGGGTTGGAATTCTCGACCCGTCTCCTCACGACGTCCCACCTGTTACAGAGCGTGTTAGTCAGCACCCTGACCCGTACTCGCCGGCTTTTCTCGACGAGCGGGAGCTACTGAGAGTTACCTATCAGGGCGATGACCGCTGCCAGCTCCGTTGCCCGGGTTGCTACACCGGGGCACGGCTGCAGCGGCCCAGTATCGGCCCGGCGATCCCCGGGCAGCGCCTCCGTACGCCGTTCGAGGAGTTCGCCGGACAAGTGGGCGGACTCGGTAGCGGGCTGCAGGACTTCTACCTTCTGGGTGCAGAGCCGACAATGGACCCGGAGGGCTCGGACGAGCGGCTGGCCTGGGCCGCCGAACGCGGGCTGTCGGTCATGTCGATCACGAACGGCGCGGTCTCGCCAGACCGGTTCGACCGCACCTTCGCGCGCTCGCTGGAGGCGGACGAGCTCTACAAGTTGATCGTCAGCCTCGACTCGATCGTTCCCGAGATCAACAACGAGCTGCGTGGCAGCCCGTTCGCGTTCGACCGGACGCTGGCGACGATCCGTCGCTGCGTCCGGCGCGGGGCGCCGGTCAAGGTGCAGATCACGGTGTGGCCGAGCAACTACCCGACCATCATGGAGACGGTCGACGCGCTCTGGGAGCTCGGCGTGCGCGGGTTCGCCTTCCACGGCGGCTCGGTCGAGGGAGTGAGCAGCTTCCTGGCCAGCGGCCTCGACCACGTCGACCCGGTGGCCTGGCGGGCGCTGTGCGAGCAGCTGTACGCGTTCCGCGAGGCGCACCGGGACGAGCTCGTGCACTTCAACTTCCCGCTGCTCTACTTCACCGAGGCAGAGCTGCGCGCCTCGGTGATCGGCGAGGACGACCTCACCGACGCGTACCTCGACCACGTGGCCGCGATCGAGGACGGGCGTGACTCGACCAAGCCGTTCCACGCCTGCCCGGGGTTGGACGCACCGCAGGTCTACCTGTTCGGCAACGGCGGCGAGCAGGGCCGCGGCTCGGTCTCGCTGTGCAACGTGCACAGCCCGGACGCCGACGCGGCGTTCGCCGAGTACGACCCGGAGACCGGCCGGTGGCCGGTGGTCGCCGACCCGGCGCGCAACCAGATGCAGCGGATGATCGACTCGCCGCACCTGTGCCCGGCGATGCCCGGTGCCACCGGCCGCAGTTCCGACCGGGTGGCCACCGAGTACGGCGACCTTTACCACGCCTGCCGGTACCTGGGCTGCAACCAGGTGCCGATCGACCAGGGCCAGTTCGGGCCGCGGGCGTACGCCGACGCGGTCACGTACTACCGGGCGATGGCGGTGGCACGGTCGGCGTTCGCCGGCTGGGAGGGCCCCGAGCCGTACCTGGCCCGGGCCCGCAGGGTCACGGCCGGCGTGCTCAGCCTGCGCGACCGGTCAATCGCGCTGCTCCGGGACGCGGCCGATGTCGCAGGCCTTACCCTCGAAGGTATGGCGGCGTTGGACATGCCCGCCCCGCTGATCGAGTCGGTCCGCGAGGCCCGGGCGACGGAGGGGCCGCGCACAGTCGTGCCGCTGCCCTTCCCGGTCTGGTCCGTGTCCGCTGTCGACGGGCCCGCGCCCGCGTGTGGAGGCGGCTGTCGATGACCGCGGACGCCTCCGGCCTGGAGCGTCCGGCAGTAGCCGGACCGGCCGCCACACAGGCGGCACCCCAGCCGGAGGCGTCCCACCCGACTCCCGCCGAGACGGTCCCCGGGATACGTCCCCCCCAGCTGGCCTCGGCGGAAAGGGGTACGCAGGCCGCGGCGGAGCAGCGGGAGCCGACGCTGCAGCAGCGGGTGCGCGGGCTGGTCGCCCGGTCGGTGATGGCCGCCCGCCGGGTGTCGGCCGGCAGCGCGCTGGTCCCGCTGGTGAGCGTGCACCAGGGCGTCTACCCGCGGGCGGACATGCGGCCGCTGCGGCAGGCGTACGAGGTCGCCGAGCGCCATCACCGCGGCCAGCTGCGCAAGAGCGGCGAGCCGTTCATCACCCACCCGCTGGCGGTGGCCACGATCCTGGCCGAGCTCGGCATGGATACGACCACGCTGGTGGCCGCGCTGCTGCACGACACGGTGGAGGACACCGGCTACACGCTCTCGGAGTCGCAGACCGAGTTCGGGCTGGAGGTCGCGCACCTGATTGACGGCGTGACCAAGCTGGACCGGGTGCGGTTCGGCGCGGCCGCCGAGGCCGAGACGATCCGCAAGATGATCGTCGCCGGCGGCCGTGATCTGCGGGTGCTGGTGATCAAACTGGCTGACCGGTTGCACAACATGCGCACGCTGCGGTACCAGCCGCGGCACAAGCAGGAGCGCACCGCCCGGGCCACGCTGGACGTGCTGGTCCCGCTGGCCGACCGGCTCGGCATCCACGTGCTCAAGGGCGAGCTGGAAAGCCTCTGTTTCGCCACCCTGCAGCCGGCGGAGTACGCCGAGACCGTGCGGTTGGTGGCCGGCCGGTGGCCCGCCCGGCACAAGCTGCTCGGCGGGGTGATCGGCCGGGCGCAGGCGGCGCTGCGCTCCGAGGGGATCACGGCCAACGTCACCGACCGGCCGCGGCAGTCGTTCTCCGCGTACAAGACCACGCTGGAGCGCGGCGGTCGGTCGGGTGACCTGCTCGACGCGGCCCGCATCCTGACCGTCGTCTCGGGCGACGCGGCTGACTGCTACGCCGCCCTCGGCGTGATCCACGGCCGATGGCGCCCGGTGCCCGGCCGGTTCAAGGACTACATCGCGGTCCCCAAGTTCAACATGTACCAGTCGCTGCACACGACCGTGATCGGGCCCGGCAGCGAGCCGGTGGACGTGCTGATCCGCACCGAGCCGATGCACCGGGTCGCCGAGTACGGCATCGCCGCACACATCCGGGAGGCCACCGCCGCCGGCAACCGGCTGGCCGAGGGCGCCGGTGGCCGGCCGGCCGACCTGGACTGGCTGCGCCGGCTGCTGGAATGGCAGCGCGAGGTGGACGACGCCGGCGAGTTCTTCCGCACGCTGCGCACCGACCTCGGCCGCAGCCGGGAGATCCTGGTGTTCGCGCCGGCCGGCGAGGCACTGGCGCTGCCGGACGGCGTCACCCCGATCGACTTCGCGTACGCGCTGCGCAGCGACATCGGCCACCGCACCATCGGCGCCCGGGTGAACGGCCGGCTGGTCTCGCTGTCCTGCCGGCTGGCCGACGGCGACGTGGTGGAGATCCTCACCTCGCCGTCGGAGAGCCCCGGCCCGTCCGGCGAGTGGCTGCGCATAGTCCGTACGCCCACCGCGCACGTGAAGATCCGGCAGTGGTTCGCCGAGCAGAGCCGGGACGTGATCATCGAACGTGGCCGCTCCGCGCTGGACCAGGTGTTCCGCACCGAGCCGCGCAGCCTGGACGACGCGGTCGAGGACGGGTCGCTGCTGATGGTCGCGCTGGAGCTGGGGCACCGGCAGGTGGACGAGCTGTACGCCGCGGTCGCCGAGGGCCAGGTCGGCCCGGAGGACGTCGTGGTCCGGTCCCGCGGGCACGCGCCGTCTTAGCGGCGAACCCTGCTCGCGGGGAGCGCTCGCCGGGGGCTGCGACGGATTTCCCGGGGGCCGAGCCCCCGGGGGCCCCGCGGTGCGGTCGGTTCCTGACCCGGCGTGGGGACGGATAGCGCTCGCCAGGGTCGGGGACGGATTCCCCGGGGCCTACGGTGCGGTTGGTTGCTGACTCGGCGCGGGGACGGAGAGCGCTCGCCGGGGGGCTGCGACGGATTTCCCGGGGGCCCGAGGCCCCCGGGGGCCCCGCGGTGCGGTCGGTTCCTGACCCGGCGGCTGGGTGGGTCAGGGTCCGGTGAGGCGGTAGATGGTGCCGCTGTAGTCGTCCGAGATGAGGATGCTGCCGTCCTTGTCGACGGCGGTGTCCACCGGGCGGCCCCAGATCCGCTCGGCCTGCCCGTCGGGTGCGACGAAGCCGGCGACGAAGTCCTGCTGCGGGGTGGGCCGGCCGGCGGTGTTGTCCCAGCCGAACCAGGCGACCTTGTAGCCGGTGCGCCGGGTCCGGTTCCACGAGCCGTGCAGCCCGACCAGCGCGCCGCCGCGGACCTTCGCCGGCGCGGTGGTGCCGGCCAGGAACGTCAGCCCCAGCGGCGCGGAGTGGGCCTGGATGCCCTGGTCGATCGGGGTGGCGCGACCGCAGTCGACGTGCCCGTCGGGGTTGGTCTGCACGTCCCGGTCGAACGGCAGGTCACGCAGGTCCGGCGCCCCGTCCGGGGTCGGGTTGCAGAACGGCCAGCCGTAGAAGCCGCCCTGCCGCACGTGCACGAACAGCTCCGGCGGGTGGTTGTTCACGTACGCGGGCAGCACCTTGCCGTAGTCGTCCGAGCCGTCGCCGTCGCTGTCCCGGTGGTAGGGGTAGGCCACGTTGTCCCGGTTGTTCACGACCGCCCAGAGGTCGCTGGAGTTCGGGACGAAGGCCAGACCCTCGGCGTTGCGCAGGCCGGTGGCGAACAGCTCGGCGTCGCCGCCGGTCGGGCTGTACCGGTAGATCGCGGCCCGGCGCGGAGTGCTCTGCGTGTCGATGGCGCAGACGTTGCAGCTGGACCCGATCGACAGGTACAGCCGGCCGTCCGGACCGATCGCGATGTTCTTCAGCGCGTGCGCGTAGGCGCCGCCGAGCTCCGGCGTACTGGCGTCCGGAAGGCCGCTGACGACGGTCTGGCCGGCCTGCGCGGTCAGGTCGCCGTTCCGGTAGGGGTACCGCCGCACCTGGTCGCTCTGCGCCAGATACAGCCAGGACTGGCCGCCGATGGTCGCGAACACCAGGTCGTGCGGCAGCTTCAGGCCGGTGAGGAACGGGCTGACCTGCCCGGTGCCGTCGGCGCCGCGGCGCACCAGCAGCACCGAACCCGTGGACGGCTGCGACACCAGCAGGTTGCCGTCCGGGGTGGCCGCCATGAACCGCGCCTTCGGCAGCCGCGCGTAGACGGAGATGTGCCAGCCGACCGGGATCGACAGCTGCCGGACGCGGTCGAACGGCGCCTGCCGCAGCGTCACCGGCACGTTCACCGGCACCGGCCGCAGCACCAGGCGGACCGGGTCGGTGGCCGCGGCGGGGTCGGTCGCCGGCGGGGTGGTGGCGGTGCCGGCCGGTGCCGTGGTGCGCGGGGCCGCGGGCGTGTCCGGCCCACCCGCGGAGCAGGACACGGCGACCAGCGCGGCCACGGCGACCGTCAGCGTGGCGCGGCGCCGCGGCGAGCCGATGGTCAACATGGTGCTGATCACGTTAGCCGCTGGCGACCGGGCGGTCACCGTCCGGGTACGGCGTGCGACCCGGGCACGGTCGGCCCACCGCCGGCGGCGGGTCGGGGTGGCCCCGTTCGTCCCGGCACCACCCCGACCGCCAGGAAACCGTCAGGCTGGCGCGGTCACGGTGCTGAACGTGATCGGCAGCTTCGGCTTGCCGCCGCCGGCCTGGTTGCTGCCGTCGTTGCCGCCCTTGGCGACCTTCTGCACCACGTCGAGGCCCTGGGTGACCTTGCCGATCACCGAGTAGTTCTTGCCGAGCCCGGTGCCGTCCTCGTGCATGATGAAGAACTGGCTGCCGGTGGTGCCGGCGCCGCCGTTGGCCATCGCCACCGTGCCGACGCTGTAGCTGGCCTTGCTCAGGTTCTCTTCCTTGTACTGGTACGTCGGGCCGCCGGCGGTGGTGCCGCTCGGGTCACCGCACTGCAGCACACCCAGCCCGTCCTTGGCCTTGGACGAGACCCGCGGGCACGGCGTGTTGTCGAAGAACTTCTTGCTGACCAGGTAGAGGAAGCTCTGCACGGCGCACGGCGCGGATGCCCGGTCGAGCGTGACCACGATCGTGCCCTGGTTCGACTTGAACGTGACCGGGACCTTGCCGGTGGCCGGGGTCGGCTTCGGGTCCGGCGGCAGGCCGACGTCCTTGGCGTTCGGGTTCGTGAGCGTCTGGTTGGTCTCCGTGTACGCGCACGGGCCGCTGGTCTTCCGCGGCGCGTGCGCCGGCGTCGCGGTCGGCGTCGGAGCGGCGGAGCCGGTCGGGGTGGCCGTGGGCGTCGCGCTCGGCGCGGCCGCCGCGGAGGTGTTGTTGTCGCCGACCTTGACCACGATCAGCCACACCGCGCCAACGACGACCAGCACGCTGAGCGCCGCGGCGATGACGACGTTCCGGCGTCGGCGCCGGGCCGCGACCTCCTGTCGGCGCTGGATTTGGCGCTCCAGCCGTCGACGCGCCGTTTCGCGGCGCTGCTTGCTCGTCGGCACGGTGACTCCTCAGTGCTGCGCGGGTGGGTGCTGATGCGGGTGGCGAATTCTGCGGAGTGTACGAGGCGTGGTGAAGAGCATCCCCGGCAGGCAGCATGAGGGTCGTGTCAGCTATGTCCAATTAGCCGCTGTTGTAATGAACTGCGGTAGACTCACGGGCCGGCGAGGCGGATGCGACGCCAGGAACGCGTCGCGAGGGGAGCGGGGCGCGATGTCGGTGCGGGGGTGGTCGTGCGTCGGTCTGCTGGCGCTCGGTGCCGCGCTGGTCGGTTGCGGCGGCGGCTCGGCGCCTACCCCGCTGCCGGAAGGCAGCGGCCCGACCGCAGCGCCCAGCCCGACCCAGACAAGTACGGGTCCTGGCGCCCCGGTGCTGGCCGCATACCTCGCCTACTGGGACGCGGTGATCCACGCGCACCGGGCCGCGAACCCGGCCGACCCGGTGCTGGCCCGGCACGCCGCCGGCGCCGAGCTGACCAAGGTGCGCAACGCGGTCGCCCGCAACCGGCAGCAGCAGATCAGCATCCGCGGCACCGTCACGCACCAACCGCGGGTCTCCGCCGCTTCCGGCGCCACGGCGGTGGTGGACGACTGCTACGACATCTCCGAGTGGAACCCGGTGAGCCTGCGCACCGGTCGACCCATCGCGGCGACCGAGCAGGGCGGCACCGGCCGGTACAGAGGACGATTCGGCTTACGCCGGGGCGCGGGGAGTTGGATAGTGGTGAGTAGTTCTATCTCGGGAGCGTGCTGACGATGGTGGGAAGCCTGCTGCGCCGGTGGGTGCCGACGCTGCTGGCGCTGGCCGCGCTGGTCGCGGCGGGCGCCACGGTCACGGTCGTGCGCCCGGCGCCGGCCGCCGCCGACGATCAGTACTGCTGGAACGAGCCGGTGAAGGGGCCGGACGGGACCGTCGTCTACGAGCGCAAGTGCAAGACCATCACGCCCGGCCAGCCGGGCGACCCGGGCGGCGAAGACCCGCGGCTGGCCTGCGGCATCGTGCCCACCCCGGCACCGGTGCCGGGGTTCGGCGCGTACTACTGCGCCGGCAGCGAGGCCTGCGCGATCAAGGACAACATCGTCCCGCTGGCCCCGCCGACCACGCCGGCACCGCCCGGCCAGGAGTGGGTCGCGCAAGCCTGCACCTTCTGCAATGCAGGGGTATGCGGCCCGTTCGGCACACCGACCCTCATCCTGACCGGCGGCGCGCAACCGCGACCGTTGATCGTGCAGGCGCAGGAGGCGCTCGGGCGGATCGTGCCGCCCACTGCCGGCATCGAGCACAGCCCCACCACCAAGGCCGTGGTCGCACTCGACACCTGGTTCTGGCTCGATCCGGCGACGTTCGGCGTCCAACGCGGCACCTCGGCCGAAGGGCTGGTCGCGATCGCGACCCCGGCCGCCACCGAGTGGGATCCGGGCGACGGCTCCGGCGTGATCACATGCACCGGCGCGGGCCAGCCGTACACCGAGGGTGCCGACGGTGGCTGCACGCACCGGTACACCGCGATGTCGCCGCGCTACGACGGCCAGGTGACGCGGCACTGGACGGTCCGCTACGAGGTCAACGGCGCGCCGGTCGACATCCCCGGCGCCGACCTCGTGCTGGCGGACCTCGGCACGCCGTTCCCGATCACTGTGGTGGAGACGCAGGTGGTCGGCGGGCGGTGAGCGGGAAGTCGGCGGCGCGCGGGTGGCCGGCTCTCGTAGGCTGAGGGGGTTCGGCCGGCACCCCGGCCGAGTCCACCGAGCCGACCGCGTGGGGGTTGTCCGTGCTCGTCACCGGGTTTCCGGCCGACATGACCGCCACCAACTGCTACGTCGTGGCCCCCGGGCCGGGCGAGCAGTGCGTGGTGATCGACCCGGGGATCAACGTGGTCGAGCGGCTGGACGACCTGCTGGCCGAGCACCGGCTGCACCCGGTCGCGGTCCTGCTCACCCACGGCCACCTCGACCACACCTACTCGGTGCTGCCGGTGTGCGGCGCCCGCGACGTGCCCGCGTACATCCACCCGTCCGACCGGGCCCAGCTGGCCGACCCCTGGTCGGGCATCGGGCTGCCGCGCGGCGCGCCGATCTTCGGCGTCGGCGGGCTCACGTTCGCCGAGCCGGCCGACGTGCGGCCGCTGGCCGACGGTGCGGTGCTGCCGCTGGCAGGGCTGGAGCTGACCGTCCGGCACGCGCCCGGGCACACCCCCGGGTCGGTCGCGTTCAGCCTGGACGGGCCGGACGGCCCGCTGTTCTTCTCCGGCGACCTGCTCTTCGCCGGCTCGATCGGCCGGGTGGACCTGCCCGGTGGCAGCGAGCAGGCGATGATGCGCTCGCTGGCCCGGGTGGTGCTGCCGCTGCCCGACCCGACCCAGGTGCTCGCCGGCCACGGCCCGGAGACCACGATCGGCGAGGAGCGGGCCACGAACCCGTACCTGCGCCTGGCCGCGGCGGCCGCCGGCTGAGCCGACCCCCGCCCCACCCGTACGACCGAGGATTCGTAGAGGAGACCTGCCGTGATCCGCACCCACGACGCCGGTTCGCTGCGCGCGACCGACGCCGGGCAGACCGTCACGCTCGCCGGCTGGGTGGCCCGCCGGCGGGACCACGGCGGGGTCATCTTCGTCGACCTGCGCGACTCGTCCGGCGTGCTGCAGGTGGTGTTCCGGGAAGGTGCCATGGCGGCCGCCGCGCACCACCTGCGGGCCGAGTTCTGCGTGTCGGTGACCGGCACGGTCGGGCCGCGGCCGGCCGGCAACGAGAACCCGGACCTGCCCACCGGCGAGATCGAGCTGACCGCGACCGGGCTGGAGGTGCTCAGCGAGGCGGCGCCGCTGCCGTTCCCGGTGGAGGAGTCGCGGGCCGCCGAGATCGGCGAGGAGGCCCGGCTCAAGTGGCGCTACCTCGACCTGCGCCGCAGCGGCCCGGCCCGCGCGCTGCGGCTGCGCTCGGCCGCCAACCGGGTCGCCCGCGACGCGCTGGCCGCGCGCGACTTTGTCGAGGTGGAGACGCCGTACCTGACCCGGTCCACGCCCGAGGGCGCGCGCGACTTCCTGGTCCCGGTGCGGCTGCAGCCGGGTACCTGGTACGCGCTGCCGCAGTCGCCGCAGTTGTTCAAGCAGCTGCTGATGGTGGCCGGGTTCGAGCGCTACTACCAGATCGCCCGCTGCTTCCGGGACGAGGACTTCCGCGCCGACCGCCAGCCGGAATTCACCCAGCTGGACATCGAGATGTCATTCGTCGAGCAGGACGACGTGATCGAGGTCGCCGAGGACATCGTGGCCCGACTCTGGTCCGAGCTGGCGGGGTACGAGGTGCCCCGGCCGATCCCGCGGATCAGCTACGCGCGGGCGATGGCCCGGTATGGCTCGGACAAGCCGGACCTGCGATTCGGGCTGGAGCTGGTCGACCTGACGACCTACTTCGGCGCGACCGAGTTCCGGGTGTTCCAGGCGCCATACGTGGGCGCGGTGGTGATGCCCGGCGGTGCCGCGCAGGCCCGGCGCGAGCTGGACGGGTGGCAGGAGTGGGCGCGCTCGCGTGGCGCCCGCGGGCTGGCCTACGTGCTGCTCGACGCGGAGACCGGCGAGCCGCGCGGGCCGGTGGCGAAGAACCTGTCGCCCGTGGAGCTCTCCGGGCTCGCCGCCGCGACCGGCGCCGTGCCCGGTGACTGCATCTTCTTCGCCGCCGGGGTGGCCGCCGAGGCGCAGGCGACGCTGGGGGCGACCCGGTTGGAAATCGCCCGCCGGGTCGGGCTGCTCGACCGCCCCGAGACGCCGGCCTGGGCGTTCACCTGGGTCGTGGACGCGCCGATGTTCGAATCGGACGGCGCCGGCGGCTGGACGGCGGTGCACCATCCGTTCACCTCGCCAGCGCCGGAGTGGGCCGACCGGTTCACCGACGAGCCCGCGGTCGCGCTGGCACTGGCGTACGACATCGTCTGCAACGGGAGCGAGATCGGCGGCGGGTCGATCCGTATCCACCGCTCGGAGACGCAGCAGCGGGTCTTCGACGTGATCGGCCTGTCCAAGGACGAGGCGGAGTCCAAGTTCGGCTTCCTGCTGGAGGCGTTCCAGTACGGCCCACCGCCGCACGGCGGCATCGCGTTCGGCTGGGACCGGGTCTGCACGTTGCTGACCGGGACCGAGTCGATCCGGGAGGTGATCGCGTTCCCCAAGACCGCCTCCGGTGGTGACCCGCTGACCGGCGCCCCGACCCCGATCACGTCGGCCCAGCGGCGCGAGGCCGGCGTCGACGCGCCACCTCGTCCGGCTGGCTGACCTGCGAGGTTTGACCCGGACGGGGTCGCCCATCGGCGGCCCGCACCCCCTACGCTGACACCGCCGCCGGCCCCCGGCGGGCAGGCCACGCCAGCGACACATGGTGGGGGAGATGCGGGACGAGCAGGCGTTCGGTGAATTCGTCGAGGCGCGGACGCCGGAACTGCTGCGGTACGCCCACCAGCTCTGCGGCGACCCGGTCCGGGCCGCTGACCTCGCCGAGCAGGGCCTGGCGGCGGCCTACCGGCGTTGGCGCGCGCTCGACCCGGACGGTGCCGACGATCTGGCCCGCCGGACCATCCTGACCGCGCTGCTGCACCGGCCGCGGGTCTCGTCCCGATCGGGGCGGGCCGCGGGGCCGGCCCCGGCCGTGGCGCAGGACGGTACCGACGTGGTCTGGCGGGCGCTGGCCGGGCTGCCCGTGCGCCGGCGCGCGGTGCTGGTGCTGCGCTACGCCGGCGACCTGTCCGACGCTGAGATCGCCGACCGGCTCGACACCGGCCCGGACGCGGTCGCCGCCGAGGCCGCGGTCGGCCTGGCCGCCCTCGGCCGCATCCTGCGCGGCCGCGGCCGCCCCGAAGACCTGCTGCCGCCGGCCCTTGCCGCCCCGCCGCCCGCCGCCGCCCCGTCCGTTGCCGGGGCGCCTGCCGCCCGGCCGTCCGCTGCCGCCCGGCCGCCCGCTGCCGGCCCGTCCGCCGCCGCTCCGCCTGCCGGCCCGCCCGCTGCCGGCCCGTCCGCCGGTGCCGGCCCGGCCGCCTCTGCTGGCGGCGTGGCCGGCCTGCCCGCCGCGGGCGCGGGTGAGGTGCGGCGGGTCTCCCCGGCGGACGTGTTCGCGCGGGTACGGCGGGAGCGGCGGCACCGGCGGACGGTCCGGGCGGGCTGGGCGGCGACCGTGGTGGTCGTGGCGGTGGTGGCGGTCGCGGTGCCGGCCAAGGTCGGCGCCGGGCGGGACGGGGAGGCGGCGCCGGTGCCGCCGACCACGCCGGCCGCCGACGCCGCGGCGCGCGGGCTGCTCGACTGGCCGGCGCGCGGCGCGCTCGCCGGCGACCAGCAACTGCTGCGGGCGGCGCTCGCCGCGTGGCAGGCGGGCGTCCCGGCGGAGCAGCGCCCGCGGGACGCGGTCAGCGTGCTGTACGCCGGCGAGGTCGGTGCCGCGCGGCTGGTGCTGCTGCAGGGCCTCGACCCGGCCGGCCAGGCGCGGGTCGCCGAGGTGACCGGCCTCGCCGGCGGCACCGGGCTGCGGCTCACCCGGACCGACCCGGTGGTGCCGCGCATCCCCGTCCTCGCCGTCGTCGACGGCGGCCCGACCACGGGCACGGACCAGCCGGGCACCGGCGACCCGGCCACCGGCAGTTCGGCCGCCGGCGTCCCGGGCACGGCCAGCGCGCCGGCGGGTGGCCCGGGTCCGCCGGCCGGGGCGGCCCCGGTGCGGCTGCGGTTGCTCGGTCCGCCGGCCCCCGGCACCGCGCTCTACACCCGGGCCGGCGGCGCCGGCAAGCCCGCGCTGACGCCGCTGCACCGGCTCGACGTGGACAGCACCGGCTTTTCCGAGCCGTTGGACCCGCCCGGCCAGACCTACGTCATCGTGCTCGACCCGACCGCGCCGGCCGCCCCGGCGGGCGTGCCCGCGGGCGTGCCGACCGGCACGGCCAGCCCACCGGCCGGGTCGGCGGCGCCCGGCCTGCTGGGCGGTAGCGGCCTGGTCAACGCGGAGCGGCTGACCGCGCAGCCGGACACCCTGGAGTACGGCACACCGACGCTGGCGGTCGCCGGCCCGGCAGCGCCCAGCTACGGGTGGTTCTCCGATGGCCGGTTCATCACCAAGCTGCTGCACCGGCCGGCCCGGGTGGCGTCGCTCGGGCCACGTTTCAGCTGGCGGGCCAAGGCCGGGCCGGCCCGCGGGCACGTGTTCCAGTCGCAGAGCTACGAGGTGACCACCGGCGCCGAGCGGCTGCTGTCGGTGGTGGTCCGGCTGGACGGCAAGGTGCTGTGCGCCGACGTCGTCCAGCTCGGCCGGGCGGCCGCACCGAAGGTCCCGCTCTCGGTGAGCCGCTGCGTCGCGCCCCGGTACGGCGCCGGCGTCGTACAGGCGCTCGCCGCGCCGGGCACCGCCACGGTGACCGTGACGATGGTGCCGGCCAAGCCGGGGCAGCGCCGGTTCCAGCGGCCGTTCCGGGTCCCGGCCGGCGTGCCCGCGTCCACCGGGTTCGTCGTCGCCGGCCTGATCGAGTCCGGCTACCCGACCGGGGTCGGCAAGGCCGAGGCGGCCACCGCCGCCGGCACCCGCTCCGGCCACGCCCTGCTCGCCACCTACAAGAGGTGAGCCCGCAGTCGGGTGGCTAGGCTCGGCCCGTGCGGGATATGAGCGAGCAGGAGTGGCAGGCGTTCGTCGCCGAGGGCACCCGGACCGGCAAGGTCGCCACGACGCGGCCCGACGGGCGGCCGCATGTGGCGCCGGTCTGGTTCGTGCTGGACGGCGGCGACCTGGTCTTCACGACCGGCAAGGACACCGTCAAGGGCCGCGCGCTGACCACCGACCCGCGGGTCGCGATCTGCGTCGACGACGAGCGGCCGCCGTTCTCGTTCGTGCTGATCGAGGGCACCGCGACGGTGTCCGAGGAGATGGGCCCGCTGCTGGACGCCGCGATCAAGCTCGGCGCCCGGTACATGGGCGCCGACCGGGCCGAGGAGTTCGGCAGGCGGAACGCGGTGCCCGGCGAGCTGCTGATCCGGGTCCGGCCGGACAAGGTGATCGCCAAGGCCGCCCTGTCGGAGTAGCGGCCGGCCGGCCGCGACGGGGCGACGGGTGGCGGCTGGGTCCCGGCCGGCTAGGGTCGGCGGGTGGCCGGCGACACGCTGTTCGACGCGGCGGCGGACGACGCCGCCGCCGCGGCCGCGCCGCTCGCCGTCCGGATGCGGCCGCGCACCCTGGACGAGATCGTCGGGCAGCGGCACCTGCTCGGCCCGGGCACCCCGCTGCGCCGGCTGGTCGAGGGGGACCAGCCGATGTCGCTGATCCTGTGGGGGCCGCCGGGCACCGGGAAGACCACGATCGCGCACGTCGTCTCGCACGCGACCAGGCGCCGGTTCGTGCAGCTCTCGGCGCTGACCGCCGGGGTCAAGGACGTCCGCGCGGTGATCGCGGAGGCCCGCGAGTCGCTGGGCATGAGCGGCCGGCAGACCGTGCTGTTCATCGACGAGGTGCACCGGTTCTCCAAGACCCAGCAGGACTCGCTGCTCGGCGCGGTGGAGGACCGGATCGTCACGCTCGTCGCGGCGACGACCGAGAACCCGTTCTTCTCGGTGGTCGCGCCGTTGCTGTCCCGGTCGCTGCTGATCACCCTCGAGCCGTTGTCCGAAGAGGACATCCGGGTCGTGGTGCGCCGCGCGCTGGCCGACGAGCGCGGCCTCGGCGGCACCCTGACGCTGGCCGACGACGCGTTCGCGCATCTGCTCCGGATCGCCAGCGGGGACGCCCGGCGGGCGCTGACCGCGCTGGAGGCCGGCGCCGGCGCCGCGTCCGGCCAGGGCGCCGCGGTGATCGACCTGCCCACGCTGGAGGCCGCGGTCGACCGCGCCGCCGTCCGCTACGACCGGGACGGCGACCAGCACTACGACGTGGCCTCGGCGTTCATCAAGTCGCTGCGCGGCTCGGACGTGGACGCGTCGCTGCACTACCTGACCCGGATGATCGAGGCCGGCGAGGACCCCCGCTTCATCGCCCGCCGGCTGGTCATCCTGGCGTCCGAGGACATCGGGATGGCCGACCCCGCCGCGCTGCCGCTGGCCGTCGCCGCCGCCCAGGCGGTGCAGATGATCGGCCTGCCCGAGGCCGCGATCAACCTCAGCCACGCGGTCATCTACCTGGCGCTCGCCCCGAAGTCGAACTCGGTGATCACCGCGATGGGCGCCGCCAGCGCCGACATCCGCGCCGGCCTCGCCGGGCCGGTCCCCGCGCACCTACGCGACGCGCACTACCGCGGCGCCGCCCGCATCGGCCACGGCGCCACCTACCAGTACTCGCACGACACCCCGACCGGCGTCGCCACCCAGCAGTACGCCCCCGACCCCATCGCCGGCCGCGACTACTATGCCCCCTCCGACCACGGCGCCGAACGCCCCCTGACCGCCCGCGTGGCCCGCCTCCGCGCCCTGCTCCGCGGCGAACCCGAGCCG
>JBBWZH010000127.1:0-3241 GCA_039648995.1 Mycobacteriales bacterium
TCGACGGCGGCGGCAGCCCGTTCGAGGGCCAGGCCCGGCCGCTGTGCGACAACCTGCTGGTGACACTGCGCGGCGGGCAGGCGGTCGCGCCCAACTTCAGCCTGTTCACCGAGGTGCCGCTGCCGACCCACTTCTGGGGCCTGACCATCAACGACCTCGGCCTGACCTACGACAAGCGCAGCGTCGGCTACGGCGAGGCGCAGGGCCTGCCGAACGTCCCGATGGGCATCTACGACTGGAGCGGCCGGCTGGTCGACACCGTGGACACCGACTTCAACGGCATGTACGAGGCGCTGGAGCCGTCCACGTCCACCTACAACTGCCCGCTGCCGGCCGGACCGTGCCCGAACATGTACCGCTTCGTGGGCAACGACCCCGGCCAGCCCGGGCACGTGAACGCGAACTACAACTCCCGGTTCCGCACGATCGCGACGAACTTCCAGGCCTGGCCGGGGCTCTACACGGTGAGCGACACGGCGCCCACCCAGGTCGCCGCCGTCGCGGTGGCGCCCGGCTCGACGCAGGTCAACCCGGTTCAGTGTGATCTGGCGGCTACCACGCCGCAGATCTTCCGGGTGTCCCGCCCGTACACGCGGTTCAACGCGTCGGCCGCGGACCGCACGGTGACGATCACCGGCCGCGGCTTCGGGGCGACCCGGGGCTCGGGCGCGGTCACGCTGACCCCGACGCTGGCCGGCTACCCGCCGACCCAGACGATCCTGAGCTGGTCTGACACCTCGATCACGTTCCGCGTCGACCAGTTCTTCCCGAACGGCCCGGCCGTGCTCGCGGTGCGGGCGGCGAACGGGCAGCTCACGGTCAACGGGCTGACGCTGCAGGTACTCGGCGCCGACGCCGGCAGCGGCACGGTGGCCAACCCGCAACTGCTGCAGGTCAACCCGCCGGCCGGGATGCCGGCCGTGCCGGCCCGCACCTTCGCCACCGTGCAGGCGGCGCTGCAGTTCACCACCGCGACGCCGGCCAACCGCGCCCGCAAGTACGTGATCGCGGTCTGGCCGGGCAGCGCGACCGCGAACAACCCGCGCGGCGCGTACTTCGAGAACATCGTCGTGCACTCCACGGTCACGCTGCAGGGCGTCGGCCCGGGCGGCTTCGCCCCGGACGGCAGTTTCGTCGCCGGCTCCGAACTGAACGGGCTCGGCTTCAACCCGGACAACGCGGCCGGCGCCGCCTGGACCGCGCTGGTCGCCGGAATCCCGCACGCCGGCCCGGCGGACGTGCCCGACTCGGCCGTGGTCACCGTGCTCGCGCCGCCGGCCGGCGCCGGCACCGCGACGAACTTCACCAGCATCGACGGCTTCACGATCACCGGCGGCGCGCAGGCCGACTTCGCCACCGCGCCGAACACCACCGGCGGCCAGACGACCACACCGGTCGGCGCACCCGGCGCGCAGGTCACTCAGGGCGGCGGCGTGTACGTGCACGGCGGCACGAACTTCCTGCGCCTCACCGACAACGTCATCGCCGGCAACAGCGGCTCCTACGGCGGCGGCATCCGGGTCGGCACCCCATACGCGTCCACTGTGGACAACCGGCTGACGGTCAGCCGCAACCGGGTGCGCGACAACGGCGGCACCAACCTGGCCGGCGGCATCGGCCTGTTCACCGGCACCACCAACTACTCGGTCGACCACAACGACATCTGCGGCAATTTCTCCGCCGAGTACGGCGGCGGGATCAGCCACTTCGGTCTCTCCACCGGCGGCGACATCGGGCACAACCGGATCTGGTTCAACCAGTCCTACGACGAGGCCGGCGGCGTCATGATCGCCGGGGAGCTGCCGGCCAACCCGAACGGCCTGTCCGCCGGGTCCGGCCGGGTGACCGTGCACGAGAACCTGGTGCAGGACAACCTGGCCAACGACGACGGCGGCGGCATCCGGCTGCTGCAGGTCGGCAACGTGCCGATCAGCATTGTCAACAATCTGATCGTCAACAATGTGTCCACGCATGAGGGCGGCGGCCTCGCGCTCGACGACGCGACCGACGTCCGGCTGGTCAACAACACCGTGATGAAGAACATCACCACCGCGACCGCGGTGACCAGCAACGGCCGGGCCGCGCCGGCCGGGCTGGCCACCGCGCCCAACAGCGACCAGCTGCAGGCGACGCTGCCGGCCGGGTCGCCGACCTGGAGCAACCCGAAGATGTTCAACAACATCTTCTGGGACAACCGCGCCGGCAGCTGGAACGGGCAGTACGTGACCGGCATCGGCTCGCCGCAGGCACCGGCCGCCGACCCCGTCGTGCACTGGGACATGGGCTCGGTCGACCCGGGGGTCACGCTCCGGCCGACGTTCACGCTGCTGCAGCAACTCGACCCCGGCGTCGTCGCCTCGGCCACGAACAAGGTCGGCCTGGACCCGAGGGTGCGGCTCCCGTTCGACACGTCGGCCACGATCCTGGTCTCCCGCACCTTCCCGTCCTTCCGGGAGGCCGTGATCGTCGCGGCGAACGTGCCGCCCACCCTGCTCGGCGACTACCACCTGCTCAACGCCACGTCGCCGGCGGTCGCCGCGGGCACCCGGCAGCAGATCTACGGCGCGGTCACCGTGCCGGCACCGGCTCTCGACTACGACGGCGACACCCGGTTCCTGCCGGCGCCGGAGGCCGGGGCAGACGAGCTGCCGTAAGTCTTCCGGGGCGGTCGCGTGGCTCTCCCCCCAGGCCATCAGCGCGGCCGCCCCGGAATCCCATCCCGCCGTCCGTCCGGTTCCGTTTCGCCCGCACCGCAGGAGGTCACCGTGAGCCAACACGACAATGGCGGTCGGCTCACCCGCCGCGCGCTGCTCACCGGAGGCCTCGGTGCCGCCGGAGCCATCTCGCTGGGCCGGCTGGCCGGCGGGCGGCTGGCCGCGCCCCGGCCGGCCGCGGTGCGGGTGCCGCCGGCGGCGAACCCGACCGTCAACGTGCATCTGGCCGCGACCGACGGCTGGGTCTCCATGCCGGACACCGCACCGCCGATCGGCCCGTTCTGGCCCGACCCGCTGGCGCCGGCGCCCTACAACCTCTACGTCTTCGGCTTCCGGGACGTCACCGGCCTGACCGCCGCGCAGGTCACCGCGCAGCGCGGGAAGGCCCAGATCAGCGCGCCGATCATGGGCTTCGACCAGGAGACCGACATCAAGATCACGCTGACCAACCTGGGCCTGTCCGTGCGGCCGGACCTGGTTGACGGGCACACCGTGCACTGGCACGGCTTCCAGAACGCGATCCCGCT
>JBBWZH010000214.1:0-6557 GCA_039648995.1 Mycobacteriales bacterium
CTAGTTCACGTCGGCACACTCACTTGATGTTTTCCGATGAGGGTTCGTGTTTGTCGTCCGCCAGGAGGTACGGCGTGTCGGCGGAGAAGGTGTCCAGGCCGACGGCCTTGGCCGCCGCCGGATCGGAACTGCCGGCGTCTTCCTTGCCGCCGGCGGCCAGCATCAGCAGGCCGGCCACGCCGGTGAGAACAAGAACCTTGCGCACGTTCGTACTCCGTTTCGAGGTGATCGGTGACGGCGGCGGCCGACCGGCCCCCGCCAGCCGGCCGCGTCCCGGACCGGACAGACGCGTGGCCGGCGCGACACGGCCGGTGCTGCTCGGCTACTCATGGCCGATAGCGCCCTTCCCTCAACCGCGGCCACGTGCGCAGGAAACCTAGTCCGCACGGCTGACTTGGGGCTGATGCGACGCTGACCCGGGGCCGCTCGCCGGCCGCACCCCCTGGTCGACCCTAGCCGGGCTGGCCGGTGCGGATGCGGGCGAGCCAGGCGGCGGCGGCGGCGAAGTCGCCCTCGTCGCGGCCGGGCGGCAGTGGCGTCGGCGAGCCGTCCTCACGCGGGTAGGAGCCGAGGAAGCGGACGTCGGCACAGATGCGGCGGACCGCGGTCAGCGCGTCGCCGACGCGGGCGTCGTCCAGATGGCCCTCGCAGTCGATAGAGAAGCAGTACCGGCCGATCCGCTGTTTGGTCGGCCGCGACTCAATCCGGGTCAGGTTGACGCCGCGCACCGCGAACTCCATGAGTACCTCAAGCAGCGCGCCGGTGTGGTCGTCGCGGATGAACGCGACCACCGTGGTCTTGTCGTTGCCGGTGCGCGGCGGCGGCGGGGCCGGCCGGGACAGCAGCACGAACCGGGTCACCGCGCCGGGGTTGTCGGCGATGTCCTCGGCCAGCACCGCCAGCCGGTGGTGCTGCGCGGCCACCGGCGCGGCGACCGCCGCGTCGAACTCACCGGCCGCGACCGCCGCGGCCGCGCCGGACGTCGACCCGGTGAACGCGACCACAGCCGCCGGCACGTGCGCCCGCAGCCAGGCCCGGCACTGCGCCTCGCCGTGCGGGTGGCTGGCGACCGTCCGGATCCCGGCCAGCTCGGTGCCGGGCCGGCCCAGCAGCGCGAACGTGACCGGAAGGAACACCTCGCGGGTGATCACCAGCGGCTCGCCGTTGGCCAGTTCGTCCAAAGTGGACGCGACCGCGCCCTCAACCGAGTTCTCCAGCGGCACCAGCGCGAGGTCGGCCGCGCCGGTGCGCACCGCCTCGATCGCGGCCGGCCCGGTCGGCTCGGGCAGCAGCACGCCGCTGCCGGCGGCCGGCAACCGGCGCAGCGCCGCCTCCGCGAATGAGCCCGCCGGGCCGAGGTAGGCGAACCGGATGGGCGGCGATCCAGGCATGGGCGGTGAGCCTAGCGGCTGCGCGACCGTTCCCGCCGCGTCGGCCGGCCGGGCGACGCGGTGCGGATCGGGCGCCGGCGGGGCGCCGAGCCGGGCCGGCCGTCAGGGCGCCGGGTGGACGGTGCCGGTGACGGCGCCCAGGCCGATCCGGGTGCCGTCGCGGCCGCTGGCCCAGCCGGTGATCGTGACCGTGTCGCCGTCGGCCAGGAACGAGCGGGTGCCGCCGTCCGGCAGCGTGATCGGGGTCTCGCCGTTCCAGGACAGCTCCATCAGCGAACCGCGCTCGTCGGCGGCGGCGCCGGAGACCGTGCCCGAGGCGAACAGGTCGCCGGACCGCAGCGTCGCGCCGTTGCTGGTGAGGTGGGCGAGTTGCTGGGCCGGGGTCCAGTACATGCCGGCGAACGGCGGGTGCGAGACCGGGTGCCCGTTCAACGCGATCTCCAGCCGCAGGTCGAGTGCGTGGCCGGCGGGGAGCAGGTGTGGCAGCGGTTCCGGGTCCTGCCGCGGCGCCGGGACGAAGGAGGGCTCCAGCGCGGCCAGCGGCACCACCCAGGGCGAGATGGAGGTGGCGAAGGACTTCGCCAGGAACGGGCCGAGCGGCCGGTACTCCCAGGCCTGGATGTCCCGGGCGCTCCAGTCGTTGACCAGCACCACGCCGAAGACGTGGTCGCGCCATTCGTCCGGGCGTACCGGGTTGCCCAGCGAGGACGGCAGCCCCACGACGAAGCCGACCTCGGCCTCGATGTCCAGCCGGGCGGACGGGCCGTAGCTGGGCCGCTCCTCCCCCGCCGCCAGGCGCTGCCCGTAGGGCCGGACCACCGGGGTGCCGGAGACCACCACCGTGCCGGCCCGGCCGTGGTAGCCGACCGGCAGGTGCTTCCAGTTCGGCTGCAGCGGCCGCTCGTCGTCCGGGCGCAGCATCCGGCCCATGTTCACGGCGTGCTGCTCGGACGAGAAGAAGTCGACGTAGTCGGCCACCGCGAACGGCAGCAGCAACCGGGTACCGGCCAGCGGTACCAGCGACGACGCGACCCGGTGCCGCTGCCGGCTGTCGGTGAGCAGGTCGGTCAGCCGCTCCCGGACCGCCGCCCACACGGTCGGGCCCATCGTCAGGAACCGGTTCAGCGCCGGCCGGTCGAAGCTGACCGCCACCGCCGGGTCGTCCTGCCGCAGCACCGCGGCAACGTCCACAATGGACTCGCCGATCGCCACGCCGACCCGGGCCTGGTCGACGCCGACGGTGCCGGGTGGGACGAACACCCCGTACGGCAGGCACTCCAGCGGGAACGGCGAGCCGTCCGGCACCGGGACCCAGCAGTCGGCCATCTGTCTACAACAGACCGAACTCGCGCAGGTCGGCCACCGGCTCGTCGATACTGCACGAGCCGAACGCGGCCAGCAGCTTGCGGACGTCCGGCGGCCCGGCGGCAACCTCCGCCGCCAGCCGCCGGCCGTCGCGTTCGGCCAGTGCCGGGATCGGGTCGGACTCGGCCCGGGCCAGCGCGGCGGCCACCAGCAGGTTGAGGAAGCCGTGATGCTCGAAGCCGGTCCGCGGGTCGCGGTGCCGGACGGCCCGGTGCAGGCCGGCCGTGCACTTGAGCGGCACCTGCCGGGGTGAGCAGGCGGTGAGCACCGCGGCCACCTGCACCTCGGTCGGGAACGCGGCCGCGGACGCCCCGCCGGTGCGCAGCTTCGCCCCGCGGCCGGCGGAGGACAGCACGTCCAGCACGGTCTCCCAGTTCTCCGCGAGCGGCAGCTCCACGTACGCGGCCAGCGCGGTCGGCACCGCGGCCAGCACCCGGTGGGTGGCCGCGACCAGCGCCGCCCGGCCCGAGGCGACCGCCGGCAGCGACACCTCCACCGCCTCCAACACCAGCCGCGGGTCGGCCGCCACGTCCGCCATCGCCCGGGGCAGCCCGGCGGAGCCGGTGTCGGCGACCACCGAGACCCGGATCGGCGCGGCGCCGGCGAGCGGGTGGTGCCGGTCGGCGCCGACGTCCAGCCAGGCGCGCAGCTCCGGGATGCGCGAAGCCGGGCACACGAACCGGCCGACCACGTCGCCGTACGGGCCGGCGTGCTGCGCCCGGTGCCCGAGCACGGCGTCGCCCATCGGCGCGTTGCCGGGTGGGAAGACCGCGGCGTCGTCGATCAGCTCGAACAACACCGGAGGCACCGCGCCCGCGGGGCCGGCTGGCGTGTCAGGCCAGTGGGTCGGCGGGGCGGTGGTCACGGTAGCGACGCTACCCCGTTCGGGCCGCGGTCGCCGGTCGCGGTGCTCGTACGCGCCGTAGCCGATTGAGTGCGGCGCGCTCCGGTTGACAGCTCGGCCGGGCTGACGAACGGTGAGGGGACCAGCTTCTGGAGGTCGGTCCGATGCCGTACTACCGCCGGGTGGGCGAGATCCCGCCGAAGCGCCACACCCAGTTCCGCAACCCCGACGGCGGGCTGTATGCCGAAGAGCTGATGGGCGTCGAGGGGTTCTCCGCCGACTCGGCGCTGCTCTACCACCGCCACCTGCCGACCGCGATCGTCGACGCGCGGGTGGTGGACGAGCCACCGGTGCGGGCGGTGCCGAACCGGCCGCTGCTCCCCCGGCACTTCCGCACGCACAAGCTGGACGCCGGCCCGGCCGATCCGATCACCGGCCGGCAGCCGCTGCTGGTCAACGCCGACGTGGAGCTGAGCTACGCGGTGGCCGACCGGCCGTCGCCGCTGTACCGCAACGCCACCGGCGACGAGTGCGTGTACGTGGAGAGCGGCGCCGCGGTGCTGGAGACCGTGTTCGGCGCGCTCACCGTCGGGGCCGGCGACTACGTGCTGCTGCCGACGTCCACCACGCACCGCTGGCTGCCGACCGGCGACAGTCCACTCCGGACGCTGGTGATCCGGGCGCGCGGGCACATCGGGCCGCCGAAGCGGTACCTGTCCGAGCGCGGGCAGTTCCTGGAACACGCCCCCTTCTGCGAGCGGGACCTGCGCGGGCCGACCGGGCCGCTGACCGTCGAGGGCACCGACGTGGACGTGCTGGTCCGGCATCGGCAGGGCACCACCCGCTACACCTACGCGCGGCACCCGTTCGACGTGGTCGGCTGGGACGGCTGCCTCTACCCGTACGCGTTCAACATCGCCGACTTCGAGCCGATCACCGGGCGGGTGCACCAGCCGCCGCCGGTGCACCAGACGTTCGCCGGCCCGAACTTCGTGATCTGCTCGTTCGTCCCGCGCAAGGTCGACTACCACCCGCTGGCGGTGCCAGTCCCGTACAACCACGCCAACGTCGACTCGGACGAGGTGCTCTTCTACACCGGCGGCGACTACGAGGCCCGCAAGGGCGCCGGCATCGAGCAGGGCTCCATCTCCCTGCACCCCGGCGGCTTCACCCACGGCCCGCAGCCCGGCGCCCCCGACCGCTCCCTCGGCGTCGAGTTCTTCGACGAACTCGCCGTCATGCTCGACACCTTCCACCCCCTCGACCTCACCGAACCCGCCCAGTCCTGCGAAGACCCCGGCTACCCCTGGACCTGGTCCGGCCGCCACACCGCGCAGTGACCGTGGATCCGGACAGCCTGCCGCTGGGCATGATCGTGGGACGAATGAGCCGGGTGTCAGGACGATCTACGATTGCGGGATGGTGCGGGCGGGTGGGACGGTGCGGCGGATCCGGTACCTGGGGGATCCGGTGCTGCGGACGCCGACGGATGCGGTGACGGAGTTCGACGAGGCGCTGGCGCGGCTGGTTGAGGACCTGTTCGTGTCGATGTACGCGGCCGAGGGTGCGGGGCTGGCGGCGAACCAGATCGGGGTGTCGCTGTCGGTATTCGTGTACGACTGCACCGACGGGGCGGGGCTGCGGCACAGCGGGCACGTGGTGAACCCGCGGCTGGTGGAGATGGGCGGCGCGGCGGACGACGGGTACGAGGGCTGCCTGTCGATGCCGGAGCTGTACTACCCGAACCCGCGGGCGTCGCACGCGGTGGTGGAGGGGCTGGACATGACCGGCGCGCCGGTGACCGTCGTCGGTGACGGCGGGCAGCTGGCGCGGTGCATGCAGCACGAGACCGACCACCTCAACGGCATGGTGTTCTTCGACCGGCTGCGCGGCCGGGTCAAGCGGCAGGCCCTGCGCGACGCGCTGGCCGCCGACTGGAACGTCGCTACCCGTTGACCTCGCCGTCCGCGGCCCGCACCACCACTCCGGCGACCGCGGTCGCGACCGCGGTCACCACGGTCGGGTCGAACACGCTCGGCACGATGTAGTTCGCGTTGAGCTGCTCGTCGGTGACCACGTGCGCGAGCGCGTCGGCCGCGCGCAGCAGCATCGCGCTGTCGATCTGGTGCGCCCGGGCGTCGAGCAGACCGCGGAACACGCCGGGGAACGCGAGCACGTTGTTGATCTGGTTCGGGTAGTCGCTGCGGCCGGTGGCGACGACCGCGGCGACCCGGCGAGCGGCGTCCACGTTCACCTCCGGGTCCGGGTTGGCCAGCGCGAAGACGACCGCGTCCGGCGCCATCCCGCTCAGCCACTCGGCGTCCAGCACCCCGCCGGCGCTCACCCCGACGAACACGTCCGCGCCGACCAGGGCATCGCGCAGCCCGCCGGTGCGGCCGGCCGGGTTGGTCCGCTCGGCCACCGCCCGCTTCGCCGGCGACAGGGCCGGGTCGGCCGGCGCCAGGATGCCCTCCTTGTCCCAGACCAGCAGGTGCTTCATCCCGGCGGCGAGCAGCAGGTCGACCACCGCGGTGCCGGCCGCGCCGGCGCCGGCCACCACGGCCCGCGCCGAGTCCAGCGGCTTGTGCACCCAGCGCAGCGCGTTCGTCAGCGCGGCGAGCACCACGATCGCGGTGCCGTGCTGGTCGTCGTGGAACACCGGGATGTCCAGAATGGACCGCAGCCGGCGCTCGATCTCGAAGCACCGCGGCGCGCTGATGTCCTCCAGGTTGATGCCGCCGAACCCGGGCGCGATGCACCGCACCACCTCGACGATCTGGTCCGGGTCGGTGGTGTCCAGGCAGATCGGCCAGGCGTCGATGCCGGCGAACCGCTTGAACAGCGCCGCCTTGCCCTCCATCACCGGCAGCGCGGCGCCCGGGCCGAGCGCGCCCAGCCCGAGCACGGCCGAGCCGTCGGTCACCACCGCGACGCTGTTGCCCTTGATCGTCAGCCGG
>JBBWZH010000246.1:0-13779 GCA_039648995.1 Mycobacteriales bacterium
GCCGCCGGTCGGGTAGACGATCACGTCCGGCACCCGCCAGCCGAGCTGCTCGATCAGCTCCAGGCCCATCGTCTTCTTGCCCTCGACCCGGTACGGCTCCTTGAGCGTGGCCGCCTCGAACCAGCCGCGCTCGGCGGCGGCGCGGTGCACGATCCGGCCGGCGTCGCCGATCACGCCGCGGACCAGGTAGAGGTCGGCGCCGGCCAGCACGCACTCGGCCCGGGTGATCGGCGGCGCGTCCACCGGCATCACCACGGTGGCGGCCAGCCCGGCGCGGGCGGCGTAGGTGGCCCAGGCGCTGCCGGCGTTGCCGTTGGTCGGCAGCGCCAGCGCCCGGATGCCCAGCTCGCGAGCCCGGGACACGCCCACTGCGGCGCCGCGGGCCTTGAAGCTGCCGGTCGGTAGCGCGCCCTCGTCCTTCACCAGCAGGCCGGGCACGCCGTAGCGGGCGCCGAGCCGGGGGAGCGGGAGCAGCGGCGTCATGCCCTCACCGAGGCTGATCCGGTGCTCGCGGGACCGGACCGGCAGCAGCTCGGCGTACCGCCACAGGTCGGGCGGCCGGCCGGCGATCACCGCGGGATCGACGCCGGCCCGCACGGCGGCCAGGTCGTACCCGGCCAGCAGCGGGCTGCCGCACCGGCAGAGGCCCTGCACCTGGTCGGCGTCGTACCGCTCGGCGCAGCGGGAGCAGGTGAGCCCGGTGAGCGCGCTGTCCATCAGGCCGGCGGCCGGTCGCGGTCGGGCCGGTCGGCAGGGCCGCCGTCGAGGTCGCGGCGCTGGCCGGGGAGTTGCCGGGGCGGCCGGCCGAGGCCGGTCAGCCAGGTCAGCGAGTAAGCCGCGCTGACCAGCACCGCGGTCACGGCGAACGCGGTGGGCGGCGCGCCGAGGATGCCTTCCAGCGCGAACGCGACGCCGACCAGCGTGCCGAGTACCGCGTACACCCGCCACCATGGCCGCACGATCCGGAGCGTATCGGGTCAGAGCGCGGCGCAGCCGGCCTCGTCGGGCAGCAGCGGGCGGAAGAAGACCGACCAGCGCTGGCCGGCGCTGCTCCAGGTGGTCGCTCCGGTGACGCCGGCGGCCGCCTGCCGGGCCCGGCCGATGTCGCCGCCACGCAGCAGCGTGCAGCCGATGCCACCGCCGTGCACCGGCTGGCCGGGCAGCGTGCCGAGCGGCCAGCCCCGTTGGTCGGTGGGGTTGTTGTTGCTGGGGACGGCGACCGCGGCGACAGCGGTGGGCCGGTACGGGGTGCCGCCGGCGCCCGCGGCGGCGGTGAAGGCGGCGTAGAGCGCGGTGGCCCGGTCGGCCACCCCGGAGATGCCGGCCGTGCGCGGGGTGGCACCGCCGATCGTGATGTTCAACTGCCCGCCGTCGGGCACCTGCGGGTCGGGCGACCGGGGCGGCTCGGCGGCCGTGATCGCCGCCCGGAACAGCCGCCGGACGGTGTCCGGGTCGACCCGGTGCTCGCTCAGCTCCGGCCAGGTCTGGAAGCGGCCGGCCGGCGCACTGATCAGCCGGCCGTCGCCGTACAGGGAGAACGCCGGTGGCTGGCCCTCGGTGTAGCCGAACGGCACCAGGCCGCCCAGGCCCGCCAGCCGGACGACGACGTCACCGGCGCCCGTCGGCGGGTTCCGCGTCGCCTCGTCGACGCCGCCGGCACCCCCGCAGCCGGCGGACAGCGACGTGACGGCCGCCAGCGCGATGGCGCCGGCGACCCGGCTCAGCTTGATCATTCCGGTTGGACGCGCCCTTCGGCGTCAAGTTCCGGGACCGGGGAGTGGAGCGGGGTCGGGGGCGCCGGTGCGCGCCGCCCCCGACCCCGGGTCAGGACCGACCGGCGGGCATCAGGCCCGGGTCAGCGTGTAGGTGCCGCTGCCGGCGGCGTTGACCAGCACAAGGCCGAACCAACCCGTCCGCGTCGGCGTGTACGTGACGTGCTCGGCCGCGCCGGCGCCCCCGCCGGTGGACACGGCCGCCGCCGACGGCCGGCCCTGCACGAACGACGCCGGGTTGGCCGGGTCGTCCGCCATCAGGAACAGCTCCGGGTTCTGCCCGCCGTTGCTCGGCGTGGCCGAGAAGGTGGCCGGGACACCCGCCGTGAGGAACGTGTCCTGCACGTTGACCACGTTGCCGCTGCCCATGCTGACCGCCAGCGACCCGCCGTTCAGGATCGATGTGCCCTGCGCGAGCTCGACCTGGTACTGCCCGCCGGGGCCGGCGAAGAACTGGACCCGCGGGTAGTAGTCACCCAGCGCGCGCAGGTTGGAGTCGACCGCGACGAAGTCCACGGTGGAGCCGCCGAACGCGCTGCTGCCCAGGAACACGGTCTGCGCACGGTCGTCCCACACCTGCAGGTCGTAGTCGCTGCCGGCCGGCGGGCGCAGCCCGACCACCGACCAGTAGTTCGACGTGCTGTTGTAGCTGTAGTTGTGCGGCGGGGTCGGCTTCGGCCGGTTCAGCGGGGCGTAGTTGCCCAGCGGGTCCCGGAAGCCGTAGTCGACCGTGTTCTGGTAGAGGTCGGCCAGCGCGCCGGAGTCGGCCGTGTTGAAGCCGTCCGCGGCCCGGCTCGCCCAGAACTGGGCCAGGTTGTTCGAGATGTGGTGGGTGAAGGTGAACCAGAGGCCGCTGGCGCCCTCGCCGTACCGGTCCCAGGTGGGCTCGTTGGCGCCGTCGGTGATGTCGATCATCGCGCCGGCGATCCGGCCCTCGGTGGTATCGCCCTCGCCCCAGCCGTTGCCCCAGCTGGCGTTCTCCAGGTCGAGGGAGGCGCCGCTCGGCCAGCGGAAGAACGGGTCGTTGTAGACGGTGGACGGGAACCACTCGGCCCAGCCCTCGGTCCACGCGCAGCCGGCCGAGCTCGTGCCCTGGATGCTGTGCGGGTTGCAGTTCGGCGCGGCCGGGAACGCGTCGTTGTAGACGTCGTCCATGATCGCGTGGCCGATCTCGTGCACCACCGTGTTGCGGGCGTTCGGGTCGTCCGCGGCCAGGTGCACGTCGTTGCTGCCGGTCGAGTAGTAGGTGCCGTCGACCGAGTCCGGCGCCCAGTTCACGACCAGCTGCCGGCAGCTGCCGTCGTTCTGGTCGAAGCAGCCGTTGACCGGCTTGGGGATCCACAGCCAGGCGTCGTCCGCCTCGTCGTAGGCGTGCAGGCCGCGCATCAGCGTCGGGTCGCCGGACGTCAGACCGCCCAGGTTCAGCGTGCTGCCGGGCGCGATGTCGCTGGTCACGCCGGTGCCGAAGGTCAGCGGGCTGCCGCCGCGCTGCACCTTCCACTGCGAGACCTCGCTGACGAACCGGACGTAGACGTCAGCGGTGCCGGACTCCAGGCCGCCGTCGGCATTGGAGTCGAAGCAGATGTTGTAGTTGCCGTTGCCGTCGGTGACGCCGACAGCGAGCAGGTCGTCGGGGGACAGGCTGTCCTGGTCCCAGACCTGGACCTGGAAGTTGAGCGCGTTGTGCCAGACCCCGTTCTGGTCGGTGTAGGACCAGTTGCCTGTCACGCGGGTGTCACACGGCGCGTTCGGCTGCGCCTTGGGGCGGTCGCCACCGGTCGGCTTCGGCAGCCCGGCGGTGCCGACGCTGCGCGGGACCAGGCCGGGTTGGCGGGCGCCGCGGGCGGTGGTCGGGACGGCGGCGACGCCGGCGACAGCGTCCGCACCGGCCGGCAGGCCCTGGTCCAGCCGGGACGGCCTGCCCTTCTCGGCGATGGTCAGGAACACGTCGTCGGAGCCGGCCTGGATGTCGCCGCCGGCGCCGGCGGTCGCGCGGACCTCGATCTGCGCCGCGCCGGGCCGAACCGCCCGCACGACGCCGGTGTACGTCGCCGGCTGACCGACCGCGAGGGTCGCGCTGGTGTGGGCGACCGAGAGTGTGCCGGCCCGCTCCGGCTCGGCGCTCGTCGCGGCCGCGACGGCGAAGCCGGCCGGGGCCTGCGCCCAGGCCAGGTTCGCCGGCAGCTCCGCCCGGATGTCGCTGGCCCCGAGCTTGGCGTCCGCCTGGACGGTGACCTGCAACGTCGCGGTCTCACCGACCGACGGCGCGCGGTCCAGCCGGGCGGCGACGCTCAGGCAGCTCAGCCACTCGTCGTGCGTCTTGCTCGCCGAGGCGCGCAGCCCGCACGCCGGGCCGCCGGCCAGCTGGTAGCCGGGCGTCGCCTCCTTGCCGGTCGGCGCCGGCGCCGCGGCGGCGGGGTTGATCCCGCCCACCAGCGCCGCCAGTGCGCCGGCGACGGTCGCCACCAGCACGACCCGCGTTGGTCGTAAACCCATTCGCGTTCCCCCTCAGGTCCAGGCCCCGGCGTGGATGTCGGTCGCGCCGCGGGCCCGTCGATCCGGTCACTGAGCGAGAGCGGGGGAGGGACCGGTGCGATACGCCAACCAGCGCTGATGTCCGACAAGCCTGATGTCCTGCCCTCAGAGGCAGTTAATCCGTTATGACGTGCGGGCACGGGGGAGTGGCCGGTGGCCGTCGACCGACTGTCGACGGATTGTCGACGGCCCTTGCGACAGTGACTGCACCACGGGGGTACACGGGGGACTTTCTTACGGGGGCCGGCGCGGTCGCCGGCATCCAGGGCGAGCGTGGCGGGGGAGGGCGGAAGGGTGAGCACCGCTGACACGGCTGGCCCGGCGATTGCCGGGCCGGTGATCGCGCCGTCGGGGGTCAGCGGCGCCCGCTCCGGCCTGCCCGGCTCCACCGGCCCGTCCCGCGGGCGCGCTGCGGCGCGGGCGGCCCCTCGTCCGGTGGGCCGGCCCGAACCTGGCGGTCGGGCCAGCCGCGCCGGCGACGCGGGCGGAGCTCGGCGGCGATCAGCCGCTCGCCTGCGCGGTACCCCACGTGGGGTCACAGCGGGCGCCGGCCGGGCGGGACGGACCCTGTCCGGCCGGTGCCACACCACCGGTCGCCGGTCCCGTCCCGCCGTCGGGCCTGGCCGTCGATGAGTGAGCGACCGGCGGCCACGGCGTTCGGCCCGACCAGCTACCTCCGCGATCTCGTCGACTTCGCCCGCCGGCACGTACAGGTGGCCGGGGGGAGTGGCGAGTTGGACGCGGCGGCGCTGGCCGCGCGGTTCCGGCAGCCGTACGACGGGCTGATCGACCCGGCTGGGCGGGCCGCCGCGACGGCGCCGGTGGACCAGCGGCAGGTCGCCGCCGAGGTGCTGCGCCGGTACGCGGACGCCGGAACGGATGCCAGCCGGGACGAGCTGATCACGCTGATCGGCGCGCGGCAGTCCCCGCCCGAGTTTCCCGCCGCGACCGCGTGGCGGCTCAGCCGCGAGCTGCGCGTCGACCTCTCGGCCGCCGCGCCGGAGCCGACCACCCGCGCCGACCAGGCCGCGCGGACCCTGCAGGAGGCGTTGATCGCGCTGCGCTGGGGGCACCTGCCCGGCGGCGGGCCGAGCTGGAGCATCCGGGATGAGGCCGCGTTCGACGCCGGCTGGGACTGGCTGGGCAGCTACCAGACCTGGCAGACGGCGACGATCTCGTTCGCCTACCCGGAGAACCACCTGGACCCGGCGCTGTTCCAACCCACCGGCGGGCTGCGGCCCACTGCCGCCTACCAGCGGTTCGTGACCGACCTGCGGTCGGCCCGGGCGACCGGAATGGCCGCCTGGCGGGCGCGCGACCTGGCCGACCGCTACTGGACGGAGGTTGTCGGCATGTTGCCACGGCGGCTTGTCGATATAGTGACCGCGGTCCGGTCGCGGACCGAACGGGCCGCCGCCGAGCCGGTGGACCTACCGCCGCACCTCGACGCCGACCCGGCGGCCCAGGTGCTGCACGAGCTGTTCTGGCTGGTCCCGGTGGCGCTCGGGCTCGCGCTGGCCGACGCCGGCGAGCATGCCGCGGCGCTGGGCTGGTACCAGCACAGCTACGCCTACCAGCGGCCGCCCGGCCAACGCCAGATCCTGCCGGAGACAACCGGGCCGCATGGCCAGTCCGGCTGGACCGCCGGCGAGGCTGGCGGGGTCGGCACCGAGGCCGGCCCGACGGCCGGCCGCGAGGCGGACGCGGACGCCGACTGGACGGCCGGGCGCAAGGCGGACGCGGGAACCGGCTGGACGGCTGGGCGCGAGGCGACCGCCGGGGCCGACCGGACGGCCGGCCGCGAGGCCGGCACCGGCACCGGCACCGACGCCGGCTGGACGGCTGGGCGCGAGGCCGGCACCGACGCCTACTGGACGGCTGGGCGCGAGGCGGACGCGGGAACCGGCTGGACGGCCGGGCGCGAGGCGGACGCCGGGGCCGGCTGGGAGCGGCCGGACGGCTGGTCGGCCGCCGGCGCCAACCCGCACGAGGTCGCCCGGCTGCGCCCCGGTGCCCGCACCCGGTTCACTGTGATGGCGATCGTCCGCTCGCTGCTGGCGCTCGCCGACGGCCCGCGCGCCAGCGACCCGGCCTGCACCGTCCAGGCCCGCGGCCTGTACGCGGCCGCGGTCGACCTCATGGAGTCGCCGGACGCGACCCCGCCCGCCGGCATGCCGTTCCCGGCCAACCCCGCCGCCCTCACGCTGCACGCCCGGGCGCGGGCCGGCCTCGACAGCCTGGACCGGCGGCTCAGCCGCGCCACGAACCGGCCCGACCCGGCCGGCCGCCCAGCCACCGGCGCCGCCGTGAGCCGGACCGCGCCGGCTACTCGCGGCCGGCCCCGCCGGCCACCCAACGTCCAGCCCACCGGCTCACCGCCGCGCCGCTAGAGCACCCGCCGCACCAGCCGACGGGAGGCACCCGGCGCCGCCAGCGACGGAGTCGACATCGGTGGTCGAGCCGGGAGGTGGGGTCGGCGGCGGGCAGCGCGGTTCGGTCAGGGGAGGCGTTCGATGTCGATGCCCGGGTCGATCGCGAGCAGGGGTGCGGGGTCGGCGGTGAGCACCGGCCAGCCGCGCCGGCGAGCGGAGCAGACGACGTGCGCGGCGACGAGATCCGGCCCCGGGCCGGCAGCCGCCAGCAGCAGGCCAAGATCGCGGGCGGTGGCCTCGTCCAGCGGGTCGGCCACCGCGACGGACAGGTCGGCGGCCAGAGCCAGGAACGGGTAGCCCGAGGGCGGCACCTGCGCCCAGGCGGCGGCGAGAGCCGCGGTCGGGATCGCCAGGATGATGCCGTACTCCACCGCGGTGCGGATCTTCGCGCGGGTGTAGACCGTGGCGCCGGTCGCTGCGTCGGTCAGGCTGGACGTGTCGAGAACGACCCCGCCGATCACGACGCCCGTGCCGACGGCCCGGCCGCGACCCCGAACGCCGCACGAGCCTGTGTCAGCGCGCCGTCGGGCAGCCGCCCCCACATCTCGTCGAGGCGGTGCAGCGACTCGTCCCGGGCCAGCCGGTCATGCACCGCCGCGGCCACGAACGCGGACACGCTCTTGACGTCGCCGGCCTCGGCGAGCTGGCGCAGCCGCCGAGCGTCCTCCACCGGCAGCGTCACCGTGACCCGCTCCGTGCTCGGCTCGTTCTGCATACTCCGAGACTAGCATCCGCATACTTGAGAACGATCACCGAAGCGCGCGAGCTGAGCCGGGCGGACGGATCGGCCGGGGCCGCCGGTCGGCTGGCGACGAGCACGGCCGCGACGGCGACACGGCCGAGGTCGATCATCGTCGAGTCCGGGCCGAGACCGTGGCTGCGTAGCACGTCCACCTCGGCCGCGACGTCGACGCCGGCTTTCGCCCCGTAGCCGGCCCGGTCCGGCGCGCGCCGCCTCCTGCACCATCCACCACCGATCCACGACCTCCGATCTTGCCCCCGGGCGACGCCGACCGGCCACGCAGTTCGGCGCTCGGGTCGCGTCGGCGGTCAGGTCTCGTCCGCTCGCTCCTGATCGCTGCTGAGTCAGGTGCGCGTCAGTCCCGCTGCAGCGCCTGTCGCCATGCTGGCCGCGGCGCCGAGACCGGTGCCGCCAGGTCGGGCGAACCGGACCTGGGGCTTTGTCGCCAACGAGAAAAAGGGGTCGTCGATGAGGAACCGCATCGTCCGGGCTGCCACCGCAGCCATTCTGGGCGCGGGCGCGATCGGGGTGGGAGTGTTCGCGGTTACCGGCGGCACGGTCGTCGGCGCTCCGGCGCAGGCGGCACGGATGCTGCCGATCGCCGAGACCTGCCCGACGTGCCTGGTCGGCGGCTGACCACGACCCCGGCTGAGTGAGCCGGCCGACGGCGCCAGCCGTGACAAGCTGGCGGGCGTCGGCCGGCCCCTTCCCCGCTGCCCAGTCAACTGCCGATAATCAACATTATGTCAAGTTGACGCTCCAGACGGGGAACCCGAGGGGCATGCATCGATAGGCTGATCGCGTGGAACGGGACGAACGGCTCCGGCACGCTTCGTCGTTCGGTGCGGCGGCGACCGCGTACGCCGAGCACCGCCCGGACTATGCGCAGGCCGCGGTGCGCTGGGCGCTCGAGCCCGCGCCCGGCTTGCGGGTGCTCGACCTCGGCGCCGGAACCGGCAAGCTTACCGCCACGCTGGTCGCGGTGGGCGCCGGCGTCACGGCGGTCGAGCCTGATCCGGCGATGCTGGCCGAGCTGCGCCGCGCAGTGCCGGCTGTCCGTGCACTGCCCGGTAGCGCCGAGGCGATACCGCTGCCGGCGGCGTCCGTCGATGCCGTGCTGGCCGGCAACGCCATGCACTGGTTCGACATGGCCGTCGCGGGACCCGAGATCGCCAGGGTCCTGGTACCCGGCGGCATCCTGGCCGGCCTGTGGAACGTCATGGACGACCGGGTCGACTGGGTCGCCGGGCTGGCGCGGGTCAGCGGGAGCGCGGCCCTCGGCCCGCGTGACACGCCCACCAGCTGGCGCGCCGAGACGGCCGGCGCACACCTTCCCAAGACCGGCGTGGCCGCCCGGTTCGGTTCGCCGGAGCAGGCCGAGTTCGCGCACGGGCAGCGCCGCACCGCCGACTCTCTGCTGGCGACACTTGCGACGAGGGCGGGGCTGCTGGTGATGCCGGAACAGGAACAAGCGGCCACGCTCGGCCGGATCCGCGCTTTCCTCGCGAGCAGACCGGAGACGGCGGACGGCGAGTTCACCCTCCCGATGCTGACGTGCGTGCTGCGCGTCGGGCGGCTGTGAAAGGCACCCGCGGCGAACTCCTTGACCGGCTGGCCGAGGCGATCGAGTCCGTCACGACCGCGCACTCCCCCGGGCGCGACTGCGGCATGCTGAGCGGTGCGGTCATCGTGCCGGTGCCGGAGTGGGATGCGTGCCCGGCGAGGTGAGGCGTCAGCCGATCAGGGCGGCGATGCCGTCCAGCACGATGCCGAGGCCGGCGGCGAACTCCGCCCGCGGGTCCGGCTGCCCGATCTCGGTGAAAACGCGGGCCAGCGTCGGGTAGGCGCCGCCGGCGGCGACCCGGGCCAGGTAGTCGGCGCCGGGGTTGCCGGGCTGCTGCGGGCCGGAGCCAACGCTCCGGCTGTCCCCCGAGGCCGGCCCCGGCCTACCGCCGGGCCCGGACCGGGCCGCCGCGGGTGACCCAGCGGCCGGCTCGGCGGGGGGCCCAGGGGCGGTGGGGCTCAGTTCGAGCTGGACGTAGCCGATCACGTAGGCGATGACCGTACTGACCGCCCGGGTCACCGTGGTCGCCGGGACATCCAGGCCGGCGAAGGCGGACAGCGCGTGCTCGGTGAGCCGCAGGCCGTTGGGCCCGTACGGCGGGTGGCCGGCGAGCAGGCCGGCCAGCCAGGGGTGCCGGACGGCGACCGCCTGCAGGCTGGCGGCGATCGCGGTCAGTCCGGCCCGCCAGCCCTCCGGCGGCGGGCCGATGTCGATCTCGCCGTACGCCGCGTCCACCATCAGGTCGAGCAGGTCGTGCTTGGCGTCGACATGCCGGTAGATGCGCATGGGCCCCGAGCCCAGCTCGGCGGCGACCCGGCGCAGCGACACCGCCGGCAGGCCGTCGCGATCGGCGATGCCGACCGCGGCGGCGACGATGCCGCCGCGGGTCAGCGGCACCGGCGCCGGCCGGGCATCCCGCTGTGGACGGTCCCAGACCGGCCGGCGCGGCTCCCCCATGGCCCGTCCTCCGCCCGTCGCGACGATACGTCGTAGCCGTACGATACACTGTATCAACAGAGATGTCGTATCGACATGGAGGTCGGACATGCTTGGCGCCGCGAAGACCCCGGTGGCGCTCACCGGCGTACCGGAGACGCTGCTCTGGACGCTGTACCACCGCGCGCTGGAGGCAGGCCGGGCCGATCCGGTGCTGACCGACCCGATGGCCGTCGACCTGGTCGAGTCGATCGACTACCCGTTCGAGCGGCAGTTCGGCGCGAACGCCGGGCTGGCTCAGGGGCAGGCGCTGCGGGCCCGCCGCTTCGACACCGAGGTGCACCGGTTCCTCGCCGAGCACCCGGACGGCACCGTGGTTGCGCTCGGCGAGGGCCTGGAGACCCAGTTCTGGCGGGTGGACAACGGCCGGGTCCGCTGGCTCAGCGTCGACCTGCCCGAGACCGTCGAGGTGCGGCAGCGGCTGCTGCCGGCCGAACCTCGGCTGCGCACGTACGCCGGCGCGGCGCAGGACGGCGGCTGGATGGACGAAGTGGACCAGGGCCGCGGCGTGCTGATCACCGCGCAGGGGTTGCTGATGTACCTGCGGCCGGGCCAGGTCCGGCGGCTGATCGCCGGCTGCGCGCAGCGGTTCCCGGGCGGCGCGCTGGTGTTCGACGCGGTCCCCCGCTGGTTCAGCGCCCAGACGATCAAGGGTCAGCTCGGCACGGGCCAGCTCGGCAAGGGCCACGGCTACCGGCCGCCGGCGATGCCCTGGAGCCTCGACCCGGGCCAGCAGCGGCAGATCCGCGAGGTGCACCCGAACATCGTCGAGGTGCGCGACCTGCTGCTGCCGCCCGGGCGCGGGCTGCTGTACGGGGTGCTCGTGCCGCGGCTCAACCTCATCCCGATAGTCCGGGCGCACCGGCCCTCGATCGTGCTGGTCCGGTTCGGCCCGGGCTGAGCCGGCGAGCGGCGCAGAAGTCGGGCCCGCAGACCGTGGGATAGCCCACAGCCGCAGCTCAGGTCATTAGCGACGCGAACCACCTGGGCTTACGATGGCTTCGGAATCGTTGCAGAGGCCAACTAACTTCGGAGCATCGGTGGACAACCGGTACAAGTGGACCGCGCTCGCGACAACCACGATGGGCATCCTCGTGGTGACGCTGAACTCCTCGATCGTGATCATCTCGCTGCCGGCGATCTTCCGCGGGCTCGGCCTGGACCCGCTCGGCCCGGGCAACATCGGCTACCTGCTCTGGCTGCTGATGGGGTACCTGCTGGTCACGGCGGTGCTGGTGGTGACCTTCGGGCGGCTCGGCGACATGTACGGGCGGGTCCGCCTGTTCAACCTCGGCTTCCTGATCTTCACGGTGGGCGCCGCCGCGTGCGCGCTGGTGCCGAACGGCGGCTCGGCCGGCGCGATCGAACTGATCACGCTGCGGCTGGTGCAGGGCGTCGGCGGCGCGATGGTCACGGCGAACTCGACCGCGCTGCTCACCGACGCGTTCCCGTCCCACCAGCGTGGCCTGGCGCTGGGCATCAACCAGGTGGCCGCGCTGGCCGGCTCGTTCCTCGGCCTGCTGGTCGGCGGGCTGCTGGCCGAGTGGAGCTGGCGCAGCGTGTTCTGGGTCAGCGTGCCGATCGGGCTGTACGGCACGTTCGAGGGCTACCGCCGGCTGCGCGACCTGAACCCGCCACGGGGGCACGGGAGGATCGACTGGGCCGGCAACGTGACGTTCGGGGTGGGGCTGGTCGCCGTGCTGGTCGCGATCACCTACGGCATCCAGCCGTACGGCGGCCACACGATGGGCTGGACCAGCCCGTTCGTGCTCACCTGCCTGATCGGCGGCGGGGTGCTGCTGGCCGCGTTCATCGCGGTGGAGGCGCGGGTGGCCGAGCCGATGCTCGACCTGCGGCTGTTCCGGATCAAGGCGTTCGCCGCCGGCAACGCCGCCGGGCTGCTGGCCGCGATCGCCCGCGGCGGCCTGCAGTTCATGCTGATCCTCTGGCTGCAGGGCATCTGGCTGCCGCTGCACGGTTACGACTTCGAGCGGACGCCCCTGTGGGCCGGCATCTACCTGCTGCCGCTGACGATCGGGTTCCTCGCCGCGGGGCCGGCGTCCGGCTGGCTGTCGGACAAGTTCGGGGCCCGTGCGTTCGCCACCGGCGGGCTGCTGCTGACCGTGGTCTCGTACGCCGGGCTGATCGCGCTGCCGATCGACTTCAACTTCACGCTGTTCGCGATCCTGCTGGCGCTGAACGGGATCGGCTCCGGCCTGTTCGCGGCGCCGAACACCACCGCGATCATGAACAGCGTGCCGACCCGGGAGCGCGGCGCGGCCTCCGGGGTGCGCGCGACGTTCATGAACGCCGGCATGGTGCTGAGCATCGGCATCTTCTTCTCGCTGATGATCGCGGGGCTGGCGTCCCGGCTGCCGCAGACGCTCACCACCGGGCTGGCCGCGAACGGTGTCCCGGCCGACGCGGCCGCGCGGGTCGGTGCCGAGCCGCCGGTGGGCAGCCTGTTCGCCGCATTCCTCGGCTACAACCCGGTCCAGCGGCTGGTCGGGCCGGCCACGCTGAACCAGCTACCGCCGGCTGATTCGGCCCGGCTGACCGGCACCTCGTTCTTCCCGCAGTTGATCGCCGCGCCGGTGAAGCATGGGCTGACCATCGTGTTCGTCGCCGCGATCGTGATGTCGCTGGTGGCGGCGGTGGCGTCGCTGCTGCGCGGCGGCAAGTACGTGCACATCGACGAGCCGGCGCAGCCGGATCAGCCGGTGAGCACCGCGAGCAGCGCGACCACGCCGAGCCCGCTGGCCAGCACGGTCAGCGCCAGCACCGGCGCCGGTCGAGCCGCCGGGGCACCGGACCGGTAGCGGCGGGCGGCCCGGCCTGCCAGCGCGCCGGCCGCGGCCGTCCCGAGCAGCGCGGCGACCAGCGCCGCCGTCGGGTGCCGGGCCGCTACCGCGCGGGCCAGCACCAGCACCGTGCCGACCAGCGCCAGCGCGGTCCGGACCCAGGCGAGCAGCGTCCGTTCGGCCGCCACCCCGGGCGGGCCACCGGCCACCTCCGGCGCCGCCGACCGCGGCCGTGATCCGGGCGGTCCCCCGGCCCGGCCGGGGCCCGGCCGGCCCTCCGCAGGCTCGGCCGGGTCCGACCGGCCCTCCGCAGGCTCGGCCGGGTCCGAGCGCCCCTCGGCGGGGTTCGAGCGGCCCTCCGCAGGCTCGGCCGGGTCCGGGCGGCGCTCCGCGGGCTCGGCGGGGTCCGGGGTGGGCACGTCAGCCGCGGCCGGCGAGGACGACGATCAGGATCAGTACCGAGATCACCGCGATGCCGTAGCCGATGGCCGGCGCGAACACCGGCAGCGGCAGCGGGTTGCTGGTGCGCAACGCCCGCTCGGCCCGCAGCCAGCGGCGGAACGCGACGCCGCTGACCAGCGCGCCGAGCACGACCAGCGCGGCGGCCACCCCCCGGCGCAGGCCGGGCCGGCCCAGCCCGTCGGCGAACGCCTCCAGCGCCACGCCGGCGGCGATCAGCGCGACCGCGGTCCGGATCCAGGCCAGGAACGTGCGCTCGTTGGCGAACGAGAACCGCGGGTCCGGCTCGGTGCCGGTCGAGCGCAGCCGCTGGGCCCAGTGCGGGTTCATCCGGCCAGTGTCGCGGCTGGGCACCCGGCGGCGGCGCCGACCCCTACCCCGGTCGTCGCCGCCGGCGGCGGTCCGCGGCGCCGATCAGAGGCGGACCAGGCAGTCCGCGCCATCCCGGTCGGCGACGTCCGGATCGTCGAACCACTGG
>JBBWZH010000260.1:0-14488 GCA_039648995.1 Mycobacteriales bacterium
CGGTGACAAGACTTCCGTGCGTGAACGCCGGGCAAGCCGGCCGCGTCTACCCTACGTCGGTCTACCGTAGGGCCGGGGGCGACGCGAGGAGCCGGGTGTGACTACCAGGAGTGTTCAAGCGGGCCACCCCGGGCGCGGCGTGGCCGCGCCGCTCAGCATCACCTCCGGGCCGTCGCTCACCGGCCTGGGCGCGGTGCTGCTGATCGTGGTCACCTCGATGACCGGCGGCTGCGTCGACCTGCTCACCGGCTCCGGCCTGCGGCTGGCGTTCGCGGTCGGCCTGGTGCTCGGCTCGGCCGTGGCCGCCGCCGTGGCCCGCCGGAGCAGCCTGCTGACCGTGGTGACCGCGCCACCGCTGATCTACGTCGTCGCCTCGCTGGTCTCGGTGGTCGTCGGGCCGGGCGGGCTGGGCGGCGCCGGCAAGCTGTACGACGCGGCCGCCGGCTGGCTGACCTACGGCTTCCCGGCGATGGCGAGCGCCACCGGGATCGCCGTGGTCGTGGCCGGCATCCGCCTCGCCGGCGGCCGATCCTGACGGCGCCGGCTCAGCGGTCGGTGGTGCCGGCGGCGCCGTCGGTGGAGCCGGCTTCAGCGGTCGGTGGTGCCGGCGGCGCTGTCGGCGGAGCCGGCGGCGCCGCGGTGGAGCCGGCGGCCTCGGCCGCGCGCAGTTCCCGGCGCAGTTCCGGCGGCAGCGCGAACACCAGCCGCTCCTCGGCGCCGGTGACCGTCTCGACGTCCGGGTAGCCGCGCTCGGCGAGCCACGCCAGCACCTCGGTGACCAGCACCTCCGGCACCGACGCGCCGCTGGACAGGCCGACCGACCGCACCCCCGCCAGCCACTCCGCCCGGACCGCGGCGGCGTCCTCCACCAGGTACGCCGCGGGCGCGCCGGCGTCCAGCGCGACCTCGACCATCCGGATCGAGTTGGACGAGTTCCGCGAGCCCACGACAAGGAACAGCTCCACCTGCGGGGCGATCGTCTTGACCGCGGCCTGCCGGTTCTGGGTGGCATAGCAGATGTCGTCGCTGGGCGGCGCCTGCATGCCCGGGAACCGCTCGCGCAGCGCGGCCACCGTCTGCAGCGTCTCGTCCACCGAGAGCGTCGTCTGGGAGAGCCAGACCACCCGGTCCGGGTCGGCAACCTGCACCTGCGCGGCGCCGGCCGGGCCGTCCACCAACTGCACGTGCTCCGGCGCTTCCCCGCTGGTGCCGACGACCTCCTCGTGCCCCTCGTGCCCGATCAGCAGGATCTGGTAGCCCTCGTTCGCGAACCGGCGCGCCTCGTTGTGCACCTTGGTCACCAGCGGGCAGGTCGCGTCGATGCTGCGCAGCTGCCGCTCGGCCGCCTGGGTGTGCACGGTCGGCGCCACCCCGTGCGCGGAGAACACCACGATCGAGCCCTCCGGCACCTCGTCCAGCTCGTCGACGAAGATCGCGCCCTTGGCCTCCAGCGTGCGCACGACGTGCAGGTTGTGCACGATCTGCTTGCGCACGTAGACGGGCGGGCCGTGCAGCTCCAGCGTGCGCTCGACGGTGTCGACCGCGCGGTCGACACCGGCGCAGTAGCCACGCGGCGCCGCCAGCAGAACCTTGCCCGGGTCGCCACTCATGAGGCGGCCGTTCGAGTGAGCACCGCGGGTGCTCCCTGGGGCGCCGAGGACTGTCGCCGGGCTAGCACGCTCATGCGGCGATTCTACGGCGGCCGGGTGACCGACCTGCGGGGTTGCCGCGCGCCCCGGCTACCCCATGCGGCACCCTTACCTCATGACGCCGATACCGATGCCGCTGCGGGCGGCGGCGGGGCTGGCCGCGGTCGCCATCGACGAGGCGCGCCGGCTGCCGAACCGGGTGGTCGGGCTGCCGGTGCTCGCGGTGGGCGCGGCGCTGCAGGTCTCGCTCAAGGCGCAGCAGCAGTATGCCGAGCTGGTCGCCCGGGGTGATCAGCTGCTCGGCCAGCTGCGCGGCGCCGAGCAGGGCACGCCGGCCTGGGCCCGGTTCGACGAGGACGAGGTCCCCGGCGCGCGGCCCCCGTCGGCGTTCGACGCCGCCGGCCCGCTGATCGCGGAGCCCGAGCCCGCCGACGACCTGGACGACATCGACCTCGACGAGGACGACGAGGATGACGGCATCGACGAGGTCGACGGGATCGACGAGGTCGACGAGGTCGACGGGATCAGCGGCCTGATCGGGGGGGACGCCGACGAGCTGCTGGACGCGATCACGGTCGCGGCCGACGCGGCCCCGGAGGCGCCGCCGCTGCCCGGCTACGACGGGATGTCGATCCCGCAGCTGCGCGCCCGGCTGCGCGCGCTGACCGAGCCGCAGCTGGTCGACCTGATCGGCTACGAGCAGGCCACCGGGCGACGGCCGGCGTACCTGACCATGCTGGAGAACCGGCTGGCCACCGTCCGCGGCCGCTGACCCGTCCCGCCGTGTCGAACCCCACCAGCGCCGAGCAGCCGTGGCCGGTCCGGGTCGTCGCGATGAAGATCGCGGACTGGGTGGCCCGGCTCGGCGAGGTCTGGGTGGAGGGCCAGGTCACCCAGGTCAGCCGCCGGCCCGGCGCGGCCACCGCGTTCCTGGTGCTGCGCGATCCGGCCGCGGACGTCTCGATCTCGGTCAGCTGCCGGCGGGACGTGCTGGACCCGATCGCGCTGACCGACGGCGCCCGGGTGATCGTGCGGGCCCGGCCGGACTACTACATCGGCCGCGGCACGCTGTCGCTGCGGGCCACCGAGGTCCGGCCGGTCGGCATCGGCGAGCTGCTGGCCCGCCTCGACCAGCTCAAGCGGCTGTTGGCCGCCGAGGGCCTGTTCGCCGCCGACCGCAAGCGGCCGCTGCCGTTCCTGCCGAACCGGGTCGGCCTGGTCACCGGCCGGGCCAGCGCGGCCGAGCGCGACGTGCTGGAGAACGCCCGGCGGCGCTGGCCGGCAGTCGAGTTCCAGGTGGAGAACGTGGCCGTGCAGGGCCCGACCGCGGTGCCGGCGATGATCGAGGCGCTGCGCCGGCTGGACGCGGACCGGGCGGTGGACGTGATCGTGATCGCCCGCGGCGGCGGCTCGGTGGAAGACCTGCTGCCGTTCAGCGACGAGGCGCTGCTGCGGGCGGTGGCCGCCGCGTTCACGCCGGTGGTGAGCGCGATCGGGCACGAGCCGGACACCCCGCTGCTGGACCTGGTCGCGGACGTCCGGGCGTCCACACCGACCGACGCCGGCAAGCGGCTCGTCCCGGACGTGGCGGCCGAGCAGACCCGCCTCGACCAGCTGCGGCACCGCGGCCGGCGGCAGCTGGCCGGCCGGCTGGACCGCGCCGGCGACGGCGTATCGGCGCTGCGCCAGCGCGGCCGCCGGCAAGTCGTGTCCCGTGTGGACGGTGCCGCGCGGGACGCCGAGGCGTTGCGGGCGCGGGCCCGGCGGTGCGTGCTGTCGCGTGTGGACGCCGCGGTCGCGGAGCTGTCGCATGCCCGGGCCCGGGTGGCGGCGCTCAGCCCGGCGGCCACGCTGCAACGGGGCTACGCCGTCGTGCAGCGGGCCGACGGCACCGTGGTGCGCCGACCGTCCGATGTGGACGTTGGCGAGCCGGTACGGCTGCGGCTGGCCGAAGGCGAGCTGGCCGCGACCGTCGGACCGGTTGACGTGGACCAGTGACGAAACCAGGAGGCGATGTGGGCGACGCGGCTCCGGCCACAGTGGACGGTGCGCGGTCGGCAGGGAAGCCGGCCGATGCCGACCTGGGCTACGAGCAGGCCCGGGCCGCGCTGGACGACGTGGTGCACCGGCTGGAAGCCGGCGGGCTGAGCCTGGAGGAGTCGCTGGCGCTGTGGGAACGCGGCGAGCGGCTGGCCGATGTCTGCCAGGCCTGGCTGGACGGCGCCCGCCGCCGGCTGGACGCCGCGCTCAACCCGCCCGAGCCGACCTAGCCCGGTCGCCGGGCTGGGCGAGGCGGCTGTGTGTACGGCTGTAGCCGAAGTAGATCGCGAACCCGGCGGCCATCCAGATGACGAACCGCAGCCAGGTGTCCACCGGCAGGTTCAGCATCAGCCAGAGGCAGGCGAGCACGGACAGGATCGGCAGCACCGGCACCCACGGCGCGCGGAACGCCCGGGGCAGGTCGGGCCGGGTGCGGCGCAGCACGATCACGCCGGCCGAGACCACGATGAACGCGAACAGCGTCCCGATACTGACCAGCTCGGACAGCTTCGACAGCGGCACGAACCCGGCCAGCGCCGCGACCGCGACCATCGTGATCGTGGTGATCACCCACGGCGTGCCGTACCTGGGGTGCACGCTGGCCAGCGCCGGCGGCAGCAGCCCGTCCCGGGACATCGCGAACAGCACCCGGGCCTGGCCCAGCATCAGCACCAGCACGACCGTGGTGATGCCGCAGATCGCGCCCGCGGAGATCAGCGAGCTGGCCCAGTTCGCGCCGTTCTGCTTGAACGCCTCGGCCAGCGGCGCCGCGGTGTTCAGATCCCGGTACGGCCGCATGCCGGTGATCACCAGCGACACCGCCGCGTACAGCACCGTGCAGATCACCAGCGACCCGATGATGCCGCGCGGTACGTCCCGCTGCGGGTTGCGGGTCTCCTCGGCCGCGGTCGCCACCACGTCGAAGCCGATGAACGCGAAGAACACGATCGACGCGGCGGCGAAGATGCCCCACCCGCCGAAGTGGCTGGGCGTCACGCCGACCAGCACCTGCAGCAGCGGCGCCGACCCGCCGGACCCGTGCGCGGCCGGCTGCGACGGCGGCACGAACGGCGTGTAGTTCGCGCGCCGGACGAAGAACAGGCCGGCCGCCACCACGAACAGGACCACCACCACCTTGACCACGACGAGCAGCCCGGTGAGCCGGCTGGACAGCTTCGTCCCGGCGATGATCACCAGCCCGAGCACCACGACGATCGCCATCGCGGTCAGGTCCACCGTAGAGTCGTCGCCGGCGATCGCGGTCGGCAGGTGGAACAGGTCCTGCGCGTATGCCGACCAGCCGCGGGCCACCACCGCGGCGCCCAGCGCCATCTCCAGCAGCAGGTCCCAGCCGATGATCCACGCGATCAGCTCCCCCAGCGTCGCGTACCCGAAGGTGTACGCGGAGCCGGCGACCGGCACGGTGGCCGCGAACTCGGCGTAGCAGAGCGCGGCGAACCCGCAGACCGCGGCGGCGAGCAGGAACGACAGCACGATCGCCGGCCCGGCGTTCACCGCCGCCTGCTGGCCGGTGAGCACGAAGATGCCGGTGCCGATCACCACGCCGATACCGAAGACCGTGAGGTCCCAGGCGGACAGGTCGCGGCGCAGCCGGTGTTCCGGGGCGTCCGAGTCCTCGATGGACTGCTCGATCGACTTCGTACGGAAGAGGCTCATCGGCCACCTCGCGGGACTCCTCGGCGCGACCGGACGCAGCCGTACCTACCCCGCGTACTCGCCTTACTACCGTCAGAGACGGACCGAACAGGATGCGGATCGGGCGGCTCTGCGAGGATGGGGACGGCAGCCGACCGGCGTCCCGAGGAGGCAGTGGTGACCGAGGTACCCCCGGAGCTGGCCGTACGGCACGAGGCGCCCGACCGGAACCTGGCGCTGGAACTGGTCCGGGTCACCGAGGCGGCCGCGATGGCCGCCGGCCGCTGGGTCGGCCGCGGCGACAAGAACGGCGGCGACGGCGCGGCCGTGGACGCGATGCGCACGCTGATCGGCACGGTCTCGATGCGCGGCGTCGTCGTGATCGGCGAGGGCGAGAAGGACGCCGCGCCGATGCTCTACAACGGCGAGGAGGTCGGCGACGGCACCGGGCCGGAGTGCGATGTCGCGGTCGACCCGATCGATGGCACCACGCTGATGGCGAAAGGCATGCCGAACGCGCTCGCGGTGATCGCGGTGGCCGAGCGCGGCACCATGTACGACCCGTCCGCGGTCTTCTACATGGAGAAGCTGGCCACCGGGCCGGAGGCGGCCGACGTCGTCGACATCACCGCGCCGGCCGCGGAGAACATCGCCCGCGTCGCCAAGGCCAAGGGTTCCGCGGTCGAGGACGTCACCGTCTGCATCCTGGACCGGCCGCGGCACGACAGCCTGGTCAACGAGGTACGCGAGGCCGGCGCCCGGATCAAGTTCATCTCCGACGGCGACGTGGCCGGTGCGATCATGGCGGCCCGTGACGGCACCGGCGTCGACCTGCTGCTCGGCATCGGCGGTACGCCCGAGGGGATCATCGCCGCCTGCGCGATCGCCTGCATGGGCGGCGTGCTGCAGGGCAAGCTCTGGCCGCAGGACGACGCCGAGCGGCAGCGCGCCCTGGACGCCGGCCACGACCTCGACCGGGTGCTCGACACCCGCGACCTGGTCGGCAGCGACAACGTGTTCTTCTGTGCGACCGGGGTGACCGACGGCGAGCTGGTCCGGGGCGTGCGTTACCGGGCCGGCGGCGCGCACACCCAGTCGATCGTGATGCGCTCCAAGAGCGGCACGATCCGCATCGTTGACTCCTGGCACTCGCTGACCAAGCTGCGCGCGTACAGCTCGATCGACTTCGACCACGCCGGGGCGGCCGGCTGAGCCCACGGGCCCGGCCGGCCGACCCGGCGTGATCTACCCGCCGCCGAGCGTGCCGCCACCGAGGCCGCCGCGAGCGCGGCTGCCGAACCGGTTCGCCAGCCCGCCGGCCGGGATCGGTTGGCCGAGATCGGCCAGTACCACCTGGTCGCCGGCGTTCAGGCCCGACGTGATCTCCGTGTAGATCGCCCCGACCGCGCCGGTGGTGACCCGGACCTGCTGCGTCGCGGTGCCCCGCAGGACGGTCACGACGCTCAGCGTGCCGAGCCGGTGCACCGCGGAGGTGGGCACCGTCAGCGGCCCGCTGGCCTGCCTGGTGACGATCGTGACCGCCGCGTCGATGCCGTTCGCCAGGCCGCCCGGGTTGCCGGTCAGGCCGAGCTGCACGGTGTAGCTGGTGCCGCCCGCGGCGGACGGTGCCACCCCGACCCGGACCACGGTCGCCGGCAGCGGCGTCGACGCGCCGTCCGGCAGTACGGTGGCCTGCTGGCCGACCTTGACCTGGCCGATCTTCGTGACGTCGACGGAGACCGCGACCAGGTGCGTGTCACCGCCGATGATCTGCACGGTGGCGCTGGTCGACCCGGCCGAGACGCGGTCGCCGGCGCTGAGGTTGACCGCGCTGACCGTCCCGGTGATCGGGCTGACCAGGGTGGCCTGCCGCAGGTTCTGGTCGGCCACCTCGACCGCCGCCTCGGCCGCGTCGATATCGGCCTGGTCCGCGGCCAGCTGCGCCGCGCTCGGCGGACCGCTGCCGGCCCCCGACCCCGAGCCCGACCCGCTGCCCGAGCCGGTGCCCGATCCGGACCCGCTGCCTGACCCGCGGCCGGAGCCGGACCCGGCGCCCGAGCCACTACCCGAGCCGGAACCAGCGCCGGAGCCGCTACCCGAGCCGGACCCGCCGCCGGTACCGGACCCACTGCCCGAGCCGGACCCGCTACCCGAGCCGGTCCCGCTACCCGAGCCGGTCCCGGTCCCTGAGCCGGTTCCCGTCCCCGTCCCGGAGCCTGCCCCGGTTCCGGAGCCGGTGGGGTTGCCGGCGGAAGGCTGGCTGGCGGTCAGCGTCCGGTCCAGCGCGGCGATGTCCTTGGACAGCGTCTGGCTGAGCCGGTACCCGGTGGTCTCCCCCGCCAGTACCCGGGCCAGCGCGGCCTGGCACGCGGTGGTGTCGCTGCCGCCGCCGGGCGGTGTGTCCGTCGGCGTCGGGGTCGGCGTGTCGGTCGGCGTCGGGGTCCCGGTCGGCGTCGGCGTCCCGGTCGGCGTCGGCGTCTCGGTCGGCGTCGGAGTCGGCGTCGGAGTTGGAGTCGGAGTCGGAGTGGCCGTCGGCGTCGGGGTGCCGGACTGGGTGGCGCCCGGAACCGTCCCGTCGCCGGCGAACCGGTGCGGCTGGCCGGCCGCCGGGTTGCCGGTGGAGGCGCACACCGTGCCGGCCGCCGCCAGGTCCGTCTTGACCCGGGTCAGCGTCGCGTCCAGCTGCTTCTGCCCGCGCAGCACCCGCTGCTGCGCCGCCGCGACCTTCGCCCGGGCCGCACCGGACGCCCGCGCCGTGCCGGACCCGCTGCCGGAACCCGACGCCGTCCCGGACCCGGACCGACCGGCCGAGCCGGACGGGACGGATGCCCCGGCCGACCCGGCCGAACCGGCCGAGCCCGACGCCGAGTCGCCGGACCCGGACCCGGACGCGGACCCGCTACCGGCCGCGGTGTTCGACTCGGTGACCGCGGCCTGCTGTGCGGTCTCCGCCTGCTGCAGGGTGAGGTTGGCGGTGGCCAGGTCGGCCTTGGCCGACGCCAGCGTGGCCTGCAGGGCGACCGTGTCCAGCGCGGCCAACTGCTGGCCCGCAGTGACCTTCCCGCCCGGCTGCGCGGCCACCGAGGCGACCGTGCCGGCCACCGCGAATGAGACCGTGACGGCCGAGGCCGGCTCGATCGTCCCGGTGGCCTGCAGGGTCTGGCTGACCGAGCGCTGGCTGACCAGGGCGGTCCGGTACGACGGGTCGCCCGAGGAGGCGGCCGCGTAGGCAGCGACGGCGCCGGCCGCCACCACCAGGACGCCGACCGAGCCGGCCGCGATCAGCGTCCGCCGGGCGCCTCGGCGGCGGACGCGGCGCCGGCGGTCAGCCACCGCCGCCCGTCCGGCCGGGGAAGTTGCCGAAGCCACCGAAGCCGCGACTGCAGCCGTTCGGGCCGGGCGTACTGATCGTGATCGTGGTGGCCGCGACCGTCCCGCTGCTGTCGGTCTTGCCGAAGGCGCTGGCGCACTTGCCGGTGACCGCCGCCGCGCTGGTCGCCGCGACGGTCTTCTGCACGGTCGCGGACGAGCCGAGCGTGACGGTGAGGGGGCCGGCGGCCGGCCGGGTCGGGGTCGCCGAGGGGGACGGGGTCGGCGTCCCGCCGAACCGGCCGCCGCCGGTACGCAGTGTGCCTGTGATCGTCACCGTCGAGCCGGACACCGCGGTGACCTTGCCGAACGCGGTGGCGAAGTTCTGCCGGCCGGCCCCGCCGCCGGGCCCGCCGCTGCCGGGCGCGCCGGACGGCATCGCGGACCGGTCCGGGCGCGGGAACGGCGTCCCGCTGGCCCGCGGCCCGCCCGGCCGGTTCGGCGCCGTGCAGTCGCTGTTGGCCGCCGTCGTGACCACCACCGAGGTCGCGGTGATCGCGCTGGTGGAGCCGGAGACCGGGGTGCCGATCACGGTAACGCAATCGCCGACCGCGAGCTTCGCCGTCACGGTCTGGCTGAACTTGGTGCCCGCGGTGTAGGTGACCGTGGTCTGCGAGTTGGTGTCCTGCACCTCCAGGGTGCCCTTGCTGGCCTCGGCGATCAGGCCGCTGACGCCGGGCGGGGTGCCACCGTTGCGGCCGGCACCGGTGCCCTGGCCGGCGTTGGTCTGCTGCGCACCTGCCGGGGCCGGGTTGCCCGACCCGCCGGAGCCGCCCCCGCAGGCAGCGAGCAGCACCGCGGCGAGCGGCACCAGCACCGCCGGCGCCAGCCAGTTGGTTCGCGGCCGGCCTGGCCGGCGGTTCCGACCAGGCCGACCAGGCCGGCCGCTGGGGCGGAAGGTCGAGGGTGTCATCGCAAGGGCTCCAACTTCGGGGACGGGACGCACGAGGGGGGCGGGTCAGTCACTGCGCAGCGCGTCGATCGGGGCCAGCCGGGCGGCCCGGGTCGCCGGGTAGACGCCGAAGCCGAGGCCGATCGCCGCGGCCACGACCAGGGCGGCCGCGGTCGCCGGGACAGACAGCGTGATCGGGTTGGAGATCAGCGGCGGCAGCACCTTCGCGCCGATCACCCCGACCGCGGCGCCCAGGATGCCGCCGGCCAACCCGAGCACCGACGCCTCCACCAGGAACTGCCGGCGGATCACCCGCGGCCGGGCGCCGAGCGCCTTGCGCAGGCCGATCTCGCGGACCCGCTCGGTGACCGAGACCAGCATGATGTTCATGACCCCGATGCCGCCGACGAACAGCGAGATCGCGGCGATGCCGCCGAGCAGGATGGTCAGCGTCCGGTTCACCGAGTTCGCGGCCGTGACCAGCGAGTCCTGGGTGGTGATGGTGAAGTCGGCGGTTGCCGCGGTGCTGCTGCCGTGCAGGACGAGCAGCTCGTTCTGCGCCTCCTGGTACGCCGCCGACAGCGTGCCCCCCGAGGTGGCCTGCACGTAGATCGTCTGCACCGCCGACCGCGTGGTGCCGCCGACCACCCGCTGCTGCGCGGTGCTCATCGGGATCAGCGCCTGGTCGTCGTTGTTGTTGTTGCCGGTCGAACCGCTGGCGGTCAGCACCCCGATCACCGTGAACGGCTTGGTGCCGATGGTCACGGTCTGCCCGACCGGGTCGATCGGGCCGAACAGCTCGGTCGCGGTGCTGTCGCCGAGCACGGTGACGGTCGCGGCGGTGTTCTCGTCCGCGGTGGACAGGAACCGGCCGCTGCTGAGCTTCCGGGCCCGGACGCCGAGCCAGGTCGGCTGGGTGCCGACCACCGAGGTGGTCCAGTTGCTCGACCCGGCCTGCAGGGTGCGGGAGGACTGCGTGGTCGACGCGACGGCCTCGATGTCCGGCGCGACCACCCGGGACGACAGCGCGTTGGCGTCCGCCTGGGTCAGCGTGGATGCCGAGCCGAACCCGCCGCGGACGCCGCCGGTGCCGGTCGCGCTCCCCGGCGAGATGATCAGCAGGTTCGTGCCGAGCGCCTCCACCTGCGACTTCACCTGCTGCTGCGCGCCCTGGCCGAGGCCGACGGTGAGGATCACGGCGGCGATCCCGATCAGGATGCCGAGCACGGTCAGCCCGGACCGCAGCCGGTGCGCCCGGATCGCCTCCAGCCCGGTCCGGATCGTGTCGAACCAGTTCACTGGGCCCCCTCGTACGCCGCCCAGGTCCGGCCGGCGGCCGAGTCCTCGGTGATCCGGCCGTCGTGGATGCGGATGACCCGCTCCGCCGCGCCGGCGATGTCCTGGTCGTGCGTGATCAGCACGATCGTCCGGCCGGCCTGGTGCAGCTCCGCGAACAGCCCCAGCACCTCGGCGCTGGATACCGAGTCGAGGTTGCCGGTCGGCTCGTCGGCCAGGATCAGGTCGGGCTCACCGACCAGCGCCCGGGCCACCGCGACCCGGCCCTGCTGGCCGCCGGACAGCTCGCTCGGCTTGTGGTCCAGCCGGTCGGACAGGCCGACCCGCTGCAGCGCGGCGACCGCCCGCTCCCGCCGCTGCGCCCGGTGCACCCCGGCGTAGGCCAGCGGCAGTTCCACGTTGCGCCACGCGGTCAGCGACGGCAGCAGGTTGAACTGCTGGAACACGAAGCCGATCCGCCGGTTCCGCACCTCGGCCAGGTCGTCCTCGTCCATCGCGCTGACGTCCTGGCCGGCGAGGAGGTACGTGCCGCCGGACGGCACGTCCAGGCAGCCGAGGATGTTCATCAGCGTCGACTTGCCGGACCCGGACGGCCCCATCACCGCGACGTACTCGCCGCGCTCGATCCGCAGGTTGGCGCCGGCGAGCGCGTGCACCTCGAGGCTGCCGCCCCGGTACGTCTTCGCCACGTCGACCAGCTCGATCACCGGCGGCGCGGCCGGCATGGTCACCGGCTCCGCGGACAGCGTGGGGTAGGTCACGGCCCGGCCCCGCCGGCCTGCCGCGGCACCTGCTGACCGCCGCCGCCCTGCTGGCCCGTGCCGCCGGGGAACTGCCCGCCGCCGGGGAAGTTGCCGCCACCGCCGGGGAACCGGCCACCGCCGCCGAACTCGCCGCCGTTGCCGGTGCCGTTCCGCGTGCCGGTCCGGGTGCCGGTGCCGCCGTTGCCACCCGGGATCGCGACCAGGACCTGGTCGCCCTCCTGCAGCCCGCTGAGGATCTGGGTCTGCCCGCCGGAGCTGAGCCCGGTCTCGACCGTGCGCTGGGCCCGGCCCTCGCCGTCCGGCACCAGCACGTACGTCGTGCCGCCGGACCGGTTGATCGCCAGCGTCGGCACCACGAGCACGCCGCTGAGCTGCTTGTAGACGATCTGCAGGTCGGCGGTCCCGCCGGCGTAGAGGCCGGTGGGGCTGCCGGTCACGTCGACCACGATCGGGAACGAGGCCACCCCGGAGTTCGACGTGGCCACGATGCCGACCGAGGAGACCAGCCCGAACATGTTCGTGCTGGCGCCGCTCGGCGTGATCACGACCTGCTGGTTCTTCTTGATCAGCTTGATGTCGGTGGCGTCGACGCTCGCGTTCACCAGGTACGAGCCGGTGCTGACCACCTCGACCGCCGCGGTCGTCGACGACGTCCCGGACCCGGAGCCGCTGCTGCCGCTCCCGGACCCGCTACCGGAGCCGGACCCGCTACCCGAGCCGGACCCGCTACCGGAGCCCGAACCCGAACCCGAGCCGGAGCCCGAACCCGACCCGGATCCGCTGCCGGAGCCGGAACTGGACGAGCCGGCCACCTGCTCGCCGACGGTCACGTTCACCGTGGTCACCGTGCCGGCGATCGGCGAGGTCAGCGTCGCGTCCGCGAGGGCCGTGGTGGCGACCGTGACCTGCGACTGGGCGACCGCGATCGTCGCGTTGTCCGAGGCGATCTGCTCGCTGCTGGCGGCCGCGGTCTGGTCGCTCGACAGCCGCGCCTGCGCGGTGGCCAGCGCCGCCTTCGCCTGGGCCAACGTGCTGCGCAGCGGCGCCGAGTCGATCGTCGCCAGCTTCTGTCCCTTCGCCACGGTCTGGCCGGAGCTCACGTAGACCGCCGTCACCTCGCCGGACGAGGAGAAGCTGAGATCCTCGGTGCTCTCCGGCTGGATCGTGCCGGACGCCGAGACCGCCTGCCGGATTGTGCCGGTGGTCGCCTGGGTGGCCCGGTACGTCGTCCCGGTCGCCGCGGCCGACGGCCTGGTCAGCACCCAGCTGGCGGCCCCGATCGCGGCCACCACGACCACCACCGCGGGGATGATCACTCTTCGCCGGCGGAGCGCTGCGCTGAACGTCATCGGTACTCCGGCCACGACGCCTCAGGCACGGCCGACCGCGCCTCAATGACTGCCACGGCACGAGATCATCAAGTCGAAGCTTGGGCGCAACCTGTGCCCAGGCTGAGAACTTCATAAGAGTCCCGGACGCCCGGCGCGCCGGGGCCGACACGCGGTCGGGGTGCCGCTGGTTACTACGATCGCGGGCAGGGACGCGTCGAGGTAGCCGCTGAGGAGCGAACGTGACCGAGGGGACGGCCGACCGGCCGGAGCAGGAGTTCCGGATCGAGCACGACTCGATGGGCGACGTGCCGGTGCCCGCCTGGGCGAAGTGGCGGGCGCAGACGCAGCGGGCGGTGGAGAACTTCCCGGTGTCGGGGCAGCGCATCGACCGGCAGCTGATCGGGGCGCTGGCGTCGATCAAGGGCGCGGCGGCGGTGGTGAACGCGAAACTGGGCGTGCTGCCGGCCGACGTGGCCGAGGCGATCCACGACTCGGCGGCCGAGGTGGCGCGCGGGCTGTGGGACGACCACTTCCCGATCGACGTGTTCCAGACCGGCTCGGGCACGTCCAGCAACATGAACGCGAACGAGGTCATCGCGACGCTCGCGGCCGACCGCATCGGCCGGCCGGTGCACCCGAACGACGAGGTCAACGCGTCCCAGTCGAGCAACGACGTGTTCCCGTCGGCGATCCACCTGGCGGCCACCCGGCAGGTCGTGCAGCAACTACTGCCGGCGCTGGCGCACCTGGCGGCGGCGCTCACCGACAAGGCGGCCGAGTTCGCCGGCGTGGTGAAGAGCGGCCGCACGCACCTGATGGACGCGACCCCGGTCACCCTCGGCCAGGAATTCGCCGGGTACGCGGCGCAGGTGCGGTACGGGGCGGAGCGGCTGACCGCGTCGCTGCCCCGGCTGGCCGAGCTGCCGCTGGGCGGCACCGCGGTCGGCACCGGCATCAACATGCCGGCCGGTTTCGCCGCCGCCGTGATCGACCGGCTGGCCGAAGACATGCGGCTCCCGCTGACCGAGGCACGCGACCACTTCGAGGCGCAGGGCGCCCGGGACGGCCTGGTCGAGGCGTCCGGCCAGCTACGGACGATCGCGGTGAGCCTGTACAAGATCGCGAACGACCTGCGCTGGATGGGCTCCGGCCCGCGCGCCGGCCTCGGCGAGATCGCCCTGCCCGACCTGCAGCCCGGCTCCTCGATCATGCCCGGCAAGGTGAACCCGGTGATCCCGGAGGCCACCGCCATGGTCTGCGCCCAGGTGATCGGGAACGACGCGGCCATCGCGTTCGGCGGCGCCGCCGGCAACTTCGAGCTGAACGTGATGCTGCCGATGCTCGGCCGGAACATCCTGGAGTCGATCCGCCTGCTCGCCGCGGTCAGCACCCTGCTCGCCGACAAGTGCGTCGCCGGCATCGTCGCGCACGAGGACCGCTGCCGCGAGTACGCCGAGTCGTCCCCGTCGGTGGTCACCCCGCTGAACCGCT
>JBBWZH010000279.1:0-15311 GCA_039648995.1 Mycobacteriales bacterium
GGTAGGGCCCGAACAGGGTGGTGGCGGTACGGATCTGGTTGATCCATTCGGAGCGGTCGGACGCGCCCGCGTTGTGCCAGGAGGTCAGGCCCTTCTCTTCCAGCAGGCCGACGGTGTTCTCGCACAGGCGGTGGCCGTTGGTGATCTGGCTGATGTCCAGCAGCCGGGTGTTCGGCAGCGCGGCCTGCGCGACGGCGTTCCGGACCGAGCCGTTGATCTGCGCGAAGGCGGTGTCGTTGGCCCAGTTGGCGTCGGAGTTCCAGACACCGCAGCCACCGACCGTCTGCCGGGTGAAGCCGGTCTCGCCGTACCGGAACTGCGCCGCGTGCGGCAGCGGGTCCCAGTAGGTCTGCACGACGATGCTGTACGCGGTATCGGAATACCCCGCGTTCGCCATCGCCTGCCGCACGTTCAGCAGCGCGCCGCGGATCGCCGCGGTCTGGGCGGTGATGCTGGCCGCGGTGAAGTTGGACGCCACGCTCGAGTCGTCCTGGCAGAGGTTCTTCCACCAACTCGGCGATGTCAGCCAGTCGACCACGCAGGACTGCACGATGTCCGCGAAGTGGTAATTGTTCGCGCCGACCAGCACCGCGACCGCTTTCACGTTGTGGCCGGCCGCGAACTGCTGCAGCATCAGCGCCTGGCCGAGGTGGCCGGCGCCGTCGTTGTAGAAGTCCAGCCCGGGCTTGAAGTCGGAGCCGGACGAGAACGGGGACGTGGCCGTGCGGGCGCCGGAGCAGGCCAGGTTCAGCCCGTTCACCCCGCCGCCGACGTACACCTCGGCGGACTTCGACCGGTGGCAGCCGGGAATCTGCTCGGCCGTATTGCCGGCATTGTCGAAGTACGCGGTCGGGCCGAGCGCGTCGATTTCCGACGGGCTGTTGTTCGTGTTGCCGGCCCACCTGCCGGCCTCGCCGGAAATTGCCGAGTCGCCGAGGCTGATCACCCCGGGGGCGCCGACCCCGGGTCCGTCGGCGGCGGCCGGCCGGGCCACCGCGACCAGAGCCAGCCCGGTCATCGTGAGCACGGTGCCGCCGGCGGCGAGTAGCCGCCTGCGGGTAGGACTACGTCGTCCGTTCACGCTGATCTCCTTGTGGGAGAAGGGAGTCATCCGGATTGTCCGAGGGGATGACCCCCATCACAAGGCTCAAATCGGACACGCGTAGGTCTTCGGTGTGATCGCGCACCACGCCGGGCCGACCAGGCAGCCAGGCTGCCCGCCGGCATACCCGCTCACGTCGGGCGCCGGCCGGCCGACGTCCCGGCCGCCCGCGCGCGCTCACCCTCGTCGTGCGGGTTGAACCGGGCGCTGCCGTCCTCCAGGTTCCACGTCCCGACCCGAACCTCCACGACGCCCCCCGCCCAGGCCGCCACCCGGCGCCCTGCCGCCAGTCTGGCCCGCCCCCGCCCGCCGGTACCGCCACTTCAGCCGGGAAGACCCCGCCCGCCACGCCGATCTGCCTGCTCGGGCAACGGTCCGGGCCGGGACGGCGGCCGTGCGATCGCGCGGCCGGCGGAGCGGGGAAACCGCACGGACGTGCGGCGGACCCGAACCGCCGGCGGGTCAGAGCGCCGGCTACTGCTCGGCGAGGCGGCGGAGGTCGGCCAGGTGGTGGGTGCCCTCGTGGGCGGCGTGGCGGGCGATCCACAGGGCGGTGCGCTCCTCACCGGGCAGGCGGGTCGCGGTGCGGCGCCAGCCGGCGGCGGGAACGCGGGCGGCCTCGGCCAGGAAGCCGGCGGCGGTGCGGTCCAGTTCGTCGAGGACGGCGGCCAGATCGAGTTCGTTGTAGCCGAACCGGGCCGCGCGCAGGTCGTTGAGCATCGGTTCGAGGGCGGGCCGGTCCTCGGTCCGGGTGCGGAACAGCCGGATGGTCGAGGTGGCGTAGACGTCGCGCAGGTGGCAGGCGTATTCGAGCACCGACCAGGTCGCCGGGCCCGGCCGCCGGCGCGGGTCGGCGGCCGCCGACGCCACTTCCCGCGCCTGGCCGGGGACAGCCGCGATGATCCCCAGCGCGGTGCCCAGGTCGAGCGCGGCGTAGTCCGTCCCGCACTCGGCGCAGGCGTGATCCTCGGCCGGCAGCGGCGGCATGGTGGGTGTCACGGGCGGACGGTAACCCGCGCCGCCGCTCCTCGGCGGGATGGCCGCTACCCGGCGGACGTTAACCCGCGCCTGCGGCCGCGCGCCGGTGCCGTCGCTGCTCCTCGGCCGGTGGATGGGCGTCGCCAGCGGGCCCGGGCGGGCGGGCGGTTACCCGGGCAGCGTGTACGCGGCGGTGGTGCGCTCGGTCGCGGCGTCGGCGGCGGCCCGGTCGGAGCCGGCGGCGACGTTCGCCGCACCCCACCGCTCGCTGCTGCGCGCCACGAACTGCCGGCCCTCGGCGGAGCCCAGCCAGGCCAGCCCGTCGCCCGGTGGGACGCTCGCGCCGGTGGCGAGGTGACGGGTCAGGCCGACGAGCGCCAGGTCCCAGCCGACGCCGACCGCGCCCGGGCCGAACTCGGCCCACTTCTCGTCCTCAGGGTTGATGTGATCGAGCTCGAACCGGGTGCCGCCGCCCGGCTCGGCCGTCAGCCGCACCTCGATCCAGCTCACGACGCCGCCGGCCTCCCACGTGGCGGCGAAGCTGTTCGGCGGGTCGCAGCGTTCGATCTTGCCGCTCGCGTTGCCCTCGAGTTGGTAGCTGCCGCCGGGGCGCAGGTCGCCGGAGATCGGCAGGAACCAGCGGGGGATGCGATCGGGGTTGGTCAGCGCGTCCCACACGTCGGCGATCTCGGTGTCGTACTGCTGGCCGATGGTCACGACACGGGCCTGGCCGGCTTCGAGGGTGCGGCTGCCGACCTGCCGGCGTACCGCGTTGATCTGCTCGACGATATCGATCACGGCGTCTTCCTCTCATCTGGGTCGTCCGCGGTGGGGGCCTGGCGGCGGGCGCGCTTGCCCCGGGCGAGTTCGGTCGCCAGCGCCGCCAGCGGTGGCGTCCAGAAGTCGCGGAAGCGGTCCAGCCAGGCGTCGACGTCGCGCAGGGACTCGGGCCGCACCGCGTAGAGGCGGCGCGCGCCGTCCGGCCGGACGGTCACGAAGCCGTTCTCGCGCAGCACCTTGAGGTGCTGGGAGACGCCCGGTTGGGAGATGCCGAACTCCGCCTGGACCGCCTCGCACACGGCGCCCGCGGTCAGCTCGCCGCCGGCGAGCAACTCCAGGACCCGGCGGCGGACCGGATCGCCGAGGACGTCGAACGCGTGCACCGGGCGAGGCTATCAGTGCTGACTTATATAAGTCCAGACTGCCATCCCGGGCGGTGCCGGAATTCCTCCGGTGGAAGGGGTGCGCAATATCTGTGGTCGCCTATACGCTCAGCGCCGCGAGCCTTTCACGAATAGTTCGCGGCGACGCCGGTGTGAGTCGGGTCCGCCTGTTCGGGCTGACTTGTGGGCGGTGGCCGCGCTGTCGTGGCCGGCGGCCGAACGTATCATTGATGTGGCTGTTCTGGCTGGTTACACCCGCTGTGGGCTGGTAGTACTGCAAGCGCGGGTGGGTCAATCGCCCGCTCGGAGTAGCGCGGCCGGAATTGCCGCATGACCCACTGTGTATCCACAGACTGCCCACCATTTACCAACATCCGTAGCCCATCGTTCCAGCACTGCGGACACTCGTTCGGCGCCCGTCATTTCGGCGGTGACTGCTGCGACGGTATGCACGGGGGTTCCGCGCTCCAGCGCGGAGACGACCGCGTTGTTCACCTCCCTGAGAAAGGAACGTCGGATGAGCGCGTACCAGGAGCAGTACCAGACTGGTGGGCAGCAGTACCTCAGCGGGCTCGGGCAGCCCGCGAAGAAGCCGGCGATGCTGACCGCCGCGCTGGCGGCCAGCACGCTGACCGCCCTGCTGGTGATCATCAGCCAGGTGCTGTCGCTGGCCACCGGTCGGGATGTGATCAAGGACTCGCTGACGGCCGCGCTCGGCGCCTCCACCGCCGACCTCGCCGGCCAGCTGTTCAAGGCCGAGCTCGACGACGCGTACAGCACCCTGCAGTCCCGGGCGATCCTCGGCATCATCGCCGCCGCGCTGGTGCTGCTGTTCGCCTTCCTCGCCCGCCGCGGCAGCATCGGCCCGCGGGTCGCGCTGACGCTGGTGCTGCTGATCACCGCCGGCCTCACGCTGGTATCGGTCCGCGACGTCTTCCCGTCGGCCGGCAAGGCCGCGGGCACCGCGGCGATCCTGCTGGCCGTGGTCTCGATCGTGATGCTGTTCCTCCCGCCGGTGAACCAGTACGAGCGGACCCGCAAGAGCGCCCCGCGGGTGTGACGGCGGGGGCGTAGCGACGCCCACCCGACCGCTCCCGTCACCCGGGGCGGCGCAGGTGAACGGGCCGGCCGACGAGGCCGGCCCGTCAGGGTGACCGGACCGGTCGGCCTAGCCCCTGATGACGGGGGAGTGGGGTGGTGCACGTGTCTGGGCGGCTCCGATCAGGGGTTGGCGTTCGGCAGGCGGTGTCCGGGGGGATGGCGGCGGCGCTCGCGATTCCGGTCATCGTCGTGCTGACCACGTCGAGCGGGCTGCCTGCGTCGCGTGTGAGCATGTCGGGCGGCGGAGCGTGGCTGGCCTCGCCGACCCAGGGCGCGGTCACGCTGATCGACGGGCCCTCCGACCAGGTGGTCAGCGCCGTGCGGGCGCCCGGTGCGCTGTCCGGGGACGCCCTGTCGGTGGTGCAGCAGGGCGCCGCCGCGTACATGGTGGACGGGAACCAGGGCACGGTGTCGCGTGTGGACGGTGGCACCTACGAGGTGTCGGCGCCGGTGAAGTTCAGCGATGGCGGCGCCGGTGCGGCGCTGCAGGTCTACCCGGGCAAGTCGAACAGCTACGTGGTGGACGGCCAGCGCCGGGTCGCCTCCGTGGTCGACCCGGACACCCTGAAGGTGCGCAGCCGGCTCGCGCTGACCGCCCAGCCCGGCCCAGGACAGTCCGTTGTGGACGGTGCCGGCCGGCTGTGGGTGGTCGGTGACGAAGGGCTGGCCTGGTTCGACCGGGCCGGCCAGCACGTCCGGCCGGACCTCGGCGGCGCCAAGGCGCGGCTGGTGCTGGTGAACGACAAGGCGGTGCTGGTCGACCTGGCGCGCGCCCGGGTGGGTGAGCTGTCCGACGGCGGCACTGTCTCGTCCTGGTCCTGCCTGCAGCTGCCGGCCGGGACCGGCGATCCGCAGCTGCTCGGCTCGACCGGGCTGGGCCGGGTGCTGGCGGCGGTGCCGGCGACCGGCACGCTGGTCGCGTCCGGCAACGGCAACGACGACTGCGGGCTGACCGTCGACATCGGCAAGCCCGGCGACACCTTCGGGCAACTGGTGGAGACCGGCGGCTACGTGTTCGTGCCGAACCGGTCGCGCGGCCGCACCACGGTGGTGGAACTGGCCAGCCGGCGCGTGGTCGCCGATCTGGACGTGGTCAAGCCCGGCGCGAAGCTGGAGCTGATCGCCAAGGACGGGTTGGTCTTCTACAACGACCTCGGCGGCGACCGGGCCGGAGTGATCCACTTCGACGGTGGGCAGTGGCGCACCGGCAAGGCGCTGCTCAAGTACAACCGGGGCCGCAGCGGTGACGCGGTCCTCATCCCGAGCGCCGCGTCCGGCGGCAGGGACAAGAAGCCGAACCAGGCCAAGCCCGACAAGCCCGGCCAGCAGAAGCCGGACCAGCAGAAGCCGGACCAGCCCGACCCCGGCCGGTCCACCCCGCCGGACCAGCCCGGCGACGGCGAGCTGAACCCGCCGCCGCCGAACAACCCCGGCGGCGCCAGCGACCCCGGCAACCCCGACCCCGGCAACCCCGACCCGGGCAACCCCGACCCGGGCAATCCCGACCCGGGCAACCCCGACCCGGGCAACCCCGACCCCGGCAACCCGGGTGATCCCGGCAACCCCACTGATCCCGCCACCGGGACGACGACCCCGCCCCCGCCGCCCCCGGCGGCGCCGGTCATCCAGAGCCTGACCTGGAACCCGGACGTCGTCGTCCGCGAGACGGCCGCCACGTTCACCGCCACGGTCGACAACGCCGACGGCGCGACGTGGACCTGGTCGATCATCGACCCGGCCACCGGTGCAGCGCTGCAGCAGCAGCCGACGCCCGTCAGCGCGACGTTCAACCTGCCCGCGGGCAGCCCGACGGACCTGCAGATCAAGCTGGAGGTGGTGAGCTCGGCCGGTGCCGCGACGCCGGTCGTCCGCGGGTTCCAGACCACGTCCAGCCACAAACCGCAGATCGACAGCCTGACCGCCACCCCGAACCCGGCCGGCGTCGGCCAGTCGGTGACGTTCCATGCGGTCGAGTCGGCGGCCGCCGACCGCGCCCGCTGGGCCTGGACGGTGAACGGCCCGGGCGGCGCGACCGGTTCGCCGCAGATGGATCCGGGCGTGGATCTCGTCAAGTCGTTCGACCAGGCCGGCTCGTACACGGTGACGTTGACGGTGACCTACGACGGGGCCAGCGACACCAGGACGGTGCCGTTCACGGTCGCCGACAACGCGACGCTGGCCGGGGTCACCGCGTCCCCGGTGGACATACCAAGCGGCGGCTCGGCCAACGTCACGGTTCAGCTGTCGGGCAGCTTCACCGCCCAGACCGTGACGGTCACCACCGCGAGCTGGCTGTCGGCCAGCGCGGGCAGCATCACGATCCCGGCGAACGGGACGGGTTCGGTCACGGTCCGGAACGTGGGCACGGCGCCGGTTGACGGTAGAAACACCGGGGTGCTGACGTTCAGGCTGGGCAACGGGAACAGCGTCAGCTACGACGCGACGGTCAACCTGGCGCCGCGGAACGCCCAGGGCAGCTGCATCCGGACGCTGAAGGGGCCCCAGAACATCTTCGTGACCGTGTTCAGCGGCAGCGTCGCCGACGGCAACCCGGCCGGCGTGACCGCCACCGTGCAAGTCGGTGGCGGTGCCCTGATCACGATGCAACAGATCGACGCGAGCAATGGCGTGGCGTCGTTCACGGCCGACCGTCCGGTCGGCCTGCTGGACAAGAATGTGGACTCGTTTACCGTCGTCTTCACAGACTCCGGCCACCTGACCACGGCCGTCACGGTCGCTCGGGGCGTTTGCTGGCCGTGAGCACCGGCCGACCGCAGTCGGCACCCGGCGGCGGTCGGCCGTGCCCATCCGTCCACAGCGGACTCTGAACGGACTGTGAACGGAGTACGGCACCGTCCTCCGGTCGGGTTGTCGACTGTGCAGGGACGGCGGTGGCGGCGCTCGGATGGGCCGTTCGCGTGCCGCGTTTTCTGTCAGAGGGTGGGGGCAGGATGGCGGGCATGACAGTCACAGGACGTCTCGAGCTCGTCGTGCTCGACGGACGGGACATCGAGAAGCTCTCCTCGTTCTACGCCGAGCTCGCCGGATGGGAGGTCGTCCGGAAGGATTCCGACTGGATCACCGTGCGCGTTCCGGACGGCCAGGAGGTCGCGTTCCAGCTGGCGCCCGACCACGTCGCGCCACAGTGGCCCGGCCAGGAGCTCCCCCAGCAGTTCCACCTCGACCTGCAGGTCAACGGGTACCAGGCGGCGGCCGAGCGGGCCGTCAGCCTGGGCGCCACCCGGCTGGGCGACGGGCCGAGCTGGGTCACGCTGGCCGACCCGGCCGGCCACCCGTTCGACCTGTGTCAGAAGGACGACGCCCTCCCGGCGATGGCGCTGTTCGCGGCGACCATCGACGCGCCCGACGCGCTCGCGCTGGCCCGCTTCTACGCCGAGCTGCTGGGCATGGAGGTCACCTATTCCGGCCCGGAGGGCGCGCTCATCACCGGTGGCGGCAAGAGCGTGATGTTCCAGCAGGTGAGCGAATACACCCCGCCGCGGTGGCAAGACCCGGCACGGCCCCAGCAGGCGCACCTCGACATCACCGTCGACGACCTCGACGCGGGCGAGGCGCGGGCTCTGGAGTTGGGCGCGTCGCGGCTGGAGGGGGGTAACGAGTCGTTCCGGGTCTTCGCCGACCCGGCCGGGCACCCGTTCTGCCTCTGCGTCTGACGCGCGTCGACCGCACCGGTCGTGCGGCCGGACCGGCCTGGACGGAGGACCGGCCCGGCGACGTCGCCAGATGTCGCCGGGCCGGTCCTCCGCCGTACCCAGGGTCGTCGTCGAGGGGCGGTGTCGCGGGCCAGGTGTCTATCGCGGGCAGGGTCGGGCAGGCGCGGGCGGGTGTCTCCCCGGCAGGGCCGGGCAGGCGCGGGCGGGTGTCTGTCGCGGGCAGGGCCGGCGGGAGGCGGGCGGGCTTGGCGTCCGCACGGCCGGCCCGCACCGGCCGTGCGGCCCGGTCTCACCAGCCGACGGCGATCAGCAGGAATTGCGGGTTGGCGTGCGAGATGAACGACGACTGCCCGGCGACGTCGTCGTACGGGAAGCCGTAGGCGAGGTGGTTGATCGCGTGATCATGCCAGAACCTCGCGTAGTAGTTCGCCGGCGCGGCCTGGTAATAGCGGCTCGGGTCGGACCACTGTGCCTGCGGCAGCTGCGCGACGTGCCGGTTCAGCGCGGCGCACATGTTCGGGTTGTTGGCCAGCACGCCGGCGCACCCGGTGACGTCCGAGGTGATCGTGGTGACGCCGACCGAGGACGCGTAGCCGGTGAAGTAGTTCGCGTACTGCCCGCCGACCCGGAACGCCGCGTCGCTGCCCGGCGCGGGGATCCGGAACGGCGCCTGCACCTGCGCCAGGTGCTTGAACTCGGTCGGCACCTCGTTCATGAACCGCTGGAACGTGACCGAGCGGTCCTCGGTGAACGTGGCGAGATCCTCTCCGACGGAGGTGTCGAAGCCGTCACGCGCGTGCAACCGCATCGCGATCTTCAGGCCGAACGCGTCGACGCGCGTGGTGTTGCCGTTGAACACGCCTGGCCCGACGGTGAACTCGATGAAGTCGAAGTACTGGCTGTTCGGCGAGCCCAGGTAGAAGTACATCCGGCCGGCCGAGTTCGCCGGCATGTCGAAGTACTGCTGCTCGGCGATCGAGTGCGTCTGCCCGTTGAAACTCCAGAAGACCTGGCTGTCCGGGTAGTGGCCGTTGGTGCGGTTGAGGATCTTCAGCATGACCACGTTCCGCGCCGCCGGGATCGTGCCGGTGTCGCCCCAGAACGCGTCCGGCGGCGGCGGGGTGCTGCCCCCGCCGGTGCCGAAGACCTGGAACTCCCAGAGCGAGTAGCCGTACGGGGTGCCCCGGCCGGTGCCGTTCATCCGGATGTACCGCCCGGTGCCCGAGACGTTGAGCGTCTGCGTGCCGCCGGTGCCGGCCGTGGTGCTGTAGATGTTCGTCCAGGCCGACCCGTCCGGCGAGACCTGGAGCTGGAACGCGGACGCGTAGGCCGCCTCCCAGGTCAGCGTCACCTGGTCGATCGTGGCGGTGGCGCCGAGGTCGACGCGCAGCCACTGCGGGTCGCTGAACGCGGACGACCAGCGCGTCCCGGTGTTCCCGTCGACCGCGTTGGCGGCGGCGAAGGTGCCGTTCTCGGTGGACGAGGCGAGCGTCGGCTTGCCCTGGGACAGCAGCGCGCCGGCCGCGCGGGCAGGCGCCGCCGTCACGGCGAGGTAGCCGGCGAGGACGACCAGCACGGCCGCGCCAGCGGACCTGCGACGACCGGTCAGGCATGACATCACACGCATTACGGCACTCCTGACGTAGCTGAACGTCGGTGCCCGATGCGCGACGAGGAACGGCTGGGAGCGTTCCCAGATCTAGTTTCATCCGCCTTTGTCGCCCCGTCAACGCCCTTGAGCGGTCAGTGTGACCGCCGGGCGGCGTAGGTCGCCCGGCCGGGACGCCTCATCTGGGGGGCCCGCGCCGCGCCGTTCCCGGCCTGTCCGCGTGCGGCGGCTATCTGGCTGATCGCCGGGGAGTCAGAACCCGCCGCCGATGGTGTGGTCGCTGCCGCCGGGCGCGTGCCGGTCGAGCCGGCCCTGGTTGTCCACCGGGCGCGGTGGACGGCGCCGCCGTCCCCCCGGATCCGGCGCCGCCGCCGAGCCTTGACGTCGATCACGATCGCGGCGATCAGCAACGTGCCGAGCATCGCCAACCAGAATCCATCACGGCCTCCGACGGCCACTGGCAGGGCCGGCGACGGCACCGATGTCGCCGTCCTGCTATGACTATCCGGCCCGGCGATTGGTTGTTCGCTGCCGTGGGAATCGTATGGACCGGTTGTGCCTACTGGCGACGAGGAGGTCCTATGGCCGAGGCACCCGAGTTGCGGCTCGCCGGTACGGTGCTCGACTCGCCGGACCCGCGCCGGCTCGCGGCGTTCTACCAGCGGCTGCTCGGCTGGAAGCCGGGTAGCGACGAGCCGACCTGGGCGACCCTGGTGCCGCCCACCGGCCGGCCGGTGCTCTCTTTCCAGCTTGAGCCGGAGTACGTCCGGCCGGTCTGGCCGGGGCGCGCCGACGCCCAGCAGATGCAGTCGCACCTCGATATCGAGGTAGACGACCTGGCCGCGGCCGGCGCCCACGCCACCGAGGCCGGCGCCACGCTGGCCGACTTCCAGCCGCAGGAGAACGTCCGGGTCTACCTCGACCCCGACGGCCACCCGTTCTGCCTGTTCGCCGAGTAGGCGACGCACCGCGGCTGGCTGACACGATCAGCCGCCCGGCCGGCGCGGGTTCAGGCGCCCGGCGCGGCGGTGGAGCCGCGGACGATCAGCTCCGGGGGCGGCTCGGCGACCATGCTGTCGTACGCGGTGCCGCCGCTGAGCCGCTCGTGCAGCAGCCGGACGCTCTCCCGGCCCAGCTCGAACAGCGGCATCTTCACCGTGGTCATCGGCGGCCGGGTGTAGCTGGCCACCCAGGTCTCGTGCACCGCGACCACCGACAGCTGCCCGGGCACGTTGATGCCGAGCTCACCGGCCGCCCGCACCGCGCCGATCGCGGCGTTGATGTTGGCGACGACCACACCGCTGGGCCGCCGGGTCGCGGCCGGCCCGAACAGCTGCAGGATGCCCCGCCGGCCGTCCTCCGGAAAGTAGCCGCAGCGCAGCGTCCACGCGGTGCGGCGGCGGATGCCGGCGTCGGCGAGGGCCTGGACGAAGCCGCGCTCGCGCTGTTTGCCGGTGTAGCTGTTCTGGTCGCCGCCGATCAGCGCGATGTCGCGGTGGCCGAGGTCGATCAGGTGCCGGGTGGCGGTGCGGGCGCCGCCGGTGTCGTCCAGCACCGCGCAGCTGCGCCGCGAGCTGCGTGAGTTGATCAGGACGACCGGCGAGTTCCGCTCCAGGATCTCCTCGAACGCCTGCGCGCCGACCACGTCCCGGCGCTGGATGATGAAGCCGTCCACCCGGCCCTCGCCGATCAGCCGGCGCAGCACGTCGCTGCCCGGCTGCAGCCGCTCCGAGCGCCCCAGCAGGACGATCACGTTCAGCTCGTCGGCGGCGGCCTCGACGCCGCGGGTCAGCTCGTCGAAGATGGCGTTGGTCATGTCCGGGACGATCAGCCCGATCGCGCCGGACTGTGACATCCGCAGTGCCCGCCCGGCGAAGTTCGGCGTGTAGTCCAGCTGCTTGGCGATGCGGCGGACCCGGTCGCGGGTGGTGGGGCGGATGCGCAGCGCGGGGTCGTCGTTGAGCACCCGGGAGACCACCGACACCGAGACGCCGGCCCGCTTCGCGACGTCGCTCAGGGTGGTGGTCACGACGAGCCTCCTAGGTCTAGAGTCCGATCCTATGGATGAACAAGCGTTTGTCCTAACCGCGGGTCAGCGGCCTGTTGAGGCTGCCGGGCCCGGTCCGGTGGCGGTGGGGGTGCGGTGACGCCACAGCTGTTGCGGCTGAAGGAGGGTGACGACGTGTTGATCGCGGCCCGGCCCATCGCGGCCGGGGAGATCCTGCGGGTCGGCGGCGCCGAGGTGCCGGCCGCCGACGACATTCCCACCGGGTTCAAGGTCGCCGCGCGCGACCTCGCCGTCGGCGACATCGTGCACCGGTTGGGCATGCCCATCGGCCGGGTCACCGCGCCGGTCGGCGCCGGCGAGGTGGTGCACGTGCACAACCTGGAGAGCCAGTACCTGCGGACGCACCGGCGGGGGGAGGCGTGATGCGCGGCTACCCCCGCAGCGACGGCCGCAAGGGCATCCGCAACGTGATCGTGGTGGCCTACCTGGTCGAGTGCGCGCACCACGTCGCGGGCAAGATCGCCGCCGCCTTCGACGACGACGTGCAGGTGATCGGCTTCGGCGGCTGCTACCCGAACGACTACGCCGCGATGATGCTGCGGCGGCTGACCACGCACCCGAACGTCGGCGGCGCGCTGCTGGTCTCGCTCGGCTGCGAGGGTTTCGACCGCGCCGGGCTCGCCGACCACATCGCCGCGTCGGGCCGTCCGGTCGCCACCCTGGTGATCCAGCAGGAGCACGGCACCCGCAGCACGATCGAGCGGGGCCGGGCCTGGGTGGCGCGGGCGCGCGAGCAGCTGGCCGCCGTGCCGCAGGTTCCGGTCGAGCTGTCCGATCTGGTGGTGGGCACGATCTGCGGCGGGTCGGACGGCACCAGCGGGATCACCGCGAACCCCGCGGTCGGCATCGCGTTCGACGGGCTGGTCGCCGCCGGTGGCACCGCGATCTTTGAAGAGACCGGTGAGCTGATCGGCTGCGAGTACATGATGCGCGACCGCGCGGTCACCCCGGAGCTCGGCGCCGAGCTGGTCGGCGCGGTACGGAAGGCGGAGGCGTACTACACGACGCTGGGGCACGGCAGCTTCGCCCCTGGCAACGCCGACGGCGGGCTGACCACGATCGAGGAGAAGTCGCTCGGCGCGTACAGCAAGAGCGGCAGCGCGCCGATCGCCGGCCTGCTCAAGCCGGGTGACCGGGCCCCGGCGCCCGGCCTCTACCTGCTGGACGTGGTTCCGGACGGGGAGGTGCGCTGGGGCTTCCCGAACATCAACGACAACGCCGAAGCGGCCGAGCTGATGGCCTGCGGCGCGCACCTGATCCTGTTCACCACCGGCCGCGGCTCGGTGGTCGGCTCGGCGATCTCGCCGCTGGTGAAGGTGTGCGCGAACCCGCAGACCTACCGCGCGATGGCCGAGGACATGGACGTCGACGCCGGCGCGGTGCTGGAGGGCCGGGCCACGCTGGGCCAGGTCGGTGCCGAGATCCTGGAGCTCGTGCGCCGGGTCGCCACCGGCGAGCAGACCGCCAGCGAGGCCATGGGTCACCAGGAGTTCGTGCTGACGTACAAGGCATTCGAGCCGGTCGGGCCGAGCTGCCTGCCGCTGACCGTCGTCCGGCCCGGTCAGACCATGGGCGCGGTCACCGGATGAGGCTGCCGGCCCGGGTCGGCCCGCTCGGGCTGGGCTGCGCTCCGTTCGGCAACCTCTACCGCGAGGTCTCCGACGACCAGTGCACGCAGACCTTCCGCGCCGCCTGGGATCTCGGCGTCCGGCTGTTCGACGTGGCGCCGCACTACGGGCTGGGGCTGGCCGAGCAGCGGCTCGGCCAGCTGCTGGCCGACGTGCGCCGGGAGGACGCGATCGTCAGCACGAAGGTCGGACGGCTGCTCGAGCCGTACCCGGACGGCCAGGCCCGGCCGGACACCGACGGCTTCGCGGTGACCTCACGGCTGCGACGGGTCCGCGACTACAGCGCGGACGGGGTGCGCCGCAGCGTGGAGATCAGCCTGCGCCGGCTCGGGCTGGACCGGCTGGACATCGTGCTGGTGCACGACCCGGACGAGCACGTCGAGCAGGCGCTGACCGAGGCGCTGCCGGCGCTGGTGAAGCTGCGCGACGAGGGCGTGGTCGGTGCGATCGGGGTCGGGATGAACCAGGTCGCCGCGCCGGAGCGCTTCGTCCGCGAGTCCGATGTGGACGTCGTGCTGGTGGCCGGGCGGTGGACGCTGCTCGACCGCAGCGCCGGCGAGACGCTGTTCCCCCTCTGCCAGCAGCGCGGGGTGGCCGTGCTGCTCGGCGGCGTGCTCAACTCGGGCCTGCTCGGCCAGGACCGGCCGGACGGTTCGGCCACGTACGACTACCGGCCGGCACCGGGGCCGGTGCTGGACCGGGTGGCCGCGTTCGCCGCCGCGAGCCGCCGGCACGGCCTGCCGCTGGCCCGCGCCGCGGTCGCGTTCGCGGGCCGGCACCCGGCGGTGACGTCTGTCCTGATCGGAGCGCGGACGCCCGACGAGGTGCGGGCGGCGCACACCGCGCTGAACGAGCCGGTCCCGGCGCCGGTCCTGGCCGATATCGCCGGCACGCTCGACGACTGAGGAGACCCATGCGGATCGTGACCGTGCAGTTCGAGGGCGCCGAGCGGCTCGGTGCGCTGACCGGCGGTGACGTGGCCATCCCCGGCGCCGGTCCGCGCGTCGCGGAGGAGCTGCTGTCCGATGTGGACGGTGGCCTGGCCGCGCTGCGGTCGGCGACCGAGCGGGTGCCGCTGTCCCGGGTCCGGCTGCTGGCGCCGGTGCCGCGGCCGCGGAACATCGTCTGCATCGGCAAGAACTACGCCGACCACGCCGCCGAGGGCGATGGCGAGCTGCCGGCCGAGCCGCTGATCTTCATGAAGCACACCGGCTCAGTGATCGGCCCCGGCGCCGAGATCCGGTGGTCCGCCGCCCTGACCGGGCAGGTCGACTGGGAGGCCGAGCTGGCCGTGGTGATAGGCCGGTGGGCGTGGCAGGTGCCGGCCGACCGGGCGCTGGGCCACGTCCTGGGCTACACCTGCCTGAACGACGTCTCCGCCCGCGACCTGCAGTTCGGTGACGGGCAGTGGGTGCGCGGGAAGTCGCTGGCCACGTTCTGCCCGATGGGCCCGGCCCTGGTCACCGCCGACGAGGTGGCCGACCCGCAGGCGCTGCCGATCCGCTGCCTGGTGAACGGCGTGACCATGCAGTCCGCGAACACCAAGGAGATGGTGCACCCGGTCGCGGCGATCATCGCGCACTGCTCGGCCGCGTTCCCGTTGCTGCCCGGTGACGTGATCGCCACCGGAACCCCGTCCGGCGTCGGCGTCTTCCGCGACCCGCCGGTGCTGCTGGCCGACGGCGACGAGGTCACCGTCGAGATCGACGGGGTGGGCCGGCTGACCAACCGGTGCGCCGCCGGCCCAGCCCCCGCCGACTACTGGAACACGCGCACGTAGTCGATCGACATCCGCTGCGGCAGCACGGTCGTGCCGTCCGGCGGGCCGGGGAAGTCGCCACCGACGGCGTTGTTCATGAGGAGGAAGAACGGGTGGTCGTAGACCCACGGGCCGCGGCTGGTCTCCAGGCTCGCCTTGTTCACCGTGAAGAACGCGGTGCCGTCGACGTAGAAGGTCATGTGCGAGGAGTCCCAGTCCATCGCGTAGG
>JBBWZH010000284.1:0-3779 GCA_039648995.1 Mycobacteriales bacterium
TGGAGCGGGACGCGGTCATGCTGGCCGGCGCGGCCGGCCGCTACCAGCAGCCGTGGACCACGGCCTCGGCGACCGAGGACGCCGGCCGGGTGTTCGCCGCGGGCGGCGACCGCGCGGCGGCGCGCAGCGCGTACGAGCGGGCGCTGTCGACCTATCAGGAGATCGGCGCCGAGCGGGACGCCGCCCGGCTGCGGTCCCGGCTGCGCCACCTCGGGGTCCGGCGCCGGCACTGGAACCGTTCGAAGCGGCCGGTCGCCGGCTGGAGCAGCCTGACCGACACCGAGCGCCGGGTGGCTGAGGTGGTCGCCGAGGGGTTGACGAACGCCCAGACCGCCGACCGGCTGTTCCTGTCCCGGCACACCGTGGACTTCCACCTCCGCCAGGTCTTCCGCAAGCTGGAGATCCACTCCCGCGTCGAGCTGACCCGCTCGGTGCTCGAACGCGCCACCGCCCGGCCGGCCACCGGCTGACCCGAGGAACCGGCGAGAGCGCCACTCCTGACCCGCTCTGACGCGGGACCGCCGGGTCCACAAAGGACCAGTCCAGGGGGTGAGCGCGTCCGGTCAGTGCGGCCGGTCGGAGCGCAGCACGTACGAGAGGACGAGCAGGGGAGACCTGCTTCCCCCACTTCCGGCACCGTGCGGCACGCATGTCGGCTGCGGCCCCTCGCGATCACTACCCGCGAGGGCCGGCGAACTACGTGGTCGCGGGATGCCGGCTGCCGACGGCGGCGCGACCGTGGTGGATGCCAGCGCCGGCGGCCCGGCGGCCATCGCGCCGGCGGGCGGGAGGCCCGCCGGGCGGGCCCGGCGCAACGCGACGGCCAGGAGGGAAACCCAGATGACCACTGCGACGACGAACCGCACCGACGGGCAGATCCAGCGTGCCGTCCTGGACGAGCTGAAGTGGGATCCGCGGATCCAGCCGAACGAGATCGGTGTCGCCGTTCGGAACGGCGTAGCGACCCTGACCGGCACGGTGGATTCCTTCACCAAGAAGTGGGCGGCCGAAGAGGCGGCACACGACGTGGCCGGCGTGGTGGCGGTGGCGAACGACATCGAGGTACGGCTGCCGACGGACGCCAAACGGCTCGACTCCGACATCGCCGCCGACGCCGTCCGGGCGCTGGACTACGACGCGCTGCTGCCGGCCGAGAACGTCGAGGTGACTGTCTCGCAGGGTTGGGTCACACTGCGCGGCGAGGTGGAATGGCAGTTCCAGCGTCGGGCCGCGGAGCGTGCGGTCCGCCGGCTGGCCGGGGTCCGCGGCGTGACCAACCTGCTCCTGGTCCGACCCCGGGTGCGGACCAGCCCGGCCGAGCTGAAGCAGCAGATCGGCGCGGCGCTGGTACGCAACGCCCAGACGGACGCACAGCAGATCAGCGTCGAGGTGGTCGGTAACAAGATCGTCCTCCGCGGCGAGGTCCGCTCCTGGGCCGAGAAGACGGCGGCGGAACGGATCGCCTGGGCCGCGCCGGGAGTATCCGAAGTGGACAATAAGATCATCGTGACGGTCCCGTAGCAGAACCGGCACACGATGACGATCCTGGATATCCTCTGGCTGTTCCTCATCCTCTCCAGCCTGACGCCGGCCCTGCAGCAGCGGTACCTGCTGGCCCAGCGGGCCCGCGCGCTGCACGCACTGGAGAAGCGCCGGCATTCGCGCGTGATCACGCTGATCCACCGCCGGGAAGGGCTGGCCTTCCTCGGCATCCCCTTCGGCGGGTTCATCGACGTGGACGACTCCGAGGCGGTCATCCGGGCGATCGAGATGACCGGCCGCGACCTGCCGGTCGACCTGGTGCTGCACACGCCCGGCGGGCTGGTGCTGGCGGCCGAGCAGATCGCCGCCGCCCTCGCCTCGCACGAGGGCCCGGTCACCGTGTTCGTGCCGCACTACGCGATGAGCGGCGGGACGCTGATCGCGCTGGCCGCCGACCACATCGTGATGTCGCCGTCCGCGGTGCTCGGCCCGGTCGACCCGCAACTCGGCGACATGCCGGCAGCGTCGATCCTGGGGGTCGTCGGCCGCAAGGACGTCAACCACGTCGACGACCGCACGCTGGTACTGGCAGACGTCTCCCGCAAGGCGCAGGAACAGGTCCGCGCGTTCGTGCGCCGGCTGCTCCAGCCGCGCCTCGGCGACAAGGCCACGGAACTCGCGGACACGCTGTCGGAGGGGCGGTGGACACACGACTTCCCGATCGACGTCACCACCGCGCGCAGCCTCGGCCTCGAGGTGTCCACCGACCTGCCGAACGAGGTCCGGTTGCTGATGCGGCTCTACCCGCAGCCGCGCGGCCGGCGCCCGTCGGTCGAGTACATCCCGCTGCCGTACGGCAACCGGGACCGGGCGCCGGGCGGCGGCAGGAGCCGGGGCGCCAGGTCCACCTGAGGTGGAGCCGGCACAGCCGTCCCGGCCCCCCCGCCCCCCATGCCGCCGCGGGGCCGGGGCGCGGCCGGCCCGGCCCCGGCCGCCGGGCGGCGGCAGGCGCCGGGACGCTGCCGGCCGGGCCCGGTCAGGCCCGGACCAGCGGCAGGTCGACCAGATGCTCGGTACTGTGCTGGTGCAACAGTGGTTGGCTGCCGGTTGGCGCCCAGCGCGCGCCGTCACTGCGGAACGGGTCGCGCTGAGCCTGCTGGACGTCTGTCATTTCACCTCGATGCGGCGGCGCTGCTCCCCCTGCCGCTTGGGCACCTGAAGATGCAGCACACCGTCGGTGAGGGCCGCGGCGATGCCGTCCTCGTTCACCTGGTCCGGCAGGCTGACCTCGTAGCGGAAGCGCCCGATGGTACGGCTCTGCCGGCGCAGCAGGCCGACCCGTTCCTTCTCCTTCCGCTCCCCGGTGACCACCAGCCGCCGGCCGACGACCTCGATGTCGACGTCGTCCCGGTCCACGCCGGGCAGGTCCATGTCGATCAGGTAGGAGTCCTCGGTCTCCTCCACGTCCGCCTGCGGGACGAAGCCGTCGCGGCCGAGCAGGGCGGGAAAGTTCGGCCACTGGTCTTCGAAAAGCTGACCCATCCGCTGGGCGAGTTGGTTGACGTCGCTGAACGGGTCGCTACGCGTCAAGCTGGTACCGGTTTGCCGGGTGGGCTGCGACATGATGCGCTCCTCTCACAGGCAGGCGGCGGGCGCCGCTCGTACCGGTTCCAGCCTTTAGCGGTGACCGACGGCATACATCCCGCGACCGCGTAGGCGTGCCGGGGCGCTGGCGAGTCGCTGGGTTGCTGTGGGTCGACGCCTGAACGCGCCCGACCGTTGACCTGGTGATGCGGCCCACGGTCACTTGTTGTGGGCGGTTCCGGGCTGGGTGGGCCGACGGTGGGCGGGGTTTGACGGGAGCGGCCGGGGCCGGCGGATCAGGGTCGTGCCGAGGTAGGTGAGCGTGGACATCGTGAGGATCGCGAAGCTGGGCGGTAGCTTCGGGACGAGGTAGCTGGTGGTGAGGCCGGTCCAGACGCTGGCGACGGCGATGGCGGCGGACAGGGGCAGTGCCTGCAGCGGTCGGCTGGTGATCCGGGTGGCGGCGCCGGCCGGGGCGGCGAGCAGTCCGAGGATCAGCAGTGCGCCGACGACCTGGGTTGACTCGGCGGTCGTGGCGGCGACCAGGACGAGGAAGCCGTAGCCGAGTAGTCGCACCGGTAGGCCTCGGGCAGCGGCGACGTCCTCGTCGAGCGTGGCGAACAGCAGCGGCCGTGCGATGGCACCGACCACCGCGCAGATGGCCACCGCGATGGCGGCGGTGAGGGCGGCTCGGGAGGCGGACAGGCCGAAGA
>JBBWZH010000289.1:0-2964 GCA_039648995.1 Mycobacteriales bacterium
ATTCGGCCGCTTTGCGGCCACCACCGCGCGCCAGGTCATCCTGCAGCGGCTGCGCGACGCCGAGAACGAGAAGAACTACGGCGAATTCTCCACTCGCGAGGGCGAGATCGTCGGCGGCGTCATCCAGCGCGACAACCGGGCCAACGCCCGCGGCCTCGTCGTCGTCCGGATGGGAAGCGAGACGAAGGGTTCCGAGGGCGTCATTCCATCCGCCGAGCAGGTCCCCGGCGAGAGCTACGAACACGGCGACCGGCTGCGTTGCTACGTCGTCGGCGTCTCCCGCGGTGCCCGCGAACCGTTGATCACGCTGTCGCGCACGCACCCGAATCTCGTCCGCAAGCTGTTCTCGCTGGAGGTGCCCGAGATCGCCGACGGCTCCGTCGAGATCGTCGCGGTGGCCCGCGAGGCAGGCCACCGGTCCAAGATCGCGGTGACCTCACGGGCGCCGGGGCTCAACGCCAAGGGCGCCTGCATAGGGCCGATGGGCCAGCGGGTGCGCAACGTGATGAGCGAGCTCTCTGGGGAGAAGATCGACATCATCGACTACGACGAGGACCCGGCCAAGTTCGTCGCCAACGCTCTTTCGCCCGCCAAGGTGGTGTCCGTGCAGGTGATCGACGAGGCCGCCCGCGCGGCCCGGGTGGTGGTACCCGACTTCCAGCTGTCGCTGGCGATCGGCAAGGAGGGCCAGAACGCCCGGCTCGCGGCCCGGTTGACCGGCTGGCGCATCGATATCCGAAGCGATGCCGCCGCCGCTGCGGACACCCCGTCGAAACCGGACGCGACACACGGCGCTGTGCACGACAGATAGCGGATTCGGCCGTTTCGTTTCGCGGGGGGCGGGACGGTAGACTCAGGCGTGATCCAGCGCGAGACTTCGGCTTCGCCGCATCAAAGTACGGAAGGACCCGTACGGACGTGCGTCGGCTGCCGAAAGCGAGAGCTGGCCGCCGGACTGCTTCGGGTGGTTGCTCGCAACAGCGGGAATGGCGTTTACGCCGTAACCGTTGACCGAGGAGGTAACCTGCCTGGGCGGGGCGCTTGGTTGCACCCTGACCAGCAGTGTTTGCACGCAGCAATCCGGCGGCGAGCATTCGCTCGAGCGTTGCGCATCACCGGCTCACCGGAAACATCCGCGGTGCTGGAGCACTTCGAATCACTCGAGGCGCCTCGGCTCCCGGCTACAGAACAGGCAGCGAAGAACATGAGCACACCGTGAAGTCCAGACGATGACCATGCGTCATAGCTAAACCCGAGGCGCGGCCCTACCACCGCTGTCGCCTCTAAGACAGGAGAGAAGTGGCAGGCAAGGCCCGCGTACACGAGTTGGCTAAGGAACTCGGTGTAACCAGCAAGGAAGTACTCGCCCGACTGAGTGAACAGGGCGAATTCGTTAAATCCGCATCCTCCACCGTGGAGGCCCCCGTCGCGCGCCGGCTGCGCGAATCCCTTGGCGGAGCAAAGTCCGCGGCGGACAAGGTCAAGGCCGACGGCAACGGTGCGCCCGCCAAGGTGGCGGCCGCGTCGGCACCCGCGCCCGCCAAGGCGCCGGTCGCCAAGCCGGCGGCTCCAGCAGCGCCCGCAGCCCCGGCGCAACCGGCACCGGCACCCGCCCCCGCAGAGCCCGTGGCACCCGCCGCGGCGGCTATGCCTGCTGCGGCGGCGTCGGCCGCATCGGCTCCCGCACCGGCACGCCCGGGCCCGACACCCGGTCCCCGGCCCGCAACGCCGGGACCCAAGCCCGCGCCGCGCACTCCGCGCGTCGGAAACAACCCGTTCTCCTCGGCGCAGCCGGTCGAGCGGGCGATTCCGCGGCCGCAAGCACCGCGACCCGGGGCTCCGAGGCCCGGCGGCGGTCCACGTCCCGGCGCGTCGCCAGGCAACATGCCGCCCCGTCCCGGTGGCGCGACAGGCCGTCCGGCACGCCCGGGCGGCGGCGCGCGGCCCGCTCCCGGCGGCCGCGGCCCCGGTGGTGGCGGCGGACGTCCCGGTGGCCCCCCCGGCGGCGGCGGTAACTACCGCACCGGCGGCCCCGGTGGTGGTGGCGGTGGCGGCGGTGCACCCGCTGGAGGCGGCTATCGCGGCCGTCCCGGTGGTGGTGGCGGCCGTCCCGGCCAGCGTGGCGGTGCCGCAGGTGCGTTCGGTCGTCCCGGTGGTGCGCCCAAGCGCGGCCGCAAGTCGAAGCGGGCGAAACGCGCCGAATACGAGAACATGCAGGCGCCGGTCGTCGGTGGCGTGCGGTTGCCGCACGGCAACGGCGAGACCATCCGGCTTGCCCGCGGCGCATCGCTGTCCGATTTCGCCGAGAAGATCGACGCGAACCCGGCCGCTCTGGTTCAGGCCCTGTTCAACCTCGGCGAGATGGTCACGGCCACCCAGTCTGTGGGTGACGAGACGCTCGAACTGCTCGGCGGCGAGATGAACTACAAGGTTCAGGTCGTGTCCCCCGAGGACGAGGACCGCGAGCTGCTCGAGTCCTTCGATCTGACCTACGGCGAGGACGAGGGCGACGAGTCCGATCTGGAGAGTCGTCCGCCGGTGGTCACCGTCATGGGTCACGTCGACCACGGCAAGACCCGACTGCTGGACACCATCCGTCAGGCCAACGTCCGTGAGGAAGAGGCCGGCGGTATCACCCAGCACATCGGTGCCTACCAGGTCGTCGTCGATCTCGACGGCACCGAGCGGCCGATCACCTTCATCGACACCCCGGGCCACGAGGCGTTCACCGCCATGCGTGCCCGCGGCGCGAAGGCCACCGACATCGCGATCCTGGTGGTCGCCGCCGACGACGGCGTGATGCCGCAGACGGTGGAGGCGATCAACCACGCGCAGGCCGCCGATGTGCCGATCGTGGTGGCGGTCAACAAGATCGACAAGGAAGGCGCCGATCCGTCCAAGATCCGTTCGCAGCTCACCGAGTACGGCCTCGTCGCCGAGGATTTCGGCGGCGACACCATGTTC
>JBBWZH010000305.1:0-4979 GCA_039648995.1 Mycobacteriales bacterium
GGCGGGCCTGGTATGCCCACATCACCCTGTCGATGCTGGCCCATGCCTGGCTCGCTGTCTCCCGATCCCTGGCTGTAAAAGGGGAATCGGTGTCGGCGAGCCAGGCATGATCGGATTCACGCTACCGGAGATCCGGCGGCTGCTGACCAAACTCGTCCTGCGTGTCACCGACGCCGCCGAGCACGTCTGGGCCTGGTCATGCTTCCGCCGCCGACGACAACACCAAGCCCGCCTCAGCCACGACAAACGACGTGGCTACCCACTTACCTGACAGCCGTTGCAGTCCTGGATCAACTTGGTTGATCTAGGCCGCCGCCTCACGGTTGACGTGGGCGAGGAAGGTGAGGGTCCGGTCGATCTGTTCGCCCGATCCGAACGGCACGGCGATGAATTCCGTGGCGCCGGCGTCAGCGTAGGTGTGGAGTTGCTGTTCCACCTCGTGTTCGTCGCCGACCACCACAACATCCGCCGGTCCACGTGCGCCTTCCCGGTCGAACAGCGCTCGGTAGCTCGGCACAAGGTCGGCTCTGCCGAAATGTGTGCTGACCCAGGCTCTTGCCTGGTCGGGGTTGTCCGTGACGGCTATGGGCAGGTTGACCACAATTCGCGGTGCGGGCTTCCCTGCAGCTTCAGCGGCCGCAGTGATCCGCGGGGCAACGTGGGTTCCGATCGTTCGTGGGCCTGTCCATACGGCAACGGTTCCGTCGGCGAGTTCACCGGCGATGCGCAGCATGACCGGGCCCAGCGCGGCAAGGAGCACGGAGGGCGGTTGCGCGCCGGGCGTGTGCGTCTGTCCGGTGACCTGGTACACCTCGCCGTTGAACTCGACCGTCTCGCCGCGAAGCAGGGGCACGAGAACGCCGAGATACTCGCGGGTGTGCCGGGCCGGGCGCTCAAAACGGAGTCCGAACACCGATTCGATACGTTGCCGGTGGCCGGGCCCGATGCCGAGGGTGAGGCGGTTGCCGATGGCCGCTTGCACGCTCAGGGCCTGGCTTGCCAGCGTCAGCGGGTGGCGCGGGTAGGTGGTCACGACGGCCGTACCGAGCGGCAACCCCGGCACGGCGAGCCCAGCGACCGTCGCGGCGGTGAGCGCGTCGGCGGTATGCCGCTCGGCCCACCACGCGCCACCCAGCCCCAGTTCCGCGACGCGGCGAACCTCGTCGACGATGTCGGCCATCGTCTTGGGCCCATCGATGTCAAGGCCGACATTTGTTCCTATGCGCACGGCACACTCCGGGAGAGATTCGTGTCGGGCAAGGGCGTCAGGGCGCCACTGCGATCAGGGCGCGATGGTGCTTCGGGGTCTCGACCTCGTCGATCAGGGCGACGGCGAGATCGGCGTAGGAGAACGGCGCCGCATCCTCCTCGGTGGGCAGAACCTGGGTGCCACCCGTCTGGTACCGGCCGGTGCGCGCCGCTTCGTTGTCCAAGACGACGGGCGGCGGGGCCATCACCACCCAATCGATGTCGGTGTCCGCTCCGCGCAGCACCGCGAGCCCAGCCGCGTGCCCGAGCGAGAACGCCCTGCCCTCCGCCGGGAACCCCCGGGCGTCGTGCACCGCGACACCGGGCGCGGTCTCCAGGACCGTGCCGATTCCGATCGCGACCAGCCGCCCGACACCGGCCCGCGCCAGCCCGCCCAGCAGCGCGCGGGCGGCGGCGGGGAAGAAGGTCTCCGCCGGCACGTCAAGCCGCACCGCGGCATTGACTGCCGCGTCGTGGCCTGCGGCGACCTCGGCCACACTGTCCGGCTGGGTAACGTCGCCGGCGACCACGGCTATCCCGCTACCGGCCAGGTCCGGGTGCTGCTTCGGGTCGCGCACGACAGCGGTGACCTGGTAGCCCCGGGCCGTGGCCTCGGCCACCGCGTGACGTCCCGCCCGGCCACCGGCACCGAAAACGACGATCTTGCTCACTACGACCACTCCGTTCGACCTGGCAGGAACTCGATCACCTGCCGATGCCGCGAACGCTACGTGGCAAGACCTTGGTTTCCGCAACCATAGTTACGTACGGTGGACAGTGTGAGTGAGCCGCTGGACCCCGACATGTTCGCCGACTGTGACCCCGTCGCGGCGCCGATGCGAATCGGTGACAAATGGACCGCCAAGATCATCACATGTTTGCAAGCAGGGCCCCGCCGGTTCTCCGAGCTCCAGGCGCCGTTGCGGGGCATCACCCCCAAGGTGCTCACCGCATCGCTGCGGGCACTGGAGCGAGACGGGATGATCACGCGCACCGCCTACCCCGAGATCCCACCCCGGGTCGAGTACGAACTGACCCCACTGGGCCACACACTCTTCGAGCCGATGGCCGCCCAATGCGCCTGGACCCGCGAACACCTGCCCGAACTGCTCGCTGCCCGCGGAGCCCACGAAACACCGCACGCCGAACCAGCCGGCACAGGCACGATCTCCAGGCCGGGACATACGTTGGTGGAGTTCGCGCGAAATCACCCAACCGGCAGCCCGCGTGGCCACGAAAACCGCAGGTCAGCGCCAGCGTAGGGGCTACCTCTGGGCCTGGTCATCCTTCCGGCGCCGACGACAACACCAAGCCCGCCTCAGCCACTACAGACGCCGCGGCCACCGACTCAGCCAACTGCCGTTGCAGTACTAGGCCGTGTCGTCGGCGTCGGTCGGGTGGAGCGGGAGCGAGACGTGGATCGTCGTGCCCTGGCCCGCGGGGCTGATGACGTCGATCGACCCGCCGACAGCCTCGACCCGGTCGCGCAGGCCGATCAGACCCGATCCCCGCCGAGGTTCCGCCCCGCCGACACCTTCGTCGCTGACCCGCACGCGCAGCGTGCCGTCCCGCTCCTGCACGACCACCTCCGCCGACGACGGCCCGGCGTGCTTGGCCGTGTTCGTCAGCGCCTCGGAAACCACGTAATACGCGGCCACCTCCACCGACGGCGGATACCGGGAGCCGGTGTCCACATGCAACTCGACCGGGACGGCCGAGCGGCGGGCGAGCGTCCGCAGCGCCGGGCCGAGGCCACCCTCGGACAGGGTCGCGGGGTGGAGCCCGCGGGATATCTCGCGCAGTTCCTCCTGCACCTCGGTGGCACCCTCGGCGGCCCGGCCGATCCCGGCCCGCAGCGCCGGCAGGTCCGCGGGCACGGTGTCCTGGGCGAGGCGCAGTTCAAGCGCCAGCGAGACGAGCCGTTGCTGTGCCCCGTCATGCAGGTCACGCTCGATCTGCCGACGTGTCCTGTCTCCGGCGGCGACCACGCGCGCACGTGACGCCGCGAGCTGCACCCGGCTCTCCGCGTTCGCGATCGCCAGCGCGACAATCTCGGTGAACTCGACCATCCGTGGCTCGGTGTTCGGGGGGAACGGGCGATCCCGCGACGCGACGCTGATCGCGCCCCAGCGCCGGCCCTCGACGGTGATCGGACTGGCCACCGCCGACCGGACCCGCGAGTCCCGAAGGAGCACGGCCTCCTTGTCGAGCGTCGGACTGTCCGCGTCGTACCGGGCGGAGTGGCCTGTCGCCAGCACCGCCGCGGTCGGTGTGGGTGGCTCCGGCTTCCAGCGCGCTCCGACTCCGAGCCCGTCGTCGTCGCTCATACCCCACAGGGCCATGAGCGTCGCCATTCCGTCGTCGTCGAAACGTAGGATCCCCGCGGCATCGGCGTCGGTCAGCTGGCCGACCTCTTCGGCGACCGCGGCGAAGACCGGCTCGGGTGCGACCCCGCGGGCGACCAACGTCGCGACCCGGCGCACGGCGGCCTGCTCGTCGGCGACGCGGCGGAGTTCGGCACGTGCCTCGGCATTCTCGACGGCGGTGGCGACCAGCTCGGTGAAGTGCGCCATCTGCGACTCGGTGTGCGCCGGGAAGGGTTCATCGTTCGTCGTCGAGGCGGCGATCACCCCCCACAGCTGTCCGGCCACCACGATCGGGCAGCCGACCGACGAGCGGATACCCAGATCGTGGGCTTCCCGGGCGATCCCGCCGGTGGCACCGGCGAAGGTCTCGAGCCGGACGGGACCACCGGTCCGCCGGACGTCGCGGGCGACGCTCAGCCCGTCCAGGCCGAACCGGGTGCCGACGGCCAGCTGGTCCGGCAGCCGGCTCCAGCCGCCGACTCCGGTCACGGTCCCGTCAGCCTCGTAGCGCTCCATCCGAGCGAGATCGGCACCGGAGAGCAGCCCGACCTCGCGGGTGACCGCCTCGAAGACCGCCGCGCGGGGGACCGCCTGCGCAACCAGCGTCGCGACCCGCCGTAACGCCGACTGCTCCTCGGTCAGGCGCGCCGACTCCACCGCCGCCCGCCGCGACCGCGCCGCCAGCTCGCTCACGACGGCCGCCGTCAGCAGGAACACCGCGAGCGCCGCCAGGTCCCGGGAGTCGGCCACCCAGATGGAACCGGCCGGCCGCAGGAACAGGGCGAACACGGCGACGCTGATGACCGACGTCAGTGCCGCCAGCCCCGCGCCCCACACCACCGCAACCGGCAGCACCGCGAGGAGGTAGAGCACCAGCAGGCTCAGCACCGGAACATAGGGCTTGAGGAGCGCGACCACACCGGTCACCGCAATGACCATCGCTCCGCTGGCGGCCAACCCGCGCACCCAGCGGACGACGCTCGGACTCATCCGGTACTGCATCGTCTCCTCGCATCCAGAGCCGAACGCTAGCGGACATGGCTACCCGTTCTGGATCGGCATCGCCTCTCGCTGCTCTCGGCCACGCCGGCCGCGTCGAGAGCCGGCGACGTCGCCGGTTCTGCCGGCGCGTAGCTCTCGTTCGGCCGGGCGGCGGGTGCTGGGCGCCGTTCCCGGCTGAGCTGACGGGCCGGGCGGTGGCAGAAATCGTGGGGGACGTGGCGTTGGCGCCACCGCCACCGGGCGTCACGATGGGTGCGTGCCGCGCCACGTCGTGATCGTCGCCTACCCGGGCCTGCAGGTGCTGGACGTCGCCGGCCCGCACGAGGTGTTCGTCGGGGCGAGCCGGGTGCTGGCCGAGCTCGG
>JBBWZH010000306.1:0-5573 GCA_039648995.1 Mycobacteriales bacterium
TCCACGGATTCTCCCGACGCGCGGGGTGGCAGTCCTAAGGAAGTTCGACAGGCCGGTTAACGCTTCCTGCCCATCGGTTCGTCCGTTTTTGTGGGGATTTGTTCCACGCACGGAGCGCGTTCGAAAACGCACACCGCGGTGGGCGCACGATGCCGGTCAGTCGAGGGAAATCGGCTGGTCGTCGGCATCGGCGGCCTTAGTTGCCGCACCAGCCTCTTCGGGGGCATCCGACGGCGGGGCCAACCCCACCGCCTGACGGACGCGCTCGGAGATCTCGACCATGACCTCGAGGTTCTCGGCGAGGAAGGCCTTGGCATTCTCCCGGCCTTGGCCGAGCTGCTCGCCCTCGTAGGTGAACCAGGCCCCCGACTTCTTGACCAGCCCCAGGTCGACGCCCACGTCGATGAGCGAGCCCTCCCGGCTGATGCCCTTGCCGTAGGTGATGTCGAACTCTGCTAGGCGGAATGGCGAAGCGCACTTGTTCTTCACGACCTTCACCCGCGTGCGGTTGCCGACCACCTCGACGCCGTCCTTGATCGCCTCGATGCGCCGGATGTCCAGCCGGACCGACGAGTAGAACTTCAGCGCCCGCCCACCGGTCGTGGTTTCTGGGCTTCCAAACATCACGCCTATCTTTTCGCGGAGCTGGTTGATGAAGATCATCGTGGTGCCGGAGTTGTTCAGGGCGGCGGTGAGCTTGCGCAGGGCCTGGCTCATCAGACGGGCCTGCAGGCCGACGTGGCTGTCGCCCATCTCGCCCTCGATCTCGGCCCGGGGCACCAGGGCGGCCACCGAGTCGACCACGATCACGTCGAGCGCGCCGGACCGGACCAGCATGTCGGCGATCTCCAGCGCCTGCTCACCGGTGTCGGGCTGGGAGACCAGCAGCGCGTCGGTGTCGACGCCGAGTGCCTGCGCGTAGTCGGGATCGAGCGCGTGCTCGGCGTCGATGAACGCCGCGATGCCCCCGGTGGCCTGCGCGTTCGCGACGATGTGCAGCGCGAGGGTGGATTTACCGGACGACTCCGGGCCGAACACCTCCACCACCCGGCCGCGCGGCACGCCACCGACGCCCAGCGCCACGTCCAGCGCGATCGACCCGGTCGGGATGACCCGGATCGGGGCCCGCGTCTCGTCGCCGAGCCGCATCACCGAGCCCTTGCCGAACTGCTTGTCGATCTGGGCGAGCGCGACATCCAACGCCTTGTCGCGGTCGAAAGCTGCCATCGGAAAGCCACCTCTGCGGGAGTCGTCGAAACGTTGGGGCTGACGCTAAGCCGGACCACCGACGATTTCTGCGGTCGCGACCCAACTTGTGGATCACGGTTCGAACTGTGGACAGGCTAACCGAACAGGTGTTCGATCATGGCACCGACACGCCACGACACGCCGATCATCGACGGACCTGCGGCACTTCGAACTCCTCGCACACCGCCCGCCAGACCGCCTTCGCCTCGACCCCGGCCGCGAGCGCCTGCTCCACCGTCTGGCCGGACAACTGCGGCAGCACGTGATCACGGGCGACCGACTCCGCGTACCCGGTGCCGAACTGCGTCCGCATCCGGTCCCAGAACTCCGACAACCTCACCCGGACCACAATAGGGTGACCCGCCGGCACTCCCGGGCACCCCCAGGCACCGCCGGGCGGCATCGGTGGCCGGTTCGGCGAAGGAGCGCGACACGGTGAACCTGGACGGCCCTCTCGGCACCCTCGTCGACATCGGCTTCGTACTCTGCCTGGCCGCGCTGCTGGTGTTCCTGGTGATCCAGTTCCGCCGCAGCGGCCGGGGGGACTGAACCGGTAGGAACCGAACGGTCCCGTACGGCATCATTGCTGCATGTATGTGGGGGATTCCGGGTTCGACCCGGTCTGGACGCCAACCGACCCGAGCGCGTACACCGTGCGGTATGGGCTGCGGCAACTGCTCTTCCCGCTGGGGATCACCGCCGGCATGTTGGCGTTCCTCGTCGTCGCCTCCCGTGGGAACCGCACCAACCAGGGCAGCCTGCTGTTCTTCGGCTCGATCTTCGTCCTCGTCCCGGGCTGGCTGGTGTGGCGCGGAATCAACCGGATCCGCCGGGGCGTGGCGGCGCTCGGGGTCGACGGCTCAGGGGTCTACCTGGGCGAGGACGACGACGGCACGCCACCGGAGCTGGTGCCGTGGGCGGAGATCGAGGCGGTCGTCTACTACCGCGGCTGGTCGCAGTCGGGCCGGGGCGGACGCGCCGCGAACAACCACGTCGGTGTGATCGTCAAGCGGGCCGACGGGGGCGACCGGGCCGGCGAGCCGGGAGGGCTCGCGGACTGGACGGACGCCACGTTGCGGTTGCGCAGCCGCCGCGTCCAGGGCTGGCAGCTCGACGTCCGCCGGCTGACCGCCGCCGTGCAGCGGTTCGCCCCGCGGGTTCCGGTCCGCCGCGCCCCCGACACCGACGAGGCCGTCGGGGTACACGACGCGGTCCGCCGGCTGCGCACCCTCCGCTGGCCGCCGCCGGGCAGCGTCCCGTACCGCGGCAACACCCCGGACGCCGGCTATCCGTACACCCCGCCCGCCGGGCCGAACCCGTACGCCGGGCCCGCGGCCGATCCGTACGGGCAACCGGGCACAGCCACCCCGTACGCCGGGCCGGACCGGTATGCCCGGCCCGCACCCGGCCCGTACGGCCAGCCTGCCGGGCCGGACCAGTACACCGAGCCCGGCTGGTCGGGGCCGTTCGCCCGGCCCGGCGAGCCGGTGCCGTACGGCCCAGCAGGCACGGGCGGCCCCGGCGGCCGGGGTCCGGACTGGGGCCCGTACGGCGGGGCAGGCGTGCCTGGTGGTCCGCGGCCGGCGGGGCGGCCGCGGGTTACCGGGTTGGGGTGCCTGGGCGTGGTCGGCGTGGTCATCATCTGGCTGCTCTTCGCGGTACTGCCGCTCGGGTTCGTCGACGACCTGGTCGGGCAGGCGACCCGGTCGACGTGGTCGCTGTTCACCGGGCAGCCGACCCGGATCTCGGTGCCGCCCGGCACCGCCCTCACCGTCGAGGTCGACCCGGACTCGTACGACCGCGGCGTGCCCGGGGTCGATCCCGTGTCGCTGGCCTGCTCGACCAGGGACGGCGACGCCGCCCCGGTGCAACTCCCGGCACCGGACGTCGTCGCGGCGCCGCGGGGCGCAAACGGCAGGCTCCAGCTGTACAACCTGGTCACGAACTCCGGCCGGTTCGAGATCACCTGCACCTGGACCGGCGGCTTCGGCGGCACGCGGCTCGTCCGAGCCGGGCGTGGGTGGATGGGCATCGTCGTGTTCGCCACCCGGCTCGCCTGGTTCGTGCTGGTCACGTTCGTGCTGGTGCTGCTGTTCCGGCGGATCATGCGCGTCGGCCGCCCGCCCAGGGAGCCCTAGCCGCGGAGCACGGGGCGCAGGCGGTCGAGCACGGTGGCGTCCTCGATGGTGGACGGGACCGGCTCGTCCCGGCCGTCGGCGATGCCACGCATGGTCTTGCGCAGGATCTTGCCGGAGCGGGTCTTCGGCAGCGCCGGCACCACGTCCACCCGCCGCAGCGCCGCGACCGCCCCGATCCGGGCCCGGACCAGCGCGACCAGCGCGGCGGCGAGCTCCGCCGGGTCGGCGGCCACCCCGGCCTTGAGCACCACGAAGCCGCGCGGCACCTGGCCCTTGAGCGCGTCGTCGACGCCGATCACCGCGCATTCGGCGACGGCGGGGTGGCCGGCCAGCACCTCCTCCATGGCCCCGGTGGACAGCCGGTGTCCGGCCACGTTGATCACGTCGTCGGTGCGGCCCATCACGTACAGGTAGCCGTCGGCGTCGAGGTGGCCGCCGTCGCCGGTGAGGTACCACCCCGGGTAGCGGGACAGGTACGACTCGACGTACCGCTGGTCGTCGTGCCAGAGCGTCGGCAACGTGCCGGGCGGCAGCGGCAGCCGGATCGCGATCGCCCCGTCTGTGCCGGCCGGCACCTCGGCGCCGGACTCGTCCAGCACCCGGACGTCGTACCCCGGCACCGGCATCGTCGGCGATCCGGGCTTGGCCGGCAACTGCTGCAGGCCCAGCGGGTTCGCCGCGATCGGCCAGCCCGTCTCGGTCTGCCACCAGTGGTCGATCACCGGGATGCCGAGCGTGTCGACGGCCCACTGGTAGGTGTCCGGGTCGAGCCGCTCGCCGGCCAGGAACAGGTAGCGCAGGCTGCTGACGTCGTGGCCGCGCAGCAGGCTGGCGGTCGGGTCGTCCCGGCGGATCGCGCGGAACGCGGTCGGCGCGGTGAACAGCACCGTCACCCGGTGCTCGGCGATGACCCGCCAGAACGCGCCGGCGTCCGGGGTGCCCACCGGCTTGCCCTCGTAGAGCACGGTGGTGCAGCCGGTGAGCAGCGGCGCGTAGACGATGTACGAGTGGCCGACGACCCAGCCGACGTCGCTGGCCGCCCAGAACACGTCACCGGGCCGGGCGTCGTAGACGTTGGCCATGCTCCAGCGCAGCGCGACCGCGTGCCCGCCGTTGTCGCGGACCACGCCTTTGGGCCGGCCGGTGGTGCCCGAGGTGTAGAGGATGTAGAGCGGGTCGGTCGCCTTGACCGGCACGCAGTCGGCGGGCTCGGCGCCGGCCATCGCCGCGGCCCAGTCCACGTCGCGCGGGCCGAGCTCGGCCCGGCACTGCGGGCGCTGCAGGATCACGCAGTGGTCCGGCTTGTGGTCGGACGCCGCGATCGCCGCCGCCAGCAGCGGCTGGTAGGGCAGCACCCGGGCCGGCTCGACGCCGCAGGACGCGGACACGACCACCTTCGGCCGCGCGTCGGCGATCCGCACCGCCAGCTCGGGCGCGGCGAACCCGCCGAAGACCACCGAGTGCACGGCGCCGATCCGGGCACAGCCGAGCATCGCGACCACCGCCGCCGGGACCATCGGGAGATAGATCACCACCCGGTCGCCGCGATCGACGCCCAGGCCGCGCAGCACACCGGCGAACCGGGCGACCTCGTCCCGTAGCTCGCGGTACGTGTACGTGGCCGCGGCGGCGGCGACCGGGCTGTCGTAGATCAGCGCGAGCTGGTCCCCGCGGCCGGCGTCCACGTGCCGGTCGACCGCGTTGAAGCAGGTGTTCAGGACGCCGTCGGGGAACCAGCGGTAGAACGGCGCGGCGCCGCCGTCCAGGACCGTCGCCGGCGGGTGATACCAGTCGATCGCGGCCGCCGCCTCGGCCCAGAACCCGTCGGGGTCGGCGAGGCTGCGCTCGAACGTGTCCCGGTAGCGCCCCATCGCGGCCTCCGTCCGATCCGCCCGCGGCGATCGTAGAACGTCCCGGCGCCGGCGCGCGCCCGGTGTGTGTCACAGGACCACCCGCAGCTATGCCGGAGTGTTTGGCATTACCCGCGAAGGTCCGGCCGATGCAAAGCTTTCGATACCTAATTCACGCCAACCGTCGCGTGCGGAATTAGGCATGTCGCAGTACCGCGACACCGATCCTGCCGGCTGACAGAAAGAGGACCGATGCGCATTCTCCGAGGCGCCCTCACGGCAGCACTACTCACCGCCGGGCTGGGCGTGGCAACCGCGGGTACGGCCGAGGCCGCGA
>JBBWZH010000324.1:0-2541 GCA_039648995.1 Mycobacteriales bacterium
CGCCGCCCGGCACGCGCACGGCTACCGCATCGGCACCGACGCCGACCGGCTCACCTACACCGACGTCACCGACCTGGGTCTGCTCAGCACCGGCATGGACGGCGGCCTGGTGTCCACCACCGGCGACCTCACCCGGTTCTTCCAGGCCCTGCTGGGCGGGCACCTGCTGCGCCCGGCCGAGCTGGCGGAGATGAAGCGGACGATCCCGGTGGTGGGAACCCCGGGCCGCGGCTACGGCCTGGGGCTGGCGCGGGCCGACACCCCGTGCGGTACGACCTGGGGCAACGACGGCGCCTCGATCGGCTTCCTGAGCACCGCGATCTTCTCCGAGGACGGCAGCCGCGCCCTGGTCTCCGTGATCAACGCCAACGTCGACCCGGAGGCCGATCCGGCGGTCATCGAGCGGACCCTGCTGCCGCCGGCCAACGCGATCCTGGACCAGCAGGTGTGCACGCTGTTCGGCAAGCCGGTCCCCGCCGGGGCGTGACAACTCGCCGCCGCCAGCCGGCGGCATGATCTCGACGGCTCGTGGCCGGGCGCCCAGCGGCGCCCGGCCACGGCGGGTGCCCGGTGCCCGCGCGGACCGTCACGACTGACGGCCGGTCGCCGGCGTCCGCCGCGTCGCGGTGCCGTGCGGCCTCCCGGTGAGGGCGGCTCCACCCCGAACGCGCGGACGTCCCGAAAACGTGTTCGACATGTAGTTGCGGCATATCGACGATTGACACCCTCGTTAGGCGCCTCTTAGGCTGTTCGAGCGAAATCGTTTTCGATCGTCAGATCGAGCAGAGGACGAACGCGCGGCGGCCTGATCCGGCCGGTGCCCTCGGGGCCCGGCACCGAAGCGAGGTGCCGCATGCAAGCCGGGACGCTTCCCGCAGTGCTGCCTGCCGTCACGCGCGCGCAGCCGATGACGATCAGCCCCGGCGCGCGGACCTGACCGGAGACGTCGACCTGACCCAACCGGGCTGCGGCCGGCCGGCGCGCGCCGCGCGTCCAGCCGCCGGAGCAACCCGTCGACCGTGAGGAGTGCGACATGCACCGATGGATCTCCCGGCACCGGTCGGCCGTGCTGGCCGGCGTGCTGCTGGGGCTCACCGCGGCCGTGGTCGCGCCGCGGGCGGCCCCGCCCGCCGCCGCCGCGGCGAAGACGCTCTACATCCCGGCCCGCTGGGCGAGCACCGGCGAAGTGCCGTGGGTGCAGGCGCGGACGAAGGAGTCGGCGAACTTCATCCTGCTGTGGGGCGACCAGTCCACCAACGACCCGAAGACCGCGCCGAGCCAGTTCCGGTTCGACCCGGACAGCGTGCTCAGCCAGCTCGAGTCGCTGTACTCGTTCTACGTGAACACGATGAAGTTCACTCCGGAGACCGGGCCGCTCACCCAGTTCAAGATCGACGTGATCATCACGGGCGACTGGTCGACCCGGCCCCAGCTGAACGCGTGGGCTACCGGCGGCCAGGTGGACGGCAAGGTCGGCGTGATCAACATCGCGCCGGGAGCGGCCCTGCCCGGCTCCTGGGGGCTTGCCCACGAGCTGGGACACGTGTTCCAGAACTACACGTTCATGGGCAGGCCCGGGATGGGGCTGACCGACCCGTCGGCCGGCACGTTCTGGGAGACCAGCGCGGAGTTCATGGCGATGCAGGCGTTGCCGACGACCGCGGCCGGTGACCTGACCCGGTTCATCCGGACCGAGAACCTGTACTGGTCCAGCAGCCGGCACCACTACGGCGCCTGGATGCTCATGCAGTACGTCAAGGATCACGACGGCCTGGCGATGTTCAACCGGATCTGGAACGAGGCCCGCAGCAACGAGCATCCGCTCGAGGTGTACCGGCGGATCACCGGGATCAGCCAGGCCGAGCTGAACCGCCGGGTCGGCGAGTACGCCCAGCACAACGTGACGTGGGACTTCGGCAACCGGGCCACCGTGCTGCCGTTCATCAACCAGCTCTACCCGTTCATCACCGCGTACAACGGGGTGCCGGTGGAGGCGGTCAACCAGGCCGCCGGCCACTACCGGATCTCCGACGCGCTCGCCCCGTCCGACTACGGGTACAACAAGATCCGACTGGTGTCCACTGTGGACGGCGGTCTGATCCGGCTGCACTTCAAGGGCCACGCCGAGACCGGTGCCTCCGGCTGGACGTACGGCTTCGTCGCGGTGCGGAACGGCACGCCGCGGTACGGCACGCTGTCCCAGACCGCCGACGGCGAGCTGAGCTTCCAGACCCAGCCCGGCGAGAAGGACGTCTACCTCGTGGTGACCGCGACGCCGACCGCCGTGCCGCACTACGCCTTCCTGGACGGCTACCCACGCAACCGCCGGTTCCCGTACGAGTTCCGGATCGACGGCGCGATCCCGTCCGGTTTCGAGCCCGGCTTCGTCAAGCCGCCGGCACCGGGCAACGGGCACTGGCACAGCAACGGCGGCGGCTGGGTGGACAACCGCGCGAACGTGGCCGCCACCGCGTTCGTCGGCCCCCGCGCGGCCGTCTTCGGCAACAGCACGGTCAGCGGCAACGCCCGCATCGAGGACCT
>JBBWZH010000368.1:0-4010 GCA_039648995.1 Mycobacteriales bacterium
GGTGATCGCGCTCGACGGCGTGGACCTCGACGTGGCGCCGGGCCAGGTGCACGGCCTGGTCGGCCCGAACGGGGCGGGCAAGACGACCCTGCTGGGGCTGGTCCTGGGGCTCGCGGTGGCCGACGGGGGCACGCTGGAGATCCTGGGCCATCCGGTGCGCAGGACGCTGATGCTGCCCGACGGCGTCGCGGGGTTCGTCGGCGGGCCGGGGCTCTACCCGTCGCTGACCGCCCGGCAGAACCTCGCCGCGCTGACCTCGCTGCGGGGCCAGCGTCCCAGTGGCGTCGGCGCCGCGCTCGAGCAGGTCGGGCTCACGGACGTCGCCGACGACCGCGTCGGCGGCTTCTCGCTCGGGATGCGGCAGCGCCTCGGTCTCGCGGCCGCGCTGCTGACCGGGCCACGGCTGCTGGTGCTCGACGAACCGGCGAACGGCCTCGATCCCGCCGGCATGCGCCACGTCCACCGGGTGCTCCTGGGCCTGGCGGCCGAGGGCACGTCGATCCTGCTCACCAGCCACCAGATGAACGATCTGGCCGCGCTGTGCGGCGAGGTCACGCTGCTCGCCGCCGGCCGGGTGGTGTTCTCGGGCCCGGTCGGCAAGCTCGCGGCCGAGAGCGGGGAGCTCGACTACCGGCTGCGCACCTCCGATCCCGCCGCGGCCCGGCGGATCGCGGCGGCGACACCGGCGGTCCGCGTGCTGTCCGCGGACGACCTGCTGGAGCGCCGGGACGACTGGGCGCTCATGGTCCGTGGGCCGGTGCCGGCGCTGGACGACCTGGTCGGGCGCCTGGTCGGCAGCGGTGTCGCCGTGCGGGAGCTGTCACCGGTCGTATCACCGCTGGAGGCGGCCTTCCTGGCGCTGACCGAGGCCGGGCCGCTGACCGAGGTGGGCCCGCTGACCGAGGTGGACCCGCTGACCGAGGTGGGCCAGGCACAGCACGACGGGGAGGGCCGGTGACTGGGGTGGCCGTCGCGGCGCCGCTGGCGAACACCTACCGCTTCGAGTCGGTCAAGCTGCTGGCCGAGTGGCGGATCCGGCTGGTCCTGGTGGCGTCCTGGCTGGGCCCGGGCCTGTTCGTGGCGGCGGTCAGCCGGCAGAGCTCGCTGCCCGCCGACACGGTCTTCGGCCGCTGGATGGGTCAGACCGGCTGGGCCGGACCGCTGGTGGTCCTGTCGTTCTGCTGCAGCTGGGTGTTGCCGCTCCTGACATCGCTGGTCGCCGGCGACGTCTTCGCGGCCGAGGACCGGCTCGGGACGTGGGGACACCTGCTCGTCTCCGTCCGGTCACCGCGGCGGATCTTCGCGGCCAAGGCGCTGGCCAGCCTCACCGTCGTGCTGCTGCTGACCGTCGGGCTGGCCGCCTCGGCCGTCGTCGGCGGGCTGGCCGCGGTCGGGAACCGGCCGCTGGTCGGCCTGGACGGCCATCTCCTCACGACCGGGCACGCGGCGGGCGCGGTGCTGCTCGCCTGGACCTGCGCGCTGGCGCCGACGCTGGCCTTCGCGGCGGTCGGTCTGCTCGGCTCGGTGGCGCTGGGCCGCTCCCCGATGGGACTGCTGATGCCCGCGCTGCTCGCCGTCGTGCTGCAGGTCGCGCAGCTGCTCCCGCTGCCCGTCGTGGTCCGGGTCGCTCTGCCCAGCTACGCCTTCGTGGCCTGGCGCGGTCTGTTCACCGAGCCTGCCCAGGCCACACCGCTCGTCCTCGGCCTCGCGGTCAGCCTGGCGTGGGCGGTGGCCGCCGCCGTCCTGGCCTACCTGCTGTTCCTGCGGCGCGACTTCACCGACCTGGCGTACGACGGATCCGGCCGGCGCGTGCTGGTCGCCGCGGTGCTGCCGTTGGCGGCCCTGCTGGCGGTGACCGTCGGCGGCGTCGCGGCCGCGACCCGGACGTCGGCCGCGGGGATCGACCGGGCCAAGCTGGAAGGCTCGCTCGCCACGGCGTACGCCCACCTGTACCGCCTGCAGTCCGGCGAGCTGCACCGTCCGGACGTGACCGAGGCGCAGCTGCGGACCAGCGCGTCCTGCGACAAGGGCGGGTCCCTGGTCGAGGACTCAGGACCCGGCAACGACTGGCGGTGCGTCGTGTCCTGGCACATCCCCGGCGCCACGGCCACCGGCTCGGCCATCTACCAGCTCGACGTCACCGCCGACGGGCGCTATGTCGCCGACGGCGACGGGCCCCAGGAGGTCAACGGCTTCTTTCAGGTCCGCACCCCGACCGGTGACGCGCCCAACCCCCTCTGGCAGTTCGACGGTTCCGTCGACCTGACCCACCCTGCCCCGAAGGGATAAGTCCATGAACGTAACGCGCCAACGCCGACCGAACGTGGGGTTCCGCGGCCGGCTTCCGAGCGGCTCCCGCCGCCGGGTCCGCGTCATCGTGGCCGGGACGGCGGTGCTCGCGCTCACCGGCGCCGGGGTCGCCCAGGGCTCCACCGCGATCTTCGGCCGGCACCGGGTCGGCACGCAGTACCCCGACGGCCTCCAGGTGTCCGGCGACCAGGCTCTGCAGCCGATCGGGGACCGGCTGGTCACCCAGTTCGGCAAGTTCATGGCGTCGACGGTCAGCCCCGACGGGCGGTTCCTCGCCGCCACCAGCGCGGACAAGTCGGTGGTCCTGCAGGTCTTCGAGCTGTCGAGCTACCGGCTCGTCTACACGGTCGGGTCCGCGTCGTCGGTGAACCGGAGGCTCTCCGACGGCACCGTCGGCCAGGAGGGTCCGACGTACTCGCCGGACGGCAGGACGCTCTGGCTGCCGCAGATGGACCGCCTGACCCGGTTCGCGGTCAACGCCGACGGCACGCTCGGCGCGGCGACCTCGGTCCCGCTCGCGAAGGTGAACGGCCACTCGGCGCTGCCCGGCAAGTCGGTCTTCTCCGCCGACGGCTCGACGCTCTACGTCCCGGTCAACGGGCAGAACACCGTCGACGCCCTGGATCCGGCGACCGGCTCCGTCGAGCGGACCTGGAACGTCGGCATCGCGCCGCGCCAGCTCGCCTTCGCCGGCACCAAGCTGTACGTGAGCAACGAGGGGGGCCGCCAGGCCCGGCCCGGTGACACGACGATCAACTCGTACGGCACGCCCGTGCCCGCCGACGCGTACCTGGGCACGTCGACGACCGGCACGGTCAGCGTGATCGACACGGCGCGCCCGTCGGCGGCCGTCCGGTCCGTCGCGGTGGGCCTGCACCCGACCGCCCTCTACGTCAAGGGCCGGGCGCTGTTCGTGGCCAACACGAACAGCGACACCGTGTCCGTTGTGGACACCGGCAGGGACGAGGTCGTGCAGACGATCGCCACCCGGCCGTGGCCCTCGTCGAAGGTCGGGTACGAGCCCGACGGCATCGCCCTGACCGGGGACGGCCACCTGCTGGTCACCCTCGGCCGCGCGAACGCCGTGGCGGTCTACCGCTACTACGGCAGGCCGCAGGAGCCGGTGAGCGCCCTGGGCCTGCTGCCGACGGACTACTACCCGGAGGAGGTGGCGACCGTCGGCAGCCGCGTCGTCGTCACCAACACCCGCGGCATCGACGCCCGCGGCCCGGCGCTGACCGTCTACAAGGGACAGGGCACGGTGCCGGTGTCCGGCCATGGCACGCACAGCACCACCGGCTCGCTGACCCGCTTCACCCTGCCCACCGACCGGGCCCTCGCCAGGTACACCGCCGCGGTGTTCGCCCAGAACGGCTGGGGCAGCAGGGACGTCCGGCAGGCCGGCGCGACCAAGGCGAAGGCCGTCCCCGTGCCGGCGCGCCTGGGTGACCCGTCGACCGTCAAGCACGTCTTCCTGCTGGTCAAGGAGAACCGCACCTACGACCAGGTGTTCGGCGACATCGGCCGCGGCGACGGCGACCCGTCGCTGACGCAGTTCGGCGCGAACGTCACGCCCAACCAGCACGCCCTGGCGCAGCAGTTCGGGCTCTACGACAACGTGTACGACATCGGCACCAACTCGGCCGAGGGCCACAACTGGCTGATGCAGGGCGACAACCCCGAGTACACCGAGTCCGACG
>JBBWZH010000375.1:0-4000 GCA_039648995.1 Mycobacteriales bacterium
GCGAAATAGGCTAGCTCGTCGCACCGACACCGAGTTCATCGGTTTACTCCCCGGCCGAGTGGTGACATGTTGTCCACATCTGGCCCACTTCCGGGAGGTCCCCGTGCGACGCAGCAACGCGACCACCCTCGCAGCCGCGCTGGCAGCCGTGGCCCTGGGCGCCACGGCGTGCCTGGGCGCCAAGGACAACAACGCCGACCCCAACCGGGGTGCCGGCGCCAAGGATGTGACGCTGACGATCTCGGCGAACGCCATCGCGGGCGGCAAGAACGCGACCGAGGCGGACTGGGTCACCAAGTACGTGATCCCCACGTTCACAGACAAGCTCAAGCAGGACGGCATCAACGCCACGATCAAGTTTCAACCGTCCGGAGTGGACGATGAGCAGTACAAGGCGAAGCTGGCGCTGGACCTCAGGGCCGGCGGCGGCGCGGACATCGTCAGCCTGGACGGCATCTGGGTCGGCGAGTTCGCCGAGGCCGGATACCTCAAGCCGCTGGACGCCGTGGTGGGCGGCGACGCGGTCAGCACGTGGGACGGCTGGGCGCAGATCCCGCAGACCGTCCAGCAGAACATGTCGTTCGAGGACAAGCGGTACGGCATCCCGTCCGGGACGGATGGTCGGGTGCTGTTCTACAACAAGACGCTGCTGACCCGGGCCGGCCTGCCCGCCACCTGGCAGCCGACCAGCTGGGCGGACGTGATCAGCGCGGGGCAGAAGCTGAAAGCGGCCGGCGTGCCGACGCCGATCCAGCTGAACGCCGGCACCGCGATGGGCGAGGCGACCACGATGCAGGGCACGCTGCCGTTGCTGGTCGGCACCGGTAAGGAGATCTACGACCCGGTCAGCAAGAAATGGCAGGGCGCGACCACCAACGTCAAGCAGGTGCTCACGCTCTACCAGCAGATCTACGGCGGCGGGCTGGGCGACAAGACGCTGCAGCAGGAGGCCAAGGGGCGGGACAAGTCGTTCGCCGACTTCGCCGCGGGCAAGATCGGCATCCTGCTGGAAAGCGACTACTTCTGGCGTTCGGTGATCGAGCCGAAGGCCGGCATCGCCGCGATGAAGGATCGTGACCAGGTCGTCGGCTACGCCAAGATCCCGGCGATCCAGCCCGGCGCGGGGGTGCGTGGGCAGGACTTCGTCAGCATGTCCGGCGGCGGCGGCCGGGCGATCAACCCGAACACGAAATTCCCGCAGCAGGCCTGGCAGCTGCTGGCCTTCATGAACTCGGCCGAGGCGACGAAGGCGCTGCTGCAGGGCAGCGCGCGGCTGACCCAGCGCACCGACGTGAACGACCAGGTGCTGACCGCGGACCCGATGCTCGACTTCATCGCCAAGCAGGTCCTGCCGCTGACCGCCTACCGGCCGGGGCTGGCGGTCTACCCGCAGGTGTCGACCGCGCTGCAGCAGGCGACCGCGGACGTGATCGCCGGCAAGAGCCCGGACGCCGCCGCGGCGACGTACCAGTCCACTGTGGAGAAGGCCGTCGGTGGCAGCGGCAACGTCGCCACCTCCTGACCTCGCCGTCGCGCCGGAGCCGGAGCCGCCCGCTGCCCGGCGGGCGGCCCCCTCCGACGTCGCCGGGCTCGGCCGGGGCCGGGCCGTCGCGTTCGTCGCGCCGGCACTGGCGCTGATCGCGGCGTTCCTGGTCTTCCCCGCGGTCTGGACCCTCTACTTAGGACTGACCGACTACCGGCTGACCGGCAAGGCCGCCAAGGCACCGCACCTGGTCGGCACCGACAACTACACGAACGCGCTGTCCGACGGCCGGTTCCACAACGCGCTCGCGCTGACCCTGCTGTACGTGCTCGGGTCGGCCATCGTCGGGCAGACCGTGCTCGGCTTCACGCTGGCCTGGACGCTGCGCACCGCGCGCGCCTGGGTGCGCGGGCTGGTCGAGGCGTTGGTGCTACTGGCCTGGATCCTGCCGTCCTCGGTGGTCGCGTTCCTCTGGATCGCGTTCCTGGACCGGGACAGCGGCACGCTGAACGCGCTGCTCGGCACGCACGGCAAGGCGTGGCTGGTGGAGCATCCGATGGCGTCGCTGATCGTGTTCAACAGCTGGCACGGCACCGCGTTCTCGCTGCTCCTGTTCGGGGCAGCGCTGCGCACGGTGCCACCGTCCCAACTGGAGGCGGCCCGGTTGGCCGGCGCGGCGACCCCGGCACTGCTGCGGGATGTGGTGTTCCCGCACGTGCGCGGCCACCTGCTGACCAACACGCTGCTGATCAGCCTGTGGACGTTCAACGACTTCACCCCGTACCTGCTCACCGCCGGCGGCCCGGAACGGCACTCGGAGATACTGCCGATCTACATCTACAACACCGCGATCTTCGACGGCCAACTCGGCTACGGCGCGGCCGTGTCGCTGCTGATGCTGCTGATCAACCTGGTGATCGCGGCGTTCTACCTGCGCCTGCTGCGGGAGCGCCGGTGAAGCGGCTCGACCCGGCCGTACGCCGGGCGCTCGGCCGCGTCGGCTTCTACACGTTCGTCGCGGTCGTCACGGCGTTCTTCGCGCTGCCGATGCTGTGGCTGGCGTCCGCGCCATTCGACGCGACCCCCGGCCTCACCCCGGCGTGGCCGGACTTCACGCTGAAGAACTTCCGGGCGCTGGGCGACAACCCGTACGCGCTGCGGTCGCTGTGGAACTCGGTCCTGATCGCCGGCGGCAGCGCGCTGCTCGCGGTGGCCTGCGGCGCGCTGGCCGCGTACTCCCTGTCCCGGGTGCGCATCCCGGGCCGGGACGCGCTGCTGTACGTGCTGCTGCTGCTCTCCTCGATCGTGACCGGGACCGCGGCGATGGTGCCGATCTTCCTGTTGATGTTCCAGCTGGACCTGATCGACAGCCGGGCCGGCGTGGTGCTCGTGCTCACCGGCGGCCTGCTGCCGGCGGCCATCTTCATCCTCAAGGACTTCATGGACGCCACTCCGCGCTCGTACGAGGAGTCGGCCCGGGTGTTCGGCGCGTCGCCGCTGCAGATCCTGCGGCACGTGGTGATACCGATCGTGCGGCCCGGGCTGGCGACGATCGCGGTGTGGGCGGTGGTGAACGTCTGGGGGAACTTCCTCATCCCGTTCATCCTGCTGCTGAACCCGGACAAGCAGCCGGCCGCGGTGGTGATGCGCACCTTCTACACCGAGGGCGGCCAGCCGAACCTGGCGCTGATCTCGACGTTCTCGCTGGCGTACTCGGTGCCGGTGGTGGTCATGTACCTGTTCGTGAACCGGCGGTACGGCTTCCGCTTCCACGGAGGGATCAAGTCCTGATGGCCGACCTCACGCTGACCGGAGTGTCCAAAGTGTACCCCGGTGGGGTACGCGCGGTGGACGGCCTGGACCTGTCCGTCGCCGACGGCGAGTTCTTCGCGCTGCTCGGGCCGTCCGGCTGCGGGAAAACCACGCTGCTGCGCACGATCGCCGGGCTGGAGGTGCCGACCGCCGGCCGACTATCCATAGGCGACAGAGATGTGACATCGCTGCCACCGGGCCGCCGCGACGTCGCCATGGTCTTCCAGGACTACGCGCTGTTCCCGCACATGACCGTGCGGGACAACATCGCCTACCCGCTGCGGATCCGCAGGGTCGGCCGGGCCGAACGGCACGCGCAGGCCGCCGAGACCGCGTCCGGGCTGAGCCTGGGCGCGCTGCTGGAGCGGCGCCCGGCCGAGCTGTCCGGCGGCCAGCAGCAGCGGGCCGCGCTGGCCCGGGCGATCGTCAGCCACCCGGCGCTGTTCCTGTTCGACGAGCCGCTGTCCAATCTGGACGCCCGGCTGCGGTTGGAGGCGCGCACGTTCCTCAAGCGGCTGCAGCGCGATCTCGGCGTCACGACCGTCTTCGTCACCCACGACCAGGCCGAGGCGCTGGCGCTGGCCGACCGGATCGCGGTGATGGAGGCCGGCCGGATCCGCCAACTGGGCACGCCGAAGCAGGTGTTCCACCGGCCGGCGAACCTGTTCGTGGCCGGCTTCATCGGCTCCACGCCGATGAACCTGC
>JBBWZH010000418.1:0-4751 GCA_039648995.1 Mycobacteriales bacterium
GCGCAGGATCCTGCACATCAACGACGACGGCGACCTGCCCGGCTTCGCCGCGGTGACGGTCCAGGGTGTGTACGAAGTGGACGGTGGCGGCCCGGCGCTGCGGGCGGCCCTGGACGGCGTGCTGGCCCAGGTCTCCGCGGCGGTCGAGGCCGGCGCGCGGATCGTCGTGCTGTCCGATCAGGACAGTGACAGCGAGTGGGCGCCGATCCCGTCGCTGCTGCTGACCGCCGCGGTGCACCACCACCTGGTACGGGAGCGGACGCGGTCCAGAGTGGGCCTGGTCGTGCAGGCCGGCGACTGCCGCGAGGTGCACCACGTCGCGCTGCTGCTCGGCTACGGCGCCGCGGCCGTGCACCCGTACCTGGCGATCGACACGGTCCGCGCGATGTCGGGCGACCTGGGGCTGGAGCGGCCGGCCGCGGTCCGCAACTACGTCAAGGCGCTGGGCAAGGGCGTGCTGAAGGTGATGTCGAAGATGGGCATCAGCACGGTCGCGTCCTACACCGGCGCGCAGGTGTTCGAGGCGCTCGGGCTGGCCCCGGACGTGATCGACCGGTACTTCACCGGCACCACGTCCCGGCTCGGCGGCGTCGGGCTGGACGTGCTGGCCGCCGAGGTGGCCGCGCGGCACCGGCAGGCGTACCCGCCGAACCCGGCCGGACGGGCGCACCGGCAACTGGAGACCGGCGGCGACTACACCTGGCGGCGCGAAGGCGAGCTGCACCTGTTCAATCCGGACACGGTGTTCCTGCTGCAGCACGCGACCCGCGCCCGCCGGTACGAGGTCTACAAGCGGTACACGTCCACTGTGGACGGTATGGCTGCCGACGCGGCGACCCTGCGTGGCCTGTTCCGGCTGCGTACCGGGGTGCGCCCGGCGGTGCCACTGTCCGAAGTGGAGCCGGTCGAGTCGATCGTGCGCCGGTTCTCCACCGGTGCCATGTCGTACGGCTCGATCTCGGCCGAGGCGCACGAGACGCTGGCGATCGCGATGAACCGGCTCGGCGGCAGGTCCAACACCGGCGAGGGCGGCGAGGACCCGGAGCGGTACGTCCCGGACCCGAACGGCGACCTGCGCCGTTCGGCCATCAAGCAGGTCGCGAGTGGACGGTTCGGGGTCACCAGCGAGTACCTGGTGAACGCGGACGACCTGCAGATCAAGATGGCGCAGGGGGCGAAGCCGGGGGAGGGCGGCCAGCTACCCGGCTCCAAGGTGTGGCCGTGGATCGCCCGCACCCGGCACTCCACCCCCGGCGTCGGCCTGATCAGCCCGCCGCCGCACCACGACATCTATTCCATCGAGGACCTCGCCCAGCTCATCCACGACCTGAAGAACGCCAACCCGGACGCCCGGGTGCACGTGAAGCTGGTCGCCGAGGTCGGCGTCGGCACGGTCGCGGCCGGTGTCTCCAAGGCGCACGCCGACGTGGTGCTCATCTCCGGCCACGACGGCGGCACCGGCGCGGCGCCGCTGACCAGCCTCAAGCACGCCGGCATGCCGTGGGAGCTGGGGCTGGCCGAGACGCAGCAGACCCTGCTGCTCAACGACCTGCGCGACCGCATCGTCGTGCAGGTGGACGGCCAGCTCAAGACCGGCCGGGACGTGCTGGTCGCCGCGCTGCTCGGCGCCGAGGAGTACGGCTTCGCGACCGCGCCGCTGGTCGTCTCCGGCTGCGTGATGATGCGCGTCTGCCACCTGGACACCTGCCCGGTCGGCGTGGCCACCCAGAACCCGGAGCTGCGCAAGCGGTTCACCGGCAAGCCCGAGTTCGTCGTCACGTTCTTCGAGTACGTCGCCGAGGAGGTGCGCGAACTGCTCGCCGAACTCGGCCTCCGGTCGCTGGACGAGGCGATCGGGCACGTCGAGCTGCTGGACACGCGGGCCGCGGTGAGCCACTGGAAGGCGGCCGGGCTGGACCTCAGCCCGCTGCTGACGCTGCCGGAGCTGCCGCCTACCGCGGCCCGCCGGCAGATCGTCGGCCAGGACCACGCGCTGGACAAGGCCCTGGACAACACGCTCATCCAGCTCTGCGAGGGCGCGCTGCTGGACGCCAAACCGGTCACCCTGGAGCTGCCGGTCCGCAACGTCAACCGCACCGTCGGCACCATGCTCGGCTCGCTGGTCACCCGCCGGTACGGCGGCGCCGGCCTGCCGGACGACACGATCGACGTCACGTTCACCGGGTCGGCCGGCCAGTCGTTCGGCGCGTTCGTGCCCAGCGGCGTGACCCTGCGGCTGTACGGCGATGCCAACGACTACCTGGGCAAGGGCCTGTCCGGCGGGCGGATCGTGCTGCGCCCGGACGAGCGCGCCCCGTTCGCGGCCGAGCGCAACGTGATCGCCGGCAACGTCATCGGCTACGGCGCGACCGGCGGCGAGATCTTCGTCCGCGGCCTGGTGGGGGAGCGCTTCTGCGTCCGCAACTCCGGCGCCACCGCGGTCGTCGAGGGCGTCGGCGACCACGCCTGCGAGTACATGACCGGCGGCCGTGTGGTCATCCTCGGCCCGCATGGGCGGAACCTGGCGGCCGGCATGTCCGGCGGGGCGGCGTACGTGCTGGACCTGGTGCCCGGGCGGGTCAACCCGGAGATGGTCGACGTCGAGCCACTGACCGACGCGGACGCCGGGGCGCTGCGCGGGCTGCTGGCCCGGCACCAGCAGCTGACCGGCTCGGCGGTGGCCGGCGCGCTGCTGGCCGACTGGCCCGCCGCCCAGCTGCGGTTCCGCACGGTCCTGCCGCGGGACTACAAGCGGGTGCTGGAGGCGACCCGGCTGGCCCGCGCGACCGGCCGCCCGGTCGAGGAGGCGATCATGGAGGCCGCCCGTAACTGACGGTTCGGAGCTCGCCTGGGTGGTTCTGCGCCGTCCGGGTTAGTTCGGCGCTGGACGTGTGTAAGTTGGCGCGTTTCGCCGTCGATCTGCCTTTCCGCGCCCTAGGGTCAGCGGCGACCGCCGACCCTCACGGCGGATCGAAGGAGGGCATTCAGTGCGAACCAAGTCGCTCCTTGCCGCGGCAGCCGCGGTCATCGCCGCGGCGGCCACGGCGCTGGTCGGCAGCCCCGCGGCGGCCAGCTCCGCGGGCCACCCGGCACCCGCGGTCAGTGGCCCCACCACCCGCTACGTCGTACTCGCCGCCGACGGCGCCTCGCGGTCGGCGGCCACCGCCGCCATCGGCCGGCTCGGCGGGCGCGTCGTCGCCTCGAACGTCGACATCGGCGCGTACACCGTCGAGGCGCCGGCCACCGGGTTCCTGGCCGCGGTGGGCAAGGACCCGGCGCTGGCCGGCGCCAGTCGGGACCGGGTGATCGGCAAGCTGCCGGCGTCCCGGCCGGACGTGAACGCCGAGCCGGCCGCCGCGGCCCGCGCGGCCGCCGCGAGGGCCCGCGCCACCGGCGCGCACACCAGCACCCCGGCCCGGCCCAGGGCGGCCATCGCCGCCGAGCCGCTGGCCGACCTGCAGTGGGACATGAAGATGGTCAAGGCCGACCAGGCCGCGAAGACCAACACGGGTGACCGCCGGGTGCTCGTCGGCATCATCGACTCCGGTATCGACACGTCCAACCCTGACCTGGCCGACCGCACCGACCTGAACCTGTCCCGCAACTTCGTCACCGACATCCCGGCGATCGACGGCCCGTGCGAGTTCGCCGGCTGCGTCGACCCGGTCGGGCACGACGACGACGGCCACGGCAGCCACGTCGCGGGCACGGTCGCGGCGGCCGCCAACGGCATCGGCCTGTCCGGGGTCGCGCCGGGCGTCACGCTGGTCGAGGTGCGCGCCGGCCAGGACTCCGGCTTCCTGTTCCTGAACCCGGTGATCAACGCGTTGACCTATTCGGCCGACGCCGGCATCGACGTGGTCAACATGTCCTTCTTCGTCGACCCGTGGCTGTTCAACTGCCAGAACAACCCCGCCGACAGCCCGGACGAGCAGGCCGAGCAGCGCGCGATCACCACCGCGATGACCAGGGCGATGAACTACGCGAACCGGCACAACGTGTCGATGGTCGTCTCGCTCGGCAACGACCACCAGGACCTCGGCAACCCGCTGCCGGACACGACCAGCCCCGACTTCCCGGCCGGCGCGGCGAAGACCCGCACCGTCGACAACGCCACCTGCCTGAGCCTGCCGGTCGAGGGCCCGCACACGATCGGCGTCTCGGCGCTCGGCCCGTCCGCGCGCAAGGCCGACTACTCCAACTACGGCCAGGAGCAGATCAGCGTCTCCGCCCCGGGCGGCTGGTTCCGGGACGGCTTCGGCACGCCGAGCTACCGGACCGCCGGCAACGAGGTGCTGTCCACCTTCCCGAAGGCGGCGCTGCAGGCGGCCGGCGAGGTTGACGCCGCCGGCAACGTCGTCGCGGGCTTCGAGACCAGCGTGTTCAAGTCCTGCGGCGCCGACGGCCGGTGCGGCTACTACACCTACCTGCAGGGCACCTCGATGGCCTCGCCGCACGCCACCGGCGTGGCCGCGCTGATCGTCAGCCGGTACGGCAAGGCCGACCCGGCGCACGCCGGCGGGCTGACCCTGTCGCCGACGCGGGTCGAGTCCATCCTGGACACCACCGCGGCGAAGATCCCGTGCGCGGTGGCGGTGGAGAGCTACGCGAACGAGGGCCGCGGGCCGGAGTTCGACGCGCCGTGCACCGGCCCGATGAGTTTCAACAGCATCTACGGCCACGGCATCGTGGACGCCCTCGCGGTCGTCGCCGGGCCGCGGGTCTGAGTTCACGCGGCGGTGGCTCCCGGG
>JBBWZH010000424.1:0-7005 GCA_039648995.1 Mycobacteriales bacterium
CTGCTCGACCGGCTCGACGCCGCCGCGGTCGACGTCGCCGAACTGTCCGTACACACCCCCGATCTCGACGACGTCTTCCTCGCCCTCACCGACCGCACCGACGACACGAAGGTGGCCGCGCTATGAGCACGCTGACCTACGCGCTGACCGACTCCGCCACGATGGTGCGCCGCAGCCTGCGGCACATCCTGCGGTACCCGTCGATGACCGTGCAGCTCGCCGGCCTACCGGTCGTCTTCCTGCTGCTGTTCGTCTACGTCTTCGGCGGCACGCTGGGCAACGGGCTCGGGGGCGCCGCCGGTGGCCGCGCCGACTACATCAACTACGTGGTCCCGGGCATCCTCCTGATGACGATCGCCACCGCCATCACCGGCACCGCGGTCTCGGTCGCCATGGACATGACCGAGGGCATCATCGCCCGGTTCCGCACCATGGCCATCGCCCGTGCGTCGGTGCTGACCGGTCACGTCATCGGCAGCATGGTCCAGACGATGGGCAGCATCGCGATCGTCACCGGTGTCGGGCTGCTCATCGGCTTCCGGCCGAACGCCAACCCGGTGGAGTGGCTCGCGGCGATCGGCGTGTTCGCGATGATCACGTTCGCACTCATCTGGCTGTCGGTCGCGCTCGGTCTGAAGGCCAAGACCGTCGAGTCCGCGAGCAACCTCCCCACGCCGCTGGTCTTCCTGCCGTTCCTCGGCAGCGGGTTCGTGCCGACCGACTCGCTGCCCGCCGGGCTGCGCGCGTTCGCCGACAACCAGCCGTTCACCCCGTTCACCGAGACCGTGCGCGGGCTGCTGATGGGCACCGCGATCGGCAACAGCGGCGTCGTCACGGTCGCCTGGTGCGCCGGCATCGCGCTGGTCGGCTACCTCTGGGCGAAGAAGCTGTTCAACCGCGACCCGGTGCGCTAGGCGGCGCGCTCGTGCAGCGCGGCCAGCGCGGCGGTCCGCAACTCGTCCTGGCTCAGGTCGGCGTACGACGACACCGCGTCGTCGTACACCGACCTGTCGGCCTGCACGGCGGCGTCCCGGGCGCGGTCGACGGACATGGTCGGCTGGAACTGCCGCAGGTACCGCAAACGCTCGGCCAGCGCGACCAGCCGTGCCCCGGACCGGGCGGCCCGCCGGTCTCCGGTCCGCCGGCCGCGGTCCAGGTCCATCATCGCCAGTGCCAGCACCAGCGCGCCGCCCAGCGGCAGGCCGGCGAGGTACGACGGCTGCTCGCAGTCGAGGTCGCCGAGCAGCGTGGTCAGCGCGGGCGGCAGCTCGGCGGCGATGCCGGCGACCGCGTCGACCCGGCCGTGCCGCGCGTGGGCGACCACGACCACGGCCTTGAGCTCCAGCGTCCACGGCTCCAGGCCCGGCTCGACCCGGACTCCCGGGATGCTGTTGGTCGTCATCAGCTCGACGGCGCGCCGCCACAGGCTCAGCCCGGCCTCGACGTCGCCGCGCGCCAGCCGGAGCTCCGCGCGCACCGCGAGGTCGAACGAGCGGCTGCCGAACGTCTCGTCGGCCACCCCGGCCGCGGGCTGTTCCAACCAGTGCTCCGCCTCGTCCACGGCTCCGAGCTGCAGCGACACCAGCGCCAGCGCCCACCGGATGCCGAGCACGTCCGGCCAGTTCCCGAGCCCGTCCTGGACCAGCAACGCCGCCCGCAGGTACCGGTACGCCTCGGCACCATGATCGGAGTGCATGTGCAGCTCGGCGAGCCGGCCATTGGCCATGATCCGCAGCAGCGGATAGTCCCGGCGCTCGAACACCGCCAGCATCCGCTCGGCCGCGAGCAGGGCGCCGGCCACGTCACCGGCGCCCTCCCAGAGGTAGGTGGCGACCCCGTTGGCGATGCCGGCCAGCAGCGGCTCGTCGCTGCCGCACAGCTCGGTCAGCGCCGCCGCGCCGCCCGGCCGCAGCGTGGCGCACAGCACGATCGCGATGCCGCGGATCGGTGTGTCCGGCGGGGCCGGCGGGAGCCGGCGGAGGGTCACCAGCGACCGCATCGCGTGCGGGCCGTGAATCGTGACCGCGTAGGTGGTGCACAGCGCCGCGATCGTCCGGGTGGCCTCGACGACTTCCGGCGCCGGTCGGTAGTGCGACAGCACCCAGGCGGTCTCGCCGCCGAGCGTCGCCATCCGCCCGTAGTTCGAGTCGACGGTCCACATCGCCGCGAGCACGGCCGCGGTCGCCGCCACGGTGGCGCCGTCGGCCCCGGCCAGGCCGTACCGCAGCGCCTGCCCGAGGTTGTCCTGCTCGGCGCGGATCCGGTCCATCGCCGGGCCCGGGTCGGCGCCGAACGGTGCCTCGTGGTTCGCCACCCCGAACCCCCGCGCCCAGGCCAGGAACCCGTCGACCACCCGGTCGGTCTCGCCGGCCGCCTCCCGCTGCGCCGTGCTGAACTCGCGCACCGTCTCCAGCATCCGGAAGCGCACACCGGACGGGGTGTCCTCCACCTTGAGCAGCGACTGGCCGGCCAGGTGCTCCAGCACGCCCAGGGTGTCGTCGCCGTCGAGCAGCTCCTGAGCGGTGGCCACGCTGAACCCGCCGGGGAAGATCGACAGCGCCCGCATCGCCGCCTGCCCGGACGGCTCCAGCAGGTTCCAGCTCCAGCCGACGACAGCGCGCAGGGTGTGGTGCCGCTCCGGCGCGTCGCGCGCGCCGCCGCGCAGCAACGAGAACCGGTCCGCCAGCCGACGGGTGATCTCGCTGACCGTCATCACCCGGACCCGCGCCGCCGCCAGCTCCACGGCGAGCGGCAGCCCGTCCAGGTGGCCGCACAGCTCCTCGACCACGGCGGCCGGCAGGTCGACACCGGGACGGGCCGCGCTGGCCCGCTGACCGAACAGCTCGACGGTGGTCGGCAGGTCGAGCTCCGGCAGCAGGTACACCGACTCCGAGGTGAGGCTCAGCGGGGCGCGGCTGGTGGTCAGCACCCGCAGGTCCGACGTCATCGAGACCAGCGACCGCACCAGCTCGGCGGCACCCCGGATGACGTGCTCGCAGTTGTCCAGCACCAGCAGCGCGGGGCCGGGGCCGAGCGCGTCCACGATGCCGGTGAGCACAGACGGTGGCGTGGCGGGCTGCCCGACCGGCCGGCGCCGGGTCTCGCCGACCCCGAGCACGGAGGCGACCTCGGGCACGACATCGCCGTCGCCGGCGACCCCGGCCAGCGGGACGACGTGCACGATGCGCTGCTCGGCCTGCCGGCTCACGGCCTGCGCGAGCCGCGTCTTGCCCAGACCGCCCGGCCCGACGATCGACACGACCCGGGACGAGCGCAGCAGGCCCGCGACCACGGCGAGGTCACGGTCGCGGCCGAGCAGCGGGTTGGGCTCGTACGCGACACCGCGCCGGACCGCGGGCGCCGTGCCCTGCAACAGCTCCTGGTACGTGGCCTGCAGCGGGTCGCCGGGGTCGGCACCGAGCTCGTCGGCCAGCCAGCGGCGGTACGTCTCGTACCGGGCCAGCGCGGCCGCCGGACCCACCGTCGCCGCCTCGCCGCACAGCAGCTCCAGCAGCACCTCCTCGTCCCGCGGCCGCTGCGCCGCCACCTCGGCCAGCGCCTCGACCGCCTCGGCGGACCGCCCCAGCCGCGCCAGCGCGAGCGCGCGGGACCGCAGCAGCGACCGGTACGCCGACGCCCGGTCCGCCCGCAGCACCGACAGCGGGTCGCCGCGCCCGGGCTCGCCGCCCGCGGCGCCGCCCCACTGGGCCAGACCGGCCTCGGCCTGCGTGAGCGCCGCCGCGTGGTCACCGGCCGCGGCGGCCTTCGCGCTGGCCGCCGCGCAGGCCAGGACCGCGGCCGCGTCGACCCGGTCCACCGGCAGTGCCAGCCGGTAGCCGGTGGGGGTGCGGGCGATGACGTCGGAGCCCAGCAGCGCGCGGGCCCGCGAGACCAGGATCTGCAGCGCCTTGGCCGGGTTCTCGGGCTGCTCGTCCGGCCAGAGCCCGTCCATCAACCGGGCGGTGCTGCAGCCGGAGCGCAGGTCGCCGGCCAGCAGCGCGAGCAGCCCCTGCAGCCGCGCACCGGTGATCTCGCGGTCGCGGTACGCCACCCGCGACAGCAGGATCAACTCAGGGGCCACGGGAGCAGGTTAACCAGCCACCCGTCGCCAGGCACCGCACCGGTTCCGCCCCACCGGGGCCAGGCCACTCAATCCAGCACCGCCGGCAGCTCGCGTGGGTCAGCCTCGGACGTGACAGCGCCGGACGGGACGGCCGCGGACGGCGAGCCGTTGGACGGTGTGGCCTCCGGCGGAACGGTCGACGCCGCGCCGGCGGCCTCGACGATGGCGGGGGTGCCGGTCGAGGCGAGCTGCCACGGCACGCTGGTCACCATCACGCCGGGCTGGAACAGCAACCGGCTCTTCAGCCGCAACGCGCTCTGGTTGTGCAGCAGTTGCTCCCACCAGCGGCCGACCACGTACTCGGGGATGAACACGGTGACCAGGTCGCGCGGGCTCTCCCGGCGGATGCGCTTGACGTACGCCAGCACCGGCCGGGTGATCTCCCGGTACGGCGACTCGATCACGGTCAGCGGCACCAGGATCCGGTGCCGCTCCCAGGCCGCCTCCAACTCCCGGGTGTCGGTCTCGTCGACGTTCACGGTCAGCGCGGTGATCGAGTCCGGCCGCGTCGCCCGGGCGTAGGCGATCGCCCGCGCGGTGGGCAGGTGCACCTGGGACACCAGCACGACCGCGTGGTTGCGCGACGGCAGCACCACCGCCTGGTCGACCCAGGTCAGCTCGGTCCGCACCCGGGCGTAGTGCCGGTGGATCCCGAGCATCAGCGCGTAGATCACCGGCATCGCGATCACCACGATCCATGCCCCGGCCAGGAACTTGGTCGCCAGCACCACGACCAGCACCACCCCGGTCATGGTGGCCCCGAGCGCGTTGACCGCCCGCCGGCGGACGATCGTGCGGCGGCGGACCGGATCACGCTCGACAACCAGCAGCCGGGTCCAGTGCCGCACCATTCCGGCCTGGCTCAGCGTGAACGACAGGAACACGCCGATGATGTACAGCTGGATGAGCCGCGTGGTCGACGCGTGGAATGCCCAGATCAGCAGCCCGGCGAACAGCGCCAACAGCACGACGCCGTTGGAGTAGACCAGCCGGTCACCGCGGGTGTGCAGCTGCCGCGGCGCGTACCGGTCCTGGGCCAGGATCGACCCGAGCAGCGGGAACCCGTTGAACGCCGTGTTCGCCGCCAGCACCAGCACCAGCGCGGTGAACACGGCGATCCAGGCGAAGCCCACCGAATGCGACCCGCCGAAGACCGCGGCCGCCACCTGCGCGATGACCGTCTTGGTCGCCGCGTCCGCCGGCAGCCCCAGATCGGTCGGCTGCTGCGCCACATGCACGTGGCTGATCAGCGCCAGCGCGGTGATCCCGGCGAACATGGCGATCGCCAGCACCCCGAGCACCAGCAGCGTCCGCGCCGCGTTCGCGCTCTTCGGCGGCTTGAACGCGGGCACCCCGTTCGCGATCGCCTCGACACCGGTCAGCGCCGTGCACCCGGACGAGAACGCCCGCAGCGTCAGGAACAGCAGCGCGAGGCCCGCGTACGAGGACTCGGCGTGCACGGTCAGGCCCGCGCTCTCGGCCGTCGGGGTGTGGCCGATGGCGGTCCGCAGCAGCCCCCAGGCGATCATCGCCAGCACACCGACCACGAACCCGTAGGTCGGCACCGCGAACGCCCGGCCGGACTCCTTCACCCCGCGCAGGTTCGCCAGCGCCAACGCGACGACCAGGCCGAGCGCCAGCGACACCTGGTAGCGGTGCAGCGACGGCAGCGCCGAGGCGATGTTGTCCACTCCGGACGAGACCGACACCGCCACCGTCAGCACGTAGTCGGTCAGCAGCGCGCTGGCCGCGAGCAGCCCCCACGGCCGGCCCAGGTTCTCGCCGGCCACCTGGTAGGCCCCGCCGCCGCGCGGGTACTCGTGCACGGTCTGCCGGTAGGAGGCGACCACGACCGCGAGCAGCACCACCACCGCGGCCGCGACCGGGATCGACAGGTGCAGCAGCGCGACCCCGCCCAGGCTGAGCACCAGCAGGATCTCCTCGGTCGCGTACGCCACCGAGGACAGCGGGTCGCTGGCGAACACCGGCAGCGCGATCCGCTTCGGCAACAACTGCTCGGATGCCCGGTACGTCGGAACCGGCCGCCCGATCAGCGCGCGCTTCGCGGCAGCAGTCACCCACGACACCGGCCGATGCTAGGTACGCGATCCCGGGCCGCTCCGGGACGGCCGCGATCTCTCACAACTTTGAAACACCCGCGCGCCCGGACGGGGCGCCGGCGGGCGGTGCCCTGCCGGCGTGGACCGCGCCGGTTTCCCGTACCGTGCGGGGCGGTTCCCGCGTCTAGGAAAGGAATTGGCACGTGCCCGACACGCTCAAGGCAGGCCTGCTCGACACCGACCGCCGCGGTCAGGTCGTGACGGACCTGCAGGCTCTCGTCGACCAGGAGGTCGCCGGCAAGGGCGGCCTGTCCGGCGGGATCATCAAGGCCGGCTACGCGGCCGTGAAAAAGGTCAGGCCGGGCATCATCCGGGGCGCCATCGACAGCATGTTCGAGGAGTTCGTCGCCGCGCTGGAGCCGCACTGGGCCGCATACCGGGCGCAGCCCGCGCCCGGCTTCGGCGCCTTCCTGGCCACCCGCCCGCACGAGGTCTCCGAGGCGCTGCTCGCTGTGACCGACCGCCGGGCCGCGCGGGCGACCCGCGCCGCCATCACGTCCGTCTACGGCAAGCTGCGCCCCAGGGGTCAGGACAACGTCATCGAGGCGCTGCCCCGACTCGGTGACCTCGTCGAGCGCCACGCCCGCTGACGCCACCGCCCAGCAGCGCCCACGCGGCGGCTGGGCAGCCGGCAGACGCCGCGGGCGGGGTCGCCCTCGGCAATGCCGCGCCACCGGCGCATGCCTCGCCGGGCGCGGGCCAGCCGGACACGACGAAACGTCGACATCCCATGCCGTGCGGTGACCACGAGGTTTCGTGGTC
>JBBWZH010000435.1:0-4121 GCA_039648995.1 Mycobacteriales bacterium
GGGCGGTTTTGTCTTTGGCGCTACCGGTCCGTACACTGTGGTGCTGGCGCTGGCGCCGCCATCTCTCTGTGCTTTGGCCGCACTCACGATGGCGCTCTCAGGTTCGGCGCCCCTAGGAAGTTCGAGATCTACGGATAGCGGAGGACATGCCGAAGAAGGACGGGGCCATCGAGGTCGAGGGCCGGGTCGTCGAGCCACTCCCGAACGCCATGTTCCGGGTTGAGCTCTCAAACGGGCACCGGGTCCTGGCGCACATCAGCGGCAAGATGCGACAGCACTACATCCGGATCCTGCCCGAGGATCGCGTGGTGGTCGAGCTCTCGCCGTATGACCTCAGCCGCGGCCGCATCGTCTACCGCTATAAGTAGATCCGCCGCCGCATCAAAGACAGTGCCGCGTTCGCGCGGCACCTGGCCTGCTGGCCGCACGGCCCGCACTGCGTTGTAAGGAGTCTGGTCAGCCGTGAAGGTCAAGCCGAGCGTCAAGCCGATCTGCGACAAGTGCAAGGTGATCCGCCGGCACGGCCGGGTCATGGTCATCTGCGAGAACCTGCGCCACAAGCAGCGTCAGGGCTAGGTACGACACATCGTGGCCCAGCCCGCACGAAGTCGGTGCGGGAACCACCCCCGGTCGGAGGCCGGGGCCCCGGGTGGGCGCCCGGGGAGGGGCCGCGGCAGACCTCCGCGAACCGAAGGAGCACGCCCGCATGGCACGCCTCGCCGGCGTTGACCTCCCCCGCGAGAAGCGGCTGGAGGTTGCGCTCACCTATATCTACGGCATCGGCCGGACCCGGTCCCACGACACCCTCAAGGCCACCGGCATCAGCCCGGACCTGCGCGCCCGCGACCTCGTCGACGACGACCTCGTCCGGCTCCGCGAGTGGATCGACGCGAACTACAAGGTCGAGGGTGACCTGCGCCGTGAGGTCGCGCAGGACATCCGCCGCAAGATCGAGATCGGCTGCTACCAGGGGATCCGGCACCGCCGCGGTCTGCCGGTGCATGGCCAGCGCACCAAGACCAACGCGCGCACCCGCAAGGGCCCGAAGAAGACCATCGCCGGTAAGAAGAAGGCCGGGAAGAAGTAGGAGCCGCTGACCCATGCCCCCCAAGACCCGAACAGCCGGCGCTGTCAAGAAGGTCCGGCGCAAGGAAAAGAAGAACATCGCCCACGGTCACGCCCATATCAAGAGCACCTTCAACAACACGATCGTCTCGATCACCGACCCGGTCGGGAACGTGATCTCCTGGGCGTCCGCCGGTCACGTCGGCTTCAAGGGGTCCCGCAAGTCGACCCCGTTCGCCGCGCAGATGGCCGCCGAGAACGCGGCGCGCAAGGCGCAGGAGCACGGCATGCGCAAGGTCGACGTGTTCGTCAAGGGCCCGGGTGCCGGGCGGGAGACCGCGATCCGCTCGCTGCAGGCGACCGGGCTCGAGGTCGGTTCCATCCAGGACGTAACCCCGCAGCCGCACAACGGCTGCCGGCCGCCGAAGCGGCGCCGGGTCTGAGCCGGGTCTGAGACGACAGGGAGATACAAGCAGACATGGCCCGATACACCGGTGCTGACTGCCGCCGCTGCCGGCGGGAGAAGATGAAGCTGTTCCTCAAGGGCAGCAAGTGCGAGAGCCCGAAGTGCCCGATCGAGATCCGGCCGTACCCGCCGGGTGAGCACGGCCGGGGCCGCAGCAAGGACAGCGAGTACCTGCTGCAGCTGCGCGAGAAGCAGAAGGCCAAGCGCATCTACGGGGTGCTGGAGAAGCAGTTCGGCGGCTACTACAGCGAGGCGAACCGCAAGACCGGCAAGACCGGCGAGGTGCTCCTGCAGATCCTGGAGAGCCGGCTGGACAACGTCGTGTACCGGGCCGGGTTCGCGAAGTCCCGGGACGCGGCGCGGCAGCTGGTCCGGCACGGTCACTTCGTCGTGAACGGCCACAAGGTCGACATCCCGTCGTACCGGGTGTCCGACAACGACATCATCGAGGTCCGGGAGAAGTCCCGGGAGCTGACGCCGTTCGTGGTGGCGCGGGCCGAGGCCGGGTCCCGTCCGGTGCCGGCGTGGCTGGAGGTCATCGCCAACCGGATGCGCATCCTGGTGCACTCGCTGCCGGCCCGGCAGATCATCGACACGCCGGTGCAGGAGCAGTTGATCGTCGAGCTCTACTCGAAGTAGGAGTTCGAACCCGCCCGGGCCGGCCGGATGCCGGCCCGGGTCGCAACACCCCTCGTGGCGTCATATGGCGGGCGCCCGAGACCCCGGAGGTAAGAAGTGCTCATCACCCAGCGCCCGACCCTCGTCGAGGAGTCGATCAGCGAGTACCGCTCGCGGTTCATCATCGAGCCGCTGGAGCCGGGCTTCGGCTACACCCTCGGCAACTCGCTGCGCCGCACGCTGCTGTCGTCCATCCCGGGCGCGGCCGTCACCAGCATCCGCATCGACGGCGTGCTGCACGAGTTCACCACCGTGCCGGGCGTCAAGGAAGACGTCACCGACCTCATCCTCAACCTCAAGGAGCTGGTGGTCAGCTCGGAGAGCGACGAGCCGGTGACGATGTACCTGCGCAAGCAGGGCCCCGGCGAGGTCACCGCGGCCGACATCGCGCCGCCGGCCGGCGTCACCATCCACAACCCCGACCTGCACCTGGCCACGATCAACAAGAAGGGCCGGCTGGAGATCGAGTTGGTCGTCGAGCGTGGCCGCGGCTACGTCCCGGCGACCCAGAACAAGCAGCCCGGCCAGGAGATCGGCCGCATCCCGGTGGACTCCATCTACTCGCCGGTGCTCAAGGTCACCTACCGGGTCGAGGCCACCCGTGTCGAGCAGCGCACCGACTTCGACCGGCTGATCGTGGACGTGGAGAGCAAGCCGTCGATCCTGCCCCGGGACGCGATGGCCTCGGCCGGCAAGACGCTGGTCGAGCTGTTCGGCCTGGCCCGCGAGCTGAACGTGGACGCGGAGGGCATCGAGGTCGGCCCGTCGCCGCAGGAGCAGCAGGACATCGCCAACTTCTCGATGCCGATCGAGGAGATGGAGCTGACCGTCCGCTCGTACAACTGCCTCAAGCGGGAGGGCATCCACACCGTCGGCGAGCTGGTCTCGCGCAGCGAGGCCGACCTGCTCGACATCCGCAACTTCGGCGCCAAGTCCATCGACGAGGTCAAGATGAAGCTCGCCGGGATGGGGCTGGCACTGAAGGACAGCCCGCCCGGGTTCGACCCGGCGAACGTGGTCGACACGTACGGCACCGACGAGTACGACGCCAGCGGCGACAGCGACTACGCCGAGACCGAGCAGCTCTAGTCTCCAGTCTCTAGTCCAGAGATCCAGCGAGGAGTTACCGATATGCCCACGCCCACCAAGGGTCCCCGCCTCGGCAGCGGCCCGGCGCACGAGCGGCTGATGCTCGCGAACCTGGCCACCTCGCTGTTTGAGCACTCGCGCATCACCACGACCGAGGCCAAGGCGAAGCGGCTGCGCCCGCTGGCGGAGCGGCTGATCACCTTTGCCAAGCGCGGCGACCTGCACGCCCGCCGCCAGGTGCTGTCGGTGATCAGGGACAAGGACGTGGTGCACGCGCTGTTCGCCGACATCGGCCCGCGGTTCGCGGAGCGCCCCGGCGGCTACACCCGGATCGTCAAGGTGGGGCCGCGCAAGGGCGACAACGCGCCGATGGCCGTGATCGAGCTGGTCGAGGGCCAGACCGTGGCCCAGCAGGCGGTCGGCGAGGCCGAGCGCGCCCGCGGCACCCGCTTCGCGCGGCCACTGTCCCGGCGCCGGGCGACCGCCGCCGCGGCCGCCGAGGCCACCGCCGCGGGGGCGTCCACAGTGGACACCGACGAGGTCGCGGACGAGGTCGGCGACCAGCCGGCCGAGGACGTCACCTCCGAGCAGACCGCGTCGGCGACCGACGAGGCCCCGGCCGAGGGCGACGAGGACACCGCCGAGGCCGACGACAAGGACGACACCAAGTCCTGACCCGCCGCACCGGCCGAGCCCGCCCGCCCCACCTGGGGCCGGCGGGCTCGTCCGTGCCTGGGCGATGCGGACGACCATGCCAAGTAGGCTCGTGCCATGGCGACCGAGGTGGCCGGCGGGCGGGTACACGTCCAGCGTCTCCGACTCC
>JBBWZH010000436.1:0-7528 GCA_039648995.1 Mycobacteriales bacterium
CGAGCATGCGTGCGGAGGTCCGTCGAGCTCACGGTCGAGGCAAACTTCGGGTCCTCGGCATACAACGCTCGCTCGATCTGCTCGAGCAAACGCTGCTCGTGGTCCGAGAGCGGCACGGCGCCCCTCCTGACGGTGCACCCCCGCGGACACGTCCGCTGGGGGAACGGCTACAACAGCCGCAGCGCGACTGCCGTACCGAGGATACGAGCCTGCGGTGAAAGGGGAAAGGCGGAGGGGTAGCAACCCCGTCCGCCCGCTTGATCCAGATCTCGTCACTCCTCCACCGGAGGGCGGAGACGGCCCCGATCCGACCCGAACGCCGCCCCGAAATGCCCGGTGCGGTCGGTTTCGTCAGCCCGCCGGACCAGCGCCGCCGGCCGTACCGCGCCGGCACCGTACCGTTCGGTCGCGCGGTCGACTGCGCGGTCGGCATCGCGCCAACCGTGCTCCCGGGCGCCGAGCTGGAGCTGCGCCGGCGCGCTGCCGGCCGCGGCGATGCCCTCGACGCGGACGCCGACCAGCCGGATCCGGGCCCGATCCAGGCCGAGCGCGGCGTAGAGGGCCAGGGCCGTCTGGTAGATCTCCCGCCCGGCGTCGGTGGCGGTGTGCAGCGTGCGGGCCCGGGTGACGGTGCTGAAGTCGGCGAACCGGACCTTGATGCTGACCGTACGGCCGACCCGCCCGCTGGACCGCAGCCGCACCGCGGTCCGCTCGGACAGCCGGAGCAGCTCGCGCTGGATCACCGCCGGGTCGTCCACGTCGACGTCGAAGGTCTCCTCGGCGCCGATGGACCTGTCCGGCTCGTGCGGGACCACCCGGCGGTCGTCCCGGCCGGCGGCGAGCGCCGCGAGATGCTCGGCCACCGCGCCCCCGACCGCCCGCCGCAACGCGGGCCGGGGCGTGGCGGCGAGATCACCGACCGTACGCAGGCCGAGCCGTTGGAGCGCTTCGGCGGTGCGCTCGCCGACACCCCAGAGGGCGCCGACCGGCAGCGGGTGCAGGAAATCGGCCACCCCGCCCGCCGGGACGACCAGCAACCCGTCCGGCTTGCAGTGCGCCGAGGCGAGCTTGGCCAGGAACTTCGTCGGCGCTACCCCGACCGAGCAGGTGATGCCCTGCTCGTCGGCGACCCGGGCACGGATCCACTCGCCGATCTGAGCCGGCCGGCCGAGCCGGCGGCGGGCGCCGGCGACGTCCAGGAAGGCCTCGTCCAGGGAGAGCGGCTCGACCAGCGGGGTGATCGACCGGAACACCGCCATCACGCCGGCGGACGCCTCCGCGTAGCCGGCCATGTCGGGCGGGACCACGACGGCCTGCGGGCAGCGGCGCACCGCCCGCGCCATCGGCATCGCGCTGTGCACGCCGAACGCGCGGGCCTCGTACGTCGCCGAGAGGACCACGCCGCGGGCGCCGCCGCCGACGATCATCGGCTTGCCACGCAACTCGGGCCGGCGGCGCACCTCGACGCTGGCGTAGAAGGCGTCCATGTCGACGTGCAGGATCGGGCAGCCAGTGTCATCGCCGGGCGGACCACCGGGCGGCCCGGACCGACCGAGCTGCTGGCTGCGCCCCATCGCCCCTCCCTCCGCCGGCCGGTTCTCCCCGCAGTGAACCACCGGCCACCGACAATTCCGCCGCCACACGCGCCGCACCACAGGCGGTTGCCGGCGGACGGCGGCTGCCCCGGGGTGGCCGGAGGGTGGCCGGCCGGGGTGGGTCAGCGGCGGGCCAGGACGTGGAGCTGGGTGGCGATCTCGCGGTAGGGCGGGAGCGCGGCGACGGCGAGCTCCAGGGCACGCAGCGCGTCGGCGACCCCGGGAACGGCTTCCAGCGTGCCGGGCACCAGGTCGGTCACCACGCGGATGCCGTGCACCGCCTCGACGGTCAGCCCGGCGCCCGCAATCAGCGCGCTGACCTCGGCGATGTCGAACCGGCGCAGGGCGCTGTCGGCGTCGCTCCAGCGGCCGGCGGGGTCGGTCAGGGCGCGCAGCGCGTCCGCCGGGTGGCCGCCGAGTGCCCGGGACAGCACGGCGGCCGCCCGGCCCGCGACCAGCACGCTGGCGCAGCCGCCCGGCCGGACCGCGCCGGCCACCGTGGCCAGCGTCTTCACCGGGTCGTCGACCATCTCCAGCAGCTGGTGGCACAGCACCACGTCGTATCCGTCGGGTGGCAGCTCGCCGGCCAGCCCGTCCACGTCGCCGCAGATCGCCGAGACCCGGTCGGCCACGCCCACCTCGACCGCCCGGCGCCGCAGGGTGGCCAGCGCGTCAGGGCTGGCGTCGACGACGGTGACCCGGTGCCCCAGCTCGGCCAGCGGCACCGCGAACACCCCGCTGCCGCCGCCCAGGTCGAGCACCGTGGTCTCGTCAGCGTCGACGGCCCGCCGGCTCAACTCGTCGCGCAGCACCTCCCAGACCACGGCCGTACGCGGTGAGATGTGCGCCCGCCCGCCCTCGGTCAACGCTCAACCGCTCCTCGTCGCTCGGGCGGCCGGGCCCTGGCTCCGCCGGCCGCTCCGGAACGAGCCTATCCGGCGGCGTCAGCCCGCGAGCGCGGCGAGCCGCGGGCCGGGCAGCAGCCCGAGCGTGGTTTCTACCAGCGCCAGGAACGTCTGCACGTCGCGGACCAGGTCGTCGGCCTCCCGGCTGGTCACCGCATGCTGCACGCCGGCCTCGGCGGCGGCCCGCTTGCCGGCGCCGGCGGCGAAGAACGCGGCCCACTCCCCCAACTCCGGCGCCACGGCGGTGAGCAGCACCCAGGCGCTGGTGGGCCGGCGGCGACGCGCCCGCAGGTCGGTGGCCTGCGCCCGGGCCGCCAGCACCGCGGCGGACGCACGAAGCGCGGCCAGGTGCGCGGCGGCGTACCGGTCAGCCGGGACGGGCAGCTCGGCGGCCTCCTGGAGGCCGCGCCGGGCCTGCTCCAGTAGGTTGACCGCGGCCGGCGCGACCGGCCCGCCCAGCCGGGGTGGGCGGGACCGCGGGGCGGACATCGCGGTCATGAGGCGGCCTCTGGAGTGAGCATCGCAGGGAGCGCCGGCGACCGAGGAGCGCAGCGACGGGGGGCGCCGGGATACGCGGTCATGACTGGTCTTCCTCTATCACCCGGGTCGCGGACCACCGGGACTCCTCGCCGCTGTGGCACAGGTCGAACACGAGCACTGCCGAGTTGCGGCCGGCCGCGGCCGCCACCCGCCACACCTCGCGGTCGGTGGCGCCGGCGACGGAGTTGCGGCCGGCCGGCTGGCGCCGTGGCAGCACACCCGGCACCTGCCAGCCACCGCCGGCCGGCGCGCCGGCGCCGGCGAACGCCTGCACCGGCGCCGCCCAGCGCCAGCCGCTCGGCTCCACCCAGCGCGCGAGCACCTCGCGGACCACGTAGAGCCGGCCGCGCAACAGGAACTGCTCAGGCCCGCCACCCCGGCGCACCACCTCGACGGGCTCGTCGTGGATCCCCGGCATCGCTCCCCGCCACCCCTTTGTCGCCGAGGCCTCTCGCCGGGCGGACCGGGGGTCGAGTTCCGCCCGCCCGACGAGAGGCGTTCCGATCGCTCGAACAGGTGTTCGAACAATGGCTAGAGAGTACACCGGCGGGCCGACAGAAAAGCAACGCCGAACTGACCGTCGGGCGTGTCGACATGAACGCGAGCTGGCCGGCTACGCACCAGGCACGAGCGGTGACGCGCCGCGCCAGAGCTCGTCCCGCAGCCGCACCACCTCGCCGACCACGACCACGGCCGGCGGCCGCAGCCCGACCCGGTCAACCTCGGCGGCGACCGTACCCAGGGTGGCGACCAATACCTGCTGGTCGGCCCGGGTCGCGTTGCGCACGACCGCGACCGGCGTGTCCGCCGCCCGGCCGCGCTTGATCAGCTCGGCGGCCACCGCGGCCAGCTGGTCCAGCGCCATCAGCAGCACCAGCGTGGCCGGCCCGTCGGCGAGCGCCTGCCAGTCCACTGTGGACCCGGGCCGGGCCGGGTCGAGGTGGCCGGAGACCACGGCGAAGTCGGCGGCCACGCCGCGGTGGGTGACCGGGATGCCGGCCGAGGTCGGGCCGGCGAGCGCTGAGCTGACCCCGGGCACGACCTCGACCGGGACCCCGGCCGCCACGCAGGCGGCCACTTCCTCGCCGCCGCGGCCGAAGACGAACGGGTCACCGCCCTTGAGCCGGACCACCCGCTTGCCGGCCCGCGCCCGGTCCACCAGCACGGCGTTGATCTGTTCCTGGGTGGCGCCCGCGCCGTGCGGCGCCTTGCCCATGCCGATCACCTCGACGGCCGGGTCGAGCTCAGCGAGCAGGGCCTGCGGGGCGAGCCGGTCGGCGACGACGACGTCCGCCTCAGCCAGCAGCCGCCGGCCCCGGACCGTGATCAACTCCGGGTCGCCCGGGCCGCCGCCGACCAGCGCCACCGAACCCATCCCCGGGTCAGCCGCTGGGCCGGCCCCGGCGCCCGCCACAGGGCCTGCCCCAGAATCCAGCTCGGTGCCAGCCGCGGAACCCGCCGCCGGACCCATCGGACCCACCCCGGAACCCAGCACCGTGCCAGCCGCGGAACCCGCCGCCGGACCCACCCCGGAACCCAGCACCGTGCCAGCCGCGGAACCCGCCGCCCGACCCGCCGGACCCACCCCCGAGCCCAGCACCGTGCCAGCCGCGGAACCCGCCGCCCGACCCGCCGGACCCACCCCCGAGCCCAGCACGGTGCCAGCCGCGGAACCCGGCCGGGGCCCGGCCGGCGGAGCCGTCGGGGGGCGGCGGTGCCGGACCGGCAGCTGACCGGCGGCGAGCAGCAGGGCCACCGCGTCCCGTACCGCCGCCGCCCGTCCCGGGTCGCCGCCCGCGGTCACCGCGACCGTCACGCCGCCGGACCGGGTCACGGCGGGGGTGCGGGCGGTGCCGCCGCCGGCCAGGTCGGCCCTTACGCAGGGCACCCGGCGCCGTTCCGCCTCGGCCGCCACCGCCGCGTTCACCGCCGGGTCGTCGGTGCAGGCGTGCACCAGCCAGGCCCCGTCCAGGTCGCCGTCGGCGTAGCCGCGCCGGTGCGTGGCGACGCCGAGCGCGGCCAGCTCGGGCAGCACGGCAGGCGCGATCACGTGCACCAGCGCGCCGGCCTCGACCAGGCCGCCGGCCCGGCGCAGCGCCACCCGGCCACCCCCGACCACGACGACCCGGCGACCGGTGAGATCCAGCAGCAGCGGGTAGCCAGTCACCGGTACATCATCCGGCCAGCAGCCCCCGGCGGCGCAACACCGAGCGTTCCAGCGGGGAGAACAGCAGCTGGTCGATCGCCACGCCGACCAGCAGGATCGCGATGATCATGCCGAACACGAGCGAGATGTCGCTGAGGTCGCGGCCGGTCTCCAGCAGCTGGCCGAGCCCGGTGCCGAGCCGGGGCGACTGCGCGATCAGCTCGGCGGCCATCAGCGACCGCCAGGCGAACGCCCAGCCCTGCTTGAGCCCGCCGAGGCAGGCCGGCAGCGCGGCCGGCAGCACGATGTGCCAGGCGCTGCGCAGGCCGCGGGCGCCGAGCACCCGGCCGACCCGGTGGTAGATCGGCGGGATCTGGTCGATGCCGGAGATCGTGCCGACCGCGATCGACGGCACCGCGCCCATCAGCACCACGAAGTAGATCGTCGCCGGGCTGAGCGCGAACCAGACGATGGCCGCCGGCACCCAGGCCACCGACGGGAGCGTCTGCAGCCCGGACAGCAGCGGCCGCAGCGCCGCCCGCAGCGGCCCCACCCGGGCCACCAGCAGGCCGAGCGGGATGCCGATCGCGACCGCCACCAGGAAGCCGAGCAGCCCGCGGGAGACGCTCAGCCAGGCGGCGCGCTGCAGCGTCCCGTCGTGCCACTGTTCGGCCAGCGCCGACCAGACGTCGCCGGGCGACGGCAGCGTGTACCGCGGCTTCACCTTGGCCCAGACGAGGATCTGCCAGATCAGCACGATCAGCCCGACCGCGAGCACCGGCGGCAGCACATGGCTGGCCACCCGCCGCCACACCGGCCGGCGCGCCTGCTCGACGGTGGTCAGCTGGTCCAGGCCGCGTTCCAGGGTGTCCAGCGCGCCGTCCGCGGCCGGCTCGGCGGCGGTCACCGGTGCCAGACCGGCGGCCCTCGCCGACCCGGCCGCCCCCGCGGCCCCGGACCGCCCAGCGGACGGCCCGGTGGACGCATCAGCGGGCATGGCGGCGGATCTCGGCGCGCAGCTCGTCGGTGATCTCGCCGGCCACCGCGGCCACGTCCAACGCGTCGATGCCGCGCGGACCCTCCGGCGCCACGTCCCACTCGCGGATGATCCGGCCCGGCCGGGACGACATCAGCACCACCCGCTGGCCCAGCCGGACCGCCTCGTGCACGTTGTGCGTCACGAAGACCACGCTGACGCCGGTCTCCCGCCAGACCCGGGCCAGCTCCTCGTGCAGCACGTCCCGGGTGATCGCGTCCAGCGCGGCGAACGGCTCGTCCATCAGCAGCACCTGCGACCGCTGCGCCAGCGCCCGGGCCAGCGCCACCCGCTGCCGCATGCCGCCGGACAGCTGGTGTGGGCGCAGCCCGGCCGCCCCGTCGAGGCGGACCAGCCGCAGCAGGTCGGCGGCCTCGGCCCGGCGCTCGGACCGCGGCACCCCGCGCAGCCGCAGCGCCAGCTCCACGTTGCCGCCGGCGGTCAGCCAGGGCAGCAGCGCCGGCTCCTGGAACATCAGCGCGGCCCGGCCGCCGGCCACCGCCACCGAGCCCGCGGTCGGCGCGTCCAGCCCGGCCAGCAGCGAGAGCAGGGTGGACTTGCCGCAGCCGGACGCCCCGATCAGGCAGACGAACTCACCGGGCGCCACCGACAGGCTGACGTCCTCCAGCACCGCCGGGCCGCGGCCGTACCGCTTCCCCAGGTGCTCGACCGCGACCGCGGGCGAACCGGCCGCGACCTTCACCCCGGTCGGGGCGACCTCGATCTGCTGCTGCACCGCCGTCATGCTCACCCGCCACCCTTCCCCAGCCCCGCGTCGTCGATCTTCGCGCCGCCCCGTGCGGCCAGTACCTCGCTGAGCAGCTTGAGGTCGTAGATGCCCTTGAGGTCCACGGCCTTGAGCAACCCGGCGCCGACCGCGTCGTCCGCGGACTTCTTCAGCGACGACGCCACCGGGTCGTTGGTGATCTCGATGTTCGACCAGGCGCGGTCGAGCACGTTGGCCTTCAGCGCCTTCTTGGTGATCCGCTTGATCTCCGCGTTCACCGTGGTCTTGGCGTCCGCGGTGTTCGCCGCGATCCAGTCGGTGGTGTCGACCTGGCCCTCCAGCAGCGCCTTCACCGTCTCCGGGTACTTGTCCAGGAACTGGGTGCGGACGATCAGGTGCGTGGTGACGAACCTGCCCCCGGGCCACAGCGTCTTCTCGTCCACCAGCACCTTGCCGCCGCCGTCGAGCACCAGCCGGGACGCCCACGGCTCCGGCACCCAGCCGCCGTCGATCTTCTTGTCCTGGAACAGCTGCAGCGTGGTCGCGTTGTCGGTCGGCTCGACCTGCACGTCACCCTGC
>JBBWZH010000460.1:0-2812 GCA_039648995.1 Mycobacteriales bacterium
GCGGCACAGCGCTACCGCGCGCGGCAGGTGGAACCGCTGCGTGACCACGACCGCCCGGTCGACGCCGAAGACACGGTGCGCGCGGGTGCACGAGGCCCAGGTGTCGAAGCCGGCGTAGTCGCCGACCACGCGGTCGGCGGGGACGCCGCGGGCTCGCAGGTAGCGCAGCATCGCGGTCACCTCGTCGTAGCGGCGGCTGCCGTTGTCACCCGAGGCCAGCACCGCGCGGACCGTGCCGCGCCGGTACAGCGCGACCGCCAGGTCGAGCCGGCGGGCCAGCAGCAGCGACGGCGTGCCGTCCGGCGCCACCCGCGCACCCAGCACCAGCGCCACCGGCGCCGGCGGCACCTGCTCCACCCGGTCGTACCGGGAGCCCCGGGTCGACCAGCACAGGTACGCCTGGGTCCCGAACATCACCCCCAGCACGGCCAGTGCCGCCACGGCGCCGGCGCGCACGCCCCGGACCACGACCCGCCGGGACAGCCCCGCCTGCCACCGCGCCATCGGACTCCTCACCCTCGACCGGCCCGCCCTTCCCACTGACGCTCGCGTGGCGGCCGGCGTTGCGCGGCCCCCGCTACCCTCGCCCACCGCGCACCGTCACCGCCGATGCCCGGCCCGCACGGCGTCGGCGGCCGGTCCGAGGGCGGGCCGGCGGTGCCGGGCCGGAGTCTGAGCGTAGGGGCCGGGCCGGCCGCGCGGCTCGTGGTCGGTGCCGAGTCGCCGGATCCGGCCGGCGTCGAGTACCGCGATCAGGTCGGCGGTGCGGACGGTGGCAAAGCGTCCGCCCCGATCCGGGCCGCGACCGCGTCGGCGTGCCCGCGGTCGGCGTCCGTGTCCAGCCGCGTGGGCTGTGCGAACAGCTCGGGCGCGGCGGCCGCCGTCCACAGTGGACCGGGCAGGCCGCACAGGGCGACCTCGGTCACAGCGCCCGCCGGTCGGCCAGCGCCTCGGCCAGCAGGCCCTGGCGCAGCGGCGGCAGGCCACCGCGGTTCCAGTGGAAGACCGTCGCGAACGCGGCCGCCTCGCGCGGCCCCACATACGCCTCCGGGGTGGTGAAATAGCCGGCCCGCCAGTCCGCCGCGATCGCCGTCAACTCGGCCCGGACCCGCTCCACCAGTGCGACCGCCGCGGCCGGCGTCCCCCGGCTGTCCGCCCACGCGGCCCGTATCCCATCGGCTGCCGCCGCGTACGCGGCGCCGCCGGTCGCCGGCGGCGTCCGGAAGGCCTGCCGCCGCAGCCGGTCCCAGAAGTCGAGGTCTCCCCAGCCGACGATGTCCAACCCGTCCAGCAGCGCCCGCACGAGGTAGAGCGAGAACGACCACGCGGGCAGCGCGCCGGCGACGCCGGCGTGGCAGTCGAGCCACGCCAGCGAGTCCACAGTGAACAGCCCGTGCACATACCGCATCGACACGGGGCCGCCGAACAGGTGCTCCTCCGGCTCGTACACGCCGGGCACCGCGTCGAGCACCAGGCCGGCCGACCGCCAACCGTCCACACGCGACCACAGCTCGGCGGCGAGGGGGCGCGCCGCGGCGACCGGTGCCTCGAAGCGCACCCGCAGCCCCGGCGGCTTCTGCATGAAGAAGAAGTTGGCTGCCCCGCCGGCGAGCAGTTCCCGGCCGGCGGCGGCGAGCTCGACGCTGAGATGACCGAACCGGCTCGGGACGGACTGCAGGCCGAGAGCCGTCCACACGCGACCGTCCGGGGCGCGGCGGAGCCCGGCCAAGCCGGCGGCGATGAACTGGTCCCGCTGCGGCGCTATCGGCGCATCCGGGTCACCGAGCGTGCGGGCGCACTCGGCCAGGAAGTCGGGCAATGCCAGCCGGCCGCCGGCGACGTCGACCCACCCGGCCGCAGCCGCCTCGAAGTCCGGTCCGCCCGCCAGCACAGTCACGCCTCACCGCCCGCTGCCACCCCACCGAGATACCGGTATCTCGGTGCCGTAATGATCCGGTTGCACCGCCACTGGGGGAAGAGGCACATCCCGCTGGTTTCGTCCGGATCTCCCGAACGTACCAACGCTGCACCACCCAGAGTCACCGCCTCGGGCGAAATGCGGCAAATCGGTACCCATAGCCGTCCGGACCGCACCTACCGGGTGCCACGGATCGCCGACTACGTAGTGTCCGGGGATGAGCGGGCGGGCGGTGCTGGTGACCGGGGCGTCACGTGGGATCGGGCGGGCGGTCGCGGTGGCGTTCGCGGCGCGCGGCGACCACGTCGCGGTGCATCACCGCGCGTCACCGGACGCGGCCCGGGCGACGGTGGACGCGCTGGCCGGCAGCGGGCACGTCACCGTACAGGCGGATCTCGCCGACCCGGCCGCGGTCCGCGCGATGGTCGACGCGGCGGCCGGCGCGCTCGGCGGGCTGGACGTGCTGGTCAACAACGCCGGCGTCTACATCGAGCACCCGATCGGCGGCACCACCTACGAGCAGTGGCAGCAGGCGTGGCGGCAGGTGCTCGATGTGAACCTGATCGGCGCGGCCAACGCGACCTGGTGCGCCGTGCGGCACATGCGGGCCGGCGGACGGATCGTCAACGTGTCGTCCCGCGGCGCGTTCCGCGGCGAGCCGGACCACCCGGCATACGGGGCCAGCAAGGCCGGGCTCAACTCGATGGGGCAGTCGCTGGCCCGCGCGCTCGGCGGGGCCGGCATCACGGTCGCGACCGTCGCGCCCGGCTTCGTCGAGACCGACATGGCCGCCGAACTGCTGACCGGCCCGGGCGGCGACGAGATCCGGGCGCAGAGCCCGCTCGGCCGGGTCGCCCGGGCCGATGAGGTGGCGGCCGCCGTGCTCTACCTCGC
>JBBWZH010000499.1:0-7979 GCA_039648995.1 Mycobacteriales bacterium
ACAACCGCGCCGCATAGATCTCCGGCACCGGCCGGTCCTGCTCCGCCAGCCCCGCGGCCAGCATCCGCAGCGCCCGATCCAGGAAGTCCGCACCGGCCGCGTCCGCACCCAGCCGGACCGCGACCTCCACCCCGGCCGCCTCCGCGTCCGGCAACGCCACCCCGGCGCCAGCCATCCGCTCCCGGGCCCGGCGGCGCCGCATCGCGATCAGCGCCTCCAGCACACCGGCGGCCAGCAACTCGGCACCCACGATGTCCCACGGGATGTTCGGCGCCCGCTCCGGCGCAGCCGCCTCCTGCCCCCGCACCTCGGCGTCGCTGAGCACCACCCGGGACAGCCCACCGCCGTGCGCGGCCGCAGTTGGCGCCGGGGCACCCGGCCCAGGTGCGGTCTGCGCCGGTCCGGCGCCGAGCCCAGCCGATTGGGCCAGCGAGTCGTGTCCGGGCAGCTCCCCCGCCCCGACCTGTGCTCCGGTCGTCCCGCGGGGGCCGGCCGGCGCCAGCCGCCGGAGCGGGGTCGGCCGGAACGGGGGCAGCGGCTGCGTGCCGGCGGTGACCTCGATCAGGCCCTCGCCTCGGGCATCGGCCGGCATGATCAGGATCCAACCCGGACGGACCAGGCTCTCCAGCGTGAGCCTCTCGCCGTCCGGCTGCAGCCGATCCTGGTTCAGCTCGAAGATCTCCCGGCAACGAGTGCCCGAACCGAGGTACCGCTCGGCGATGTCCCACAGGCTGTCGCGCTGCCGGCCCTCCCGCGGCACTACGACGTACTTCCGGACCTCGCCGGCGCGCAGCGTGCCGGCCGAAGGGTCGGCGATCGCCCGGGTCGCCGCATCGGCAAGCGCGGTTGCGTCGGCCCGGCCGACCGACACCGGCCCTAACTCGCCGGTGTCCACCTTAGGCACCGCCACAGCGGCAACCGTGGTTCGGGAATGCCGCCGAGAGCGGCCGAGAAGGGCACGCAACCGGCCGGGAAAGGTCAGTGGCTCGTCAGGCGCCAGCCTGAACGCGGAACTACGGCGGGAGACCACCGCCACGATCTGTCCGACGATGGAGTCAGTCCGCATGCTGATCACTCGCCGCCGCTGCTTGGGACCTTCCATCCGTGACCGCGCCGTCCGATGCCAATCCGGCAGCCTGGTCGGCCCGGACGCTCACCGACGAGACGGCCGCATCCGCCGGCAGAGCCGCCAGGGCGGCGGCCGGCGGCTCGGTCAGCGGAATCGCGCGAGCGAGGCGCTCGACTATCAGCGGAGCGGCCACTCCGACGGCAAGGGCGCCCGCCGGGCTGGTGACCTCACTCGACGTCGCCGCGGCGCCCGCCAACCCACCGCCAATGATCAGCCGGATAGCCTCGGCCACCGCATACCCAACAATGCCGACTTCCCGCGGCTCCGGCCCACCCCACGGCCAACAGCCACGCCGACGCAACGCACCATAAAGATCGAGACCTTCCACGGCGAATCCGCCGAACAGACCCCACAACACGGCCGAAATCCCCGTCACGCAGACGACAGTAACGGATATGACAGAGGCGGCGCCGACAGAGCCCGTGCGCCGTCGAGCCGCCCGGCACCGGCAGCGGCGGCGGGCGGCGGCAACTCCAGCGACGCCCCGGCCGCATCCGGATCCCTGCTGCTCAAGCCAACGACGTAGGCCACCCGATCATCCCTCCGGCATAGGAAGATCAAGTAGCCGCCGGTCGTGACTACGTCGTCCGGGCGGTGACCGCCTACTATCTGTTCAGGACCTCCCGCACCGACCGCGCTTCGTCACAGCGTCCGCCATTGGCTGAACACTCGATCGACAGCTACCTCTTGCTGCAGGCGAACCTGCGCTATCTGCTGAACCAATGGGATCCCCTCGGCGTCGCCGATCTCGTCGACGACGAGTACGACTGCCTCCTCGTGCCGCTCTGGAACATCCTTACCGGCAACTCGACGCCCTCCCAGGTCAGCGAGTTGCTGTGGTACGAGCTAGAAGACCATTTCCGTCTGGATCCAGCACGGCACGGCGTAGACAGCATGGCGAATCGGCTCGTCGCCTGGGCGGCGGCGGCGCGGCCGACCTGAGCCGCAGCCACGAGCCGGCCACGACGCACCGGTGCCCGCGACACACTCAATTGCCGCCGTGCGCGCGGGTACACGTAACCATGCACTGGGCGAGCGCGGTGGGATGGGGTCGCGGATCGGCTGGATCAGTGGAACTGCGATATCGCCATGACAACCAGCGGCAGGATAAGCATGGCGAACACTGCGATCCGGGCCATGCTGCGGCGCCGGCCGGTGAGCCGGATCAGGCCGTGTCCGGTGCTGGGTCGGTCGAGCTGAGTGCGCTTGATGGGGCGATCTGCGGGTCTATGACCGACTAGAGTTCGGTTGATCGCCGCGGCGGAGGGGGACGGGTGCTGTTCGTCGACCGGCTGCAGCCGCTGCTGGTCAGTGGTGACGTGCGTACCGCCGCGAGCTTGCTGCGGTCGTTGTCCGGTGCCGAGCTGCGCGAGGCGAAGACGTGGTTCGCGCGCAGCAAGCGTTGGCTCAGCGAGTTGCACACCCTCGAGTTCGACGGCGCCGACCAGAGGGAGAAGTTCGAGAACCGGGGCAACGCCGGCTGGATCGTGGCGATGTGCGCCGTGATGTTGTGCGGGCCGGCCACGGCCGCGGCGCGTGTCCCGTGGCGGGACCTGTGGAGCTACCGGCACCAGACGGGCGAGATCGAGTTCGTCGAGTCGCTCCGGGGGGCCGGGCGCGAGTGGGTGCGCGACTTCGCCGCGGCCGCCGCGGCGACCGGTCTTGGTGGCAATGCGCGCAACGTCGAGGGCACGCTGACCCGGGTGGTGCGTGCCGCGCTGGTGCACCACGGCCTGCCGGCGCCGGACGGGCGGACGTTCTACGCATCCTGGTTGGCGGGTAGCCCGGCCGCGCCGCTGCCGTCGGCTGGTGGGCCGGCCGAGGACGCCGAGCGGCTGGCCGGCGACCCGCTGATGCCCGGGTTGTTGTTCGGCTACCTCGCCTCGGGCCACTGCGGGCAGGATCCCTGGCTGCCGGCGGCCGTAGCCGGGCTGGTCGGCCGGGGTGACGTCGACCGCGCCGGACTCGTCGAGTGCGTGTTGAGCCTGCTGACCGCTCCGCAGCGGCCCAAGAGCCAGGACGTCCTGGCGCGGATCGCCGTCGCGCTCCAGGTGCGGGCCGACGAGATCCCTGGTGGCCTGACGTACCTGCTCGGCGTCATGGCGACCAGCCACGGTTCGGTGCTGCCGGTGCTGCTGCCGCTGGCGGTCGAGTCGGTCTCGAACGGCGCGGATCTGCGGGAGCTCAGCACGGTGGTCGCGGGACGCAGCGAGGTCAGGCCGAAGGACGAGCTGCTGCGGGCGCTGCAGACCGGCCCGGTTCGCGGCGCGGCCGGTGCCGATGGTGTCGCCGCGGCGCTGAGTGTCCTGGGCGCCGGGGACGACGCGGCGTTCGGCGCGCGGGTCGCCCGCGCCACGCGCCGCCTCGGCCTGGGCAGCAGCGGGCCGGAACAGGACGCCCGGAGCAGGGGGTTGTGGGACGCCGTGCCCGTCGCCGTCGCCGTCGAACCCGGGGAGCGCTACGGCCGTCCCGTACAGGGCCGGGAGCACTGGCCCGGCATCCTCGATGCCAAGGACCCGTACACGGATGCGGACGATGCCCGCCGCATGGGCGGCGAGATGCTCAACGAGATGGCGCGCGGCGAGTTCGACGACGGGTATCTGCTCGACGAGGCGCGGCGGCTGCTCGACGCCGGGCGGCTCGCCGTCACCGAGATCACCCAGATCTTCGGCGACCTGTTCCTCTCCGGCGGCCTGCGGCAAGGGTGGCCGGTCGCCGTGGCTGTCGCCGACGCCGCGTGCGGCGCGGCCCGCACACCGCCCGGCCTGCACGCGCTGCTGCGCATGCTCGCCTCGTTCGCGCACGAGGTGCCCCGGCAGGACCTACCGCCGGCGATCGCGGGCCTCGCCGCCGCGGCCGGGGAGACGAAGGCCGGCGTCGAGGCCCGCCGGCTGGGCGCAATGCTCGCCGGCTGCGACGTGGACGACTTCGTGGCGCGGCTGCGTCGTGCGTCGACAGCCGCGCCCGACCGCCCGGCGGCCCGCGGTCTGTGGCGGGTGGACGCGGACGCCGAACCGCTGCCGTCGCAGCGACGCGTCGCCCCGGCCCCGACCGACCTCGCCGCGCTGCGCGCGGCGCTGGGCGAGGACTTCAACTACGGGCACCAGAGCCACGTCGACGTCTGCTTCTGGCCGCCGGCGTACGGGCCGCGGTCGCCGTCGACCGGCCTCACCAACCCCGAGCTTGTGCTCGCCACGACGGTACGGGCGATCCACCAGCACGGTGCCGACACCGTCCGCGGCGTGCTGGCCGGCATGGCGCGCCAGTACCCCCCGCTGGACGTCGTCGCCGCCATCGACCTGTGGGTGGCCGGCCGGCTGGACGTGGCGGCGTACTGGCGCGTCGCCCTGCGCGCCCGCACTTGCCACTCGGTCGCCGAGGAGCTCGCCGCCGATCCGGCTGTCACGCCCGACGAGCGGCGCGAGCGGCTCAGGGCCCTGCCCGATCTCATGACGGCGCTGGCCGGTCACGCCGACCCGCTCATCCTGCCGCCCGCGCTCGACCCCGCGGTCGCGCGGCTGTCGTTCCTGCGGGCCTGCGAGTCGCTGCTACTCGCGGAGTCGAACCCGGTCGTCCTCGCTACGCCGACATGGGCGGACGGCACGCTCGAGCTCGGCGAGCTCGGACACCGGCTGGCGTCGGTGAACGGTGCCGAGGTGGGCCCGCTCGACCTCGTCCAGGCGCTGTACCGGCTGCGGGCGGTCGACCCGGACGATGTCCGGCTGCTGGCCGGCTCGCCGGTGCGCACAGCGCCGGCGCTGACCAGCCCGGCCGGTGACACGACCTGGGACGCGTGCGGAGTCGTCCGCGAGTGGGTCGCCGCGGGGGGCCTGCCGCCGCTCGCGCCGGTCGCCGTGGCCGGCCGCTGGACGACCGCGGTGGTCGCGCCGGTGCCGTGGTCGCGGTGCGGCGCGCTCCCGACCGAGCTGCACGGCGATCCCTGGTGCTGGTCGAATACCCAGGCCGAATCGGTGCGTCTGATGCCGCGCTGGGCCGACCGGGCGCTGGCCGAGGCGTACCGGGAGCCGTGGTTCGACCCCCGGTTCCTTCCGGGCCGCGCCTCGGCGCCGCTCGGCGAGCCGTTCCACGACCGCGTCCTCGGCCTGCTCCTGAGCGCGCGGAACGGCGTGCCATACGGCGTGCCGGAGGCCGTTCTCGCGACGGTCCTCGATCTGGCCCGACGCGACCGGCTCGATCCGGACGCGGCGGTCGCGGCGGCGGTGGGCCGGCACGCGGCGGGCGTGCTGTCCCTGGGCCGGCTGACCCAGGGCATCGCCGACGTGGCCGAGCGAGGTGGCCTGCGCGGACTGTGGCCGTCGGCGCTGGCGATCGCCACGGCGCTGACCGAAGTACCGGCCAAGCCGTCGGGCCTGCCGCAACTGCTCCGCCTGCTGGCCGGCTACGCCGTAGAGGTGCCCAGGACAGAGGTCCCCGGCGCGCTGCGCCGCTTCGCCGCCTCCGCCGGCACGACCCGCGGCCACGTCGAGGCCCGGGCGCTCGTCGCCGCGCTGGACGGAATATGACCCCGTACCTCGGCGGCCTCCTCCGCCTCGCTCCTCGCTTGCCGGCGCTCGCTGCGATGCTCACTTCGGAGACCGCCCCATGACCTCGTACCCCGCCGAGTCCCGACTCACCGACGGAACCGGCGGCCGCCATCTCGACCTCGCGACCGCACTCGGCCTGACCCCCGGTGGGCCGGTCGACAACCCGGTGTTCTTCTCCGGCTTCCTGACCCGGCCGGACGTCGCCGCGGCCGGCCTGCTCGCCGTCGCCGACGTGGCGGCCCACCGCTACGCCGACGCGGGCCTAGGGCACCGGCTGGCGAACCTCGACCCGGTCGTCACCGCGGGCGGCGACCGGCTCCGGTTCGAGTCGTTCTCCGCCTGCAACGGCGTACACGCCCGCTTCGACCTGCTGCGCCCGGCGCTGGGCAGCGCGGAGGTCGGCTTCGGCACCACGAACGTCGACGTCAACCTCGCGTTGCGGACGGCGCTCGCCCGCGTCAGCCGGGACCAGCCGTTGCACCTGTCGGTCGGCAGCGACGAGCTGCGTGCCTCGTCGCTCGCCGGGACCCACGTCGAGCGCAAGGTACGGCTCCCGGAGCGATGGATCCGTGGCTTCGCGGAGGTGCCCGCGCTCACCCGGTCGATGACGCGCGCTGGCGAGCTGCGCGGCGCGGCGGTCACGCGGTTCCTGGCCGGTCTGCCCCGCGTCGCGCCGCCCGGCCCGACCCGGTACGTACTCACCGACGGACCGCGGTGGCGGATGTCCCATCGACCGATCGCCGGCGCGGTGCCGCTGCCCGGCGCGAGCCGGCTGCGGGCCGCCGACCGGGTCGCCCGGCACGCCACGGCGCTGACGGTCTACGTGGCGCCCAACGAGACCGCGGCGTGGGTTTTCGACCTCGCCGACGCCAGGCTGACCCTGGTCATCAGCCCGGACCCCTACCGCGGCTTCTCGGGTGAGGGAACGCTGCTGACCCTGCTCACCCACCCCGACGGCGAACAGGTCGGCCGGCGGCTGCTGCCACACCTGGACTGGTCCCCGGTCATCGAGCCGACCGAGCTGACCGCCCGCGCCGGGCTGTCGGCCTCGGCCGCGGCGGTCGGGCTGGCCTGGCTCGCGGCGTCGGGCCGGCTGGGATGGGATCTCACCGAGTCCGCCTGGTTCCACCGCGAACTCCCGATCGACACCGAGCGCATCGTCCGGCGCAACCCGCGGCTCGTATCCGCGCAGGCCCTCGTCGCCGACGACGGGGTGAGCCCCCGCGGTGCCGGCTGGCAGGTGCGTGGCTCCGAGCGCGAGCACTACCTCGTCACGCCGGACCTCACCTGCGACTGCGCCTGGTATCGGGACCACCCCGGCACCACCCGCGGCCCCTGCACACACGTCCTCGCCGCCGTCATCGCCGCCAGGTGCACCACGGACGATCCTGGCCAGGCGGTGGCCGGTACGCCGCCACCCGCTGCAGCGCCAGGACCGCGCCCGGCACCGGCACCCCCGGCGCTGTCGGCCGAGTGCCACAACAGTTCGCCACCCAGCAGGGTCACGTAGAACTCGGCCAGCGCGGCTGGGTCGGCGCAGTCCAGCGAGACGCCAACGAATCTCACGGCCGGCCCAGATGATGCCTCCTCCACCATCCGAGACCACCCCGGCCGGCCGGCCGGGTGGGTGGCTGTGGCCGGCGGCCGCCCGCACGCCGGACGACCAAGCGTGGCCCGGCCAGCGACCTACCTCGAGTACGTCACTGAAAGCAAGGTCGTCTGACGCGTTCAACCCACCCCGGGACGGACGGCGACACCGTGCCGATCCACCCCATCCGGTGCCGGCCCGTGGCGCCGGCTGGTGGCAGGTCGTGCCCTCATTGTGCCCTCAAATGATCTTGAGGAAGCCAGTCGGATCGGCGCACGAGGCTATGACCTGGGGTTCCCGGTGGGCGATACTGGGATCGAACCAGTGGCCTCCTCGGTGTGAACGAGGCGCTCTCCCGCTGAGCTAATCGCCCGGGCGCGAGCTAGCGTACCGGATCAGTCGGGCAGGAACGGCACGCCTTGCCAGGCCAGGTAGCCGCCGACGGCGGCGGCGAGCAGGATCGTGGTGCCGGCGCCGAGCAGCAGCCGGGTGCTCATGGTCTGCCGGCGGATCCAGCCGGTCCAGCCGCGCAGCGTGCCGCGGGCGAAGCGCAGCAGGCGCTCCGCCCAGGCGAACTCGCTGGCCAGGATGCCGAGTCCGACGAAGACGACGAGCCAGCCCGGGCCGGGGAACGGCACCAGGAACAACCCGAGCAGCACGACCGCGGCGCCGGCCACGGCGACGGCGGCGCGGTAGGCGAAGTCCAGGGCCGGGTGCG
>JBBWZH010000529.1:0-5606 GCA_039648995.1 Mycobacteriales bacterium
TCGTGCAGCACCGCCCGGCTTGCCGCCGGGTCGATCCAGTAGTTGAACTCCTGGCTGCCGTCGAACTCGGCCGGCGTGCCGCAGCACAGGTTGCCCGGCACCCGGACCGCACCGCCCATCGACGTGACCCGGACGTCGGGACCGGGCCGGGCGGAGGCGACGTTGCTCAACGGACCGGTGACGATCAGCTGGGCGCCGTGATGCTTGCCCAGCACCTCCCGGATCAACCGCGGCGCGGTCAGCCGGCCCCGCTGCTGGTCGGGCCGACACCCTGGCAGCGCGGTGTCCAGCACCTGGTCGATGGTCTGCCGCAGGCCGGCCGGGAACGCGTTCGCCGCCGACGGCGAGCCCTCCGCGACCGGCACGTCGTGCAGGCCGAGACGGTCGAGGATGCACCGCGCGTGCTGCGCGGTCTTGCCGGGCAGGCCGGCGCCGTCGTCGACGACGGTCACCGCGGCCAGGTCGATCCGGCCGCGCCGGTCCTCCTCGGCCAGCAACGCCAGCGTCGCCGCGTCGTCGAAGTCCATGTCCGAGTCGTAGATCACCACTGGCCGGGCCCGCTGGTCGGCCCCGGCGGCGGGCACCGCAACCATCCCGGCCGCGGCCGTGCCCGCCGCCACCACCGCGGCGAGCGCCCGAACCGTCCTGCCCGTCATAGACCTCCCCACCCAGGCAACCACGCCGGCCACCAGCCGCCGACGAACGAAGCTATTCCAGCACACAGCGACAGAAACAGGCATCACAAAGCCATATGTTGCCTATAACGTCGCCGTTCCTACCAGCTCAGCCGCGCCGGCACCGGCTCGTCGACGAGCCGGTCACGGCGTGGGCCGCCGCGGCCGCGCGCCCGCGCCGGGTGCTGGCCGTCGAGCAGGTCGATGCAGGCGGTCCGACTGACGTTCATCCGGTGGCCGGGTCGATGTGCCGGTCGAGGAGGGCGACGAGATCGGGGGACGTCGAGTTGTCCGGCAGCGACCGCGAGCACCATTGCTTCAGCGTCGTCGAGGATGGAGACCAGATCGCGACCGTTGAGCAGGCAGAAGGTGCGTGTCGCTGCCCAGGCCAGCGGCTTGTTGCCGCCGACGAGGGCGTGGTTGCCGGCCAGCGAGTGCATCAACGCCGCGGCCTTGTCCGCGAAGTCAGGGTAGGCGTCGGCGCCGAAGACCGTCGCCCGCGGGCGGGCCGCAGCCGAATCGAGCAGGCCGGCGTCGCGCACGGTCCAACCAGACCTGGCTGCCGGCCGGAGTAGGCGGGGCTTCGTTGGTGGTCAGGGCAGTAGGTCCCGGGGGTCGTCGAGGTTCAGGGCCTGCGCCAGGCGTGGGAGGGCGGCGAGGTTGACGCCGCGCCGGCCGAGTTCCAGCTGGCCGATGAAGGTCCGGTGCAGGCCGGCACGCTTGGCGAGCTGGTCTTGGGTCAACTTGCGTTCCAGGCGCAGCCGCCGCAGCTTGTCCCCGAACCTGGCGAGGTAGGCCTGACCCTGTTCGATGTGCTCTGCCATCACGGGACGGCACTCTAACCCTCACATGATGTCGAATGACATCTCCCGGCTGGCTGCCATGTTCGACCGGCAAAGTCGTCAACGCCCCTGCCCGACCGCCGCCACGGCACCACCGCGCTCCACCGCCTGCCGCTGCATCTGCCGCCCGGTAGCGCCGCCAGGGGGCAAGGCTGCCTGTGCTGGCTCCGGAGCCGCTCGCCGGGCCCGGCGAGCGTGGCAGGTATCAGGTGTCATTCGATCGGGGATGCGGCCGGTCGCCGGGCTCGCCATGCCTTGGAGACGCCGAGCAGGTTGTCTGCACCGGGCCCGCGAGGCGCATCTACGGTGTGCGGTGTGGGCGGGGTGGTCGAGGAAGGCGGTGCGGCTGCCGGCGGTGGGTTGTTGGCGGAGTTGGCGCGGTTGCGGGTGGAGAACGCGCGGCTGTTGCGGTTGTTGGAGTTGTCGCCGCGGCAGGCGGCTGCGCCGGGTCCGGCGCAGACGGGCTTCTTCGAGGCGCCGCCGGGGCCGGTGCATGCGGGTTCGGCGGCTGGAGTGGAGGTCGCGTTCTTCGGGGCGCTGTTCGCGGCGCGGACCGACGTGTACGCGTTGCGGTGGGAGAACACCCGGTCGGGGGCGGCGGGTTGGTTGCCGGCGGTGCGCGGCCGGTGGCGCAAGGGTGTGCCGCATGCTCGATCAGTCCACTGTGGACAGGACGGCTGGTGTCGCCCGCCGTCACCGTGCCATCCGCAGGCACGCCTCGACGAACCCGACATCCTTGACGGTGGCCGCCGACCATCCCACGATCGCCCTCGAGTACAGGTCGACGGCGAAGGCGACGTAGACGGACCCGGCCCACGTCTCTCCCACTACGTGAAGTCAGTCACCCAGGCGATGTTGGGCGCGGCCGCCTCGAATACCGCGCGGTGGTGGGTTAGGTGCGTGGGGTTCTCGCCAAACCTGGCGCCGCTGTAGGTCTCTACATAGGCCCTGGGTGGGTCGTTGGGTCGGCAAAGTGCATGACCGTAGGGGCCCCGCCATCGCGCGTGCGCCGATGGAGAACGGAGCACGCGAATATCCACATGGGACAGTCGGCCGACCTGCCGCAGGTGTCCGACCTGCGCGCCGATTGTCGCCGGCCCTCCAACCTGGCGGGCTAGCGCGCCTGCGCCGAGCACAGGGCTGGCATGGTGCGTCCACGGTGGATACTCCGTTGTCGGGTGGCCGCATGGCGGCCGATAATGCGCGGATGGCGGCGACCCGGCGGGCGGACATGTTCACCGCGGACGGCAGGCCCTCGGACGACGATCCGCGCGAGCACCTGCCGCGGCTCGGTGACGAGCGCGGCACGCTGGTGCAGGCGTTGCGCAAACAGCGGCTCACACTGGAGCTGAAATGCGCGGACCTGGACGCGGAGCAGTTGGCCCGGCGGGCGGTCGAGCCGTCCACGATGTCGCTGTTGGGGATCGTGCGGCATCTGGCCGAGACCGAGCGCGGCGGGTTCCGCCGGCTGATGGCGGGTCAGGATGTGCCGCGGCTGTACATCTCGGCCGAGGACCGGGACGGTGACTTCAACGGCGCGGTCGCGGATCCGGCCGTGGTCACGCAGGCGTGGGCGGCGTGGCGGGCCGAGGTGGACTTCGCGGACCGATTCGTGGCCGACGCGCCCAGCCTGGACGTCACCGCCGACGACCCGCACAACCAGCACGGCAGCGGCGGCGGGGCGATCTCGCTGCGGGAGATGCTGGTCGGGATGATCGGGGAGTACGCCCGGCACCTGGGCCACGTCGACCTGCTGCGCGAGCGCATCGACGGCCGCCTCGGGCAGTAGCCCCCGCCCGCGCCCGGCACCCCCGCGGTGGCACGTTGCCCGCGCTGAGCAGGGGTCCGACCGTCCGCGCCGGGCACCAGCCGCTGCCTCGGGAGCTCGGCGTCGGACAGGAGGCACTGTCCGCGACGCAACTCAATACAAGAACAGCCGTCGCACCGCTCACCGTCCGCAAGCGGATCCGTCAGCGGTCAGGCTGCTTGTCGCGTCGGGTGGGCCGGATCGCTCTGTCCTCGCGGGCGCGGGTCCGTCTGGCGGCTCTGTCCGCGCGATCGCTACTGCGGCGGTCTCGGTCGGCTCGGCGTTCTTCGTGGATGTTGACGACGACAGCGTCGGTGAGGACGTGGTGGGCAGCTGCGCGTACCTGGGGGTCCGGATCGTGGGCTGCTAGCCGATGCAGATCAGCCCGCAGCTCCCGTAGCAGGTCAAATGAGCCGTGGCATGGACAGGCGGCGCGAGCCGCCAAACGCCGGACGCGCGGGTTCGGCGCGTCCAACATGGCGCGGAGTCTGGCCGTATCGATGACAGGCAATACCACTTGATCAGGATTGCCGGCCCGGACCGGACGCGCCAGTCATTTCCCGGCGACCATGTCGCGATCAACCCGGTGATCCGCATGAAAGACGGTCCCTGCGCGTCGTAGCCGAGCCAGATCGGTGATCACTGGCGCTAACATACGTTCCGAATGTATGCTTCTTGGAACGTGGTATGCGGTCGGAGGGTGGCCATGGCGCGGAGCGCGGAGCTGGGTCAGCGGCGGGCGGTGCGGCTGCCGCAAGGGGTGATCGCCTATCGGGAGCGGGGCGATGGCCGGCCGGTGGTGTTCGTCCACGGGCTGCTGGTCAACGCCGACCTGTGGCGCGCCGTGGTCCCGGCCGTTGCGGACGCCGGCTATCGCTGCCTGACGCCGGACTGGCCGCTGGGCTCGCACGAGCTGCCGATGCCGGCAGACGCGGACCTGAGCCCGCCCGGGCTGGCCGACCTGATCGGCCGCTTCCTCGAGGCGCTCGACCTGTCCGACGTCACGCTGGTCGCCAACGACACTGGCGGTGCGCTGGTGCAGATCCTGATGGCCCGCCGCCCGGACCGGATCGGCCGGGTGGTGCTCGCCTCGTGCGACGCGCTGGAGCGTTTCTTCCCGCCGGCCTTCCGGTACCTGCCGATCATGGCCCGGCTGCCCGGCTCGGGGTGGCTGCTCGCCCAGGCACTGCGCCCGCGCGCGTTGCACCGGCTGCCGATTGCCTACGGGTGGCTGACGCACCGGCCCATCCCGCCCGAGGTGATGGACTCCTACCTGCAGCCCGCCCGGCGCAGCCCCGGCGTGCGCCGCGACCTGCGCCGCTTCCTGCGCGGCGTGCATCGCCGGCATACGCTCGCCGCCGCCGAGAGGTTCGGCGCATTCGACCGTCCGGTGCTGCTGGCCTGGGGCGTGGACGACCGGCTCTTTCCGGTGTCGCTCGCCCGGCGCCTCGCCGCCCTGCTCCCCGACGCCCGCCTCGTACCGGTGGCCGGCGCCCGCACGTTCGTCCCCGAGGACCAGGCCGAGGTACTGGCCAAGCTGATCACCGAGTTCGCGGGATGACATCGGGTCGCAGCCAGCAGGAGCGCACCAGCGCCACCCGCGCGGCGCTGATCGCAGCGGCCCGGAAGCTGATCGCACAGCGCGGATACGCGGCCGTGTCGGCCGAGGAGATCGTCGTCGCGGCCGGGCTCACCCGGGGCGCCCTGCAGCACCACTTCGGCGACAAGAAGGAGCTCTTCCGCGCGGTGTTCGAGCAGCTAGAGAGCGAGGTACCGGGCAGGGTCGCGGCCGCCATCGCGAGCGCGCCGGACTCGTGGACCGCCGCCACCGCCGGGCTGACCGCGTTCCTCGACGCCTGCCAGGAGCCGGAGATCCTGCAGATCGCGCTCACCGACGCCCCGGCGGTGCTCGGCTGGGCGGACTGGCGCGCGGTCGAGGGCCGCCACGGGCTCGGGCTGATCAAGGCCGGCCTGGAGCAGGCGATGACCGACGGGGTGATCGCCCGGCAGCCGGTCGACGTGCTGGCCCACCTCGTGCTCAGCGCGGTCATCGAAGCGGCGCTACTGATAGCGCATGCCTCCGACCGCGACGCGGCCCGATCGGACGCCGAGCGGGCGCTGCTCGCGCTGCTCGACGGGCTGCGCCTGGCTCGGCGGTGACCACGATGCGCCGGGCGCGGGCCGCCGCCGGGACCGCCGCGTTCCTCGTGCTCGTACCCGGCACCGTCGCCGGGCTGGTTCCGTGGTGGCTCACCGGCTGGCGATCCGGCGCGGCGTGCCCGC
>JBBWZH010000543.1:0-6558 GCA_039648995.1 Mycobacteriales bacterium
GGCCGTGGGTCCCCGCCCGGACAGGCGGGAACCCACGGCCGTGCGGGCTGGCTGTTCCGCGTTACCGCGCAGGTCCGGCGTCAGGCGGGGACGGCGAGCCGGTCCGGGTCGCCGTCCAGCGCGGTCAGCTCGCGGCGGAGCCTGGCCAGGCAGCGGGCCCGCGTCGGGCCGATGCTGCCGACCGGGCGGCCCAGCGAGGCGGCCGCCTCCCGGTAGCTCGGCGGCGGCGAGGTCAACAGCACGCCGAGCAATTCCCGATCGCTTTTCGGCAGCCGGGAAACCGCGACCCGCAACTGCCGCTCCTGATCTTTCCGTTCCACCTGGTCCTCCGGGGAATCCGGCCCGCGGTGGCCGGCGTCATCCACGTCCGGAACCGGCACAATGCGGCCGGACTGGCGGAGCAACCGGTACGCCTCACGACGCGCCGTCGTCAACAACCAGCCGACCAGAGCCCGTGGTTCGCGCAGTAGCGGCAAATGCTCCACCAGCCTGAGCCAGGTGAGCTGGACGACGTCCGCGCCGTCCGCGTCGTCCAGCCGGTAGCGGCGGAGCGCGCGGGCCAGCAGCGGACTGTATCTGCGCACGATCGTCGCCCACGCCTGCTGATCCCCGCTCACGGCCGCCGCGACCAGGACATCCAATTCCTGCCCGGCAATATCGAGATCCCCGGTCGCCCGGGTCAACTGGTCCACAAGTCCTCCCGCCGCGGAATGGGTCAGATCCGACACTCAGCACAGCGTGGTCGAACGGTCGCAGGATCGTTAGGGCACAAATCCTTAGGCACCGGTGCCGGCACCCTTACCCGACCGCCGTCCCGCACCGGCCGGCCTGCCCTTCGGGGCATGGCGAATCGGCTGCCCGGTGCCCGTTGGGCCCGAGTTCTTGCCCGCTCGGCCACTACCGCGCGGTAAGCCGATCGCGCACCTCGGTCCAGGTTCTAACCAATGCGGTGGCTGTTCTCGATGGTCCGTACTGCCTGTGCGTGATCCGTCAGCCAGGAGGAGCCGGCAATGACCCCCACTGGACGTCTGTCCCTGCGAACCGCGGTGTGGCGCTTGCTCGCAGCGTTGTGGCGCTCCCCGCGCCGTCGCCGGTTGGACGACCTCGACCGCCGGGCCACCTGGGCCGCCGAGGCGCGCGCCTGCCGGTCGCTCACCGAGCAGGACGCCGAGCTGAACAACCCCCACCCCACCCCGCTGCCGTAGGTCGCCGCCCGAGCGCCCGAGCGCCCGCGCGCCGCGCGCTCGTGCGCCTGTCCGGCCGCCGGCCGCCGGCCGGCCCGTCCGTCGGCCCGGCGGGTCGGGCCGGCCGCGGGCCGATGCCGTTCCCGCCCCGGTTCAGCCGAACCAAGGCGTTTTCAGTCACGCGTCAGCCCGCTTCCAGCGGGAGCTGGGAGATTTCACGATCCCGGGGTGCGGTGGGGCGCGGGTCGCTGCCGGATGCGGCGGACGCTGGGTGGCACCCCCGGGTCTCGGAGAGGGGAAGCGCAGATGAGTGGGCACCTGGCGGACGCGGACCGCGCCGGCCGCTCGGGGCAGCGGCGCGCGGCGTCCGGCGGCGACGGGGGTTGCCGGTAGCGGGTGCCGGCGACGGGGCCGGCACCACTGTGGACCATGGGCGGTAGCGCAGCCCCCCGCGCGCCCGCCCATGCCGCGTATCCGGCAGCCCCCATGCCGGATACGAACCCCGCGGGCCGTGTCCAGGACACGGCCCGCGGGGCCGCGCTCATCCCCGCTACGAGGTTCCCCGCTCGGCGCGGTGCTTGAGCCCCGTCGCCTCCAGATCCAGGTACCGGCGGGTCAGCCAGCCGACGAACCAGCTGGCGACTGTCGCAAGTGGACCCGTCTGGTCCAGCACCAGGGTCGCCGTCACCCCGGTCGCGGTGGGCGTGACGCGGTGCGCGGCCTCGGTGCGCACGCCGGGGCTGCTCGACACCCAGACGAACGACCGGGCCGGCTCCAGCTCGGTCACCGTCCACACCGTCGCCGGCAGCTTCGGCTGCTTCACCGTGGCCTGGCTGCCGACGCCGAGCGGCCCGCTGTCCATCCGGCGGACGCTGGTGATCGACGCGGTCCACTCCGACCATCGCTCGACGTCCGTCCACACCGCGAGCACCGCCTCGGCGGTCGCCTCGATCTCGACGGAATGCTCGTACCGCAACGCATCCTCCTTCGGTGGCTTTCGGGCACTGTAGGCGCCGCCGGCTGCCGCGTTACGGTTGCGTGTGGACACGTCCGAGCGGGCCGGGATCGCGGCCGCTGTCGCGGCCGCGTTCGACCTGGGGGCGGTGCTCGGGCCGCTGCGGTCGGTGCCGGGTGGACGGTCCCACCTGCTCTGGCAGCTGCGGACGGACACCGGGGCGTGGGCGGTGAAGCAGCTGAACCGGTCCCGGGAGCCGTGGTGGCTGGCCGACCACCTCGCCGCCGCCGGCGTCGAGGAGGCCGCGTTCCGCGCCGGCGTCGCGATGCCCCGGCCGGTGCCGCCGCTGCGCCCGGCCGACGGGATGCTGGCCGACCTGCCGATCGGTGGCAGCCTGGTCAGCTTCCTGGTGCACGAATGGTGCGCGGGGCAGCCGCTGGCGGACGTCGGCGTTCCCGCCGCGGTGGCCGACTGGGCCGGCGCCACGCTCGCCACCCTGCACACGCTGCCGGCGACCGGCGGCAACACGTACCCCGTGCACCCGGTCACCGACTGGGCGGCGTGGCTGCGGGACGCGGCGGATGACGCCGGCTTCCTGGCGGCCGTCCGCGACTACCTGCCGGACGTCGCCCGCGCCGTCGAGATCGTGCGGAGCGCGGTGGCCACGCGCGGTTCGCGGACTGCCGTGTCCAGCCACCGGGACGTGAAGCCGGACAACGTGCTGCTGACGCCGACCACGCCGGTCCTGGTCGACTGGGACGGCGCCGGCCCCGAGGTCGCCGAGTGGGAGGTGACCCGCGCGGCGCTGGCGTTCAGCCGGACCGGTACCGGGTGGGACGCCGCCCAGTTCGGACGGACGCTGGACGCGTACCGGGCCGCGGGCGGTCGCCCGGTACCGGCGGACGAGACCGCGTTCGCCGGCCTGTTCCGGACCCAGCTGGGCGGCGCGGCGTGGCTGCTGTGGCGGGCGCTGGGGCACCGCCCGGTCAGCCCGGCCGAGCGCTCCGCCGCGCACGGCCACGCGCTGGAAACCCTTGCCGACATGCGCTCCTCGCTGAGCCGGCTCAGCACCTGGACGCGCTGGCTGGCGAGCTGAGACGGCGCCCGCCGGTCAGGGCCGGTCGCGGCGCAGCGTCACGTCCAGCGCGACACTCCCGTCGGCCGGCTCGTCGTCGAAGCCCGGGAACACCGTGCAGGTGGACGGCGCGCCGGCGACCTCGACACGGTAGGCGATCCTATGTGGACTGTCCCAGTGCACCCGGGGCAGCCAGCCGCCGTGGCCGAGGTACGTGTCGAGATCGGCCCGGGTCGGCGCGCCGGCGGCGTAGGTGACCGTGATCGACTGCAGCCGGCCGCCGCGCGGGCTCAGCTCCAGGCGGCTGGTGCCCGGCGGCGGTGGGTCGGCGACGAGGCACCCGAAGTCGTTCGGCCGGGCCACCGCGGGGATGCCGAGCGCGGCCGCGACCTCGGCCGGCGTGCCGCCGTCCCGGCACAGCAGCTCGGCCCACACCCGCAACCGGGCCGGCCCGATGCCGTGCGCGCTCGCGGGTGCCGGCCGGCGCCAGGCCGGCGGCCACGCGCCCAGGTCGGCCACGGTCACGCCGTCGGCGATCAGCGTGTAGCCCGGCCCGGCCGGCCGCAGCAGCAGGCACCGCTCACCGAGCGTGGCGCGGTACGGCAGGTCCGGCTCGCCGCTGTGGGTCCAGTCGACGGCGGTGGCGGCCAGCGCGGCGGCGTCGGGCAGCGGCGCCAGCAGCCGGGCCAGCTCGGCGGCCATGGCGGCCGCCGGGCAGGACGCCGGCCGGCCGTGGACGACCTCCAGGATGCCGCCGGCGTGGCTGATCGCCAGGTCGCCGCGGTGGACGTCCCGGCCGGCCGTCAGCTCGGCGAGCACATCGGCGAGGTCGGCGGCGGTCAGCCCGTCCAGCACGACGCCGAACACGATCGCGTCCCAGCAGTCACGCACCGCCGGGTCGGCCGGCGTCCGGCCGCGGACCCGGGCGACCAGCCCATTGTCGGTTGCCGTCATCGGGATACGGTTCCTTCCGCCTCGCTGTCGTGGGCCGGGCACATCGGGTTTCGCCGGGGCTGCTGAGGTTCCACGGACCCTTCCGCGGTGGGCCCGCGCCGCCGGTCAGCCGGGGATGGCGGCGGACGAGTGGTGCCGGCCGGCGGCGGCGACCGCGGCCCGGACGAACGCCGCGGTGGCCAGCGACCGGCTGCGCTCTGGCCAGGCGATGACCACAGTGGACAGCGGCGCGTCCAGCACCGGGACGCAGACGAGGTCGGTGCGCAGCCGGCCGCGGACGGACTCGGGCAGCGTCGCGACGACCCGGCCGAGCGCGACCAGCTCCAGCAGTTGGGCGCTGTCCCGGATCTCCAGCCCGGCCAGGTCAGCCGGGTGGCCCGCAGCGGGCACACCGGTGAGCGCGCCGCCGGGCCAGCGCGGCATCGGCTCGTCCCGCAGGTCGGCCAGGCTCACCGCCGCCCGGTCGGCCAGCCGGTGCCGGGCCGGCAGCACCACGACCTGCCGCTGCACCAACAGGTCCTCGGTGTCGAACCCGCTCATGTCGTCCCAGGGCCGGTGCAGCAGGCCGACGTCGGCGCGGCCGTCACGAAGCAGCCTGGCCTGCTCGCCGATGCCGCACAGCCGCACGTCCACCGCCGGCGCGTCCGGGTCGGCGCCGAACTCGGCCAGGATGCCGGGCAGCAGACCGCCGTCGCCGCCCGGCTTCGTGACCACGATGAGCTCCGGCTGGCCGGCCCGGCGGGCCCGCCGGGTGGCCGCGCTGACCGCGTCCAGCGCCTTGCGCCCCTCGTGCAGCAGCATCTGACCGGCCGGGGTCAGCGCCACGCTCCGGCTGCTCCGGACCAGCAGCGGCACCCCCACCCGCCGCTCGATCTGCTTGATCGCCCGGGACAGCGGCGGCTGCGCGATGCCCAGCCGCCGCGCCGCCCGGCCGAAGTGGAGCTCCTCGGCCACCGCCACGAAGTAGGCCAGCTCGCGGGTCTCCAACCCATCCATACCGTCAGGGTATCGCCGGCGACCTGGGCGGTCTTTGCCAGGCGACGCGGAGGGTGGTGGGCTTGACCCATGACAGTGCACCCCGGCCTCCTGCGCTCCGCTCCTCGGTCGCTGGGGCTCCTTGCGATGCTCACTACGGAGGCCATCTGATGACGGAAATGATCGCGCTCGTAACCGGAGCGAACAAAGGGATCGGCCGGGAGATCGTGGACCAGTTGGCCCGGCGGGGAATGACCGTGCTGCTCGGCGCGCGGGACGCGGACCGGCGGGCGGCGGCCGTCGAGGACCTGCGCGGGTCCGGCGACGTCCGCCCGGTCGCGCTGGACGTGACCGATCAGTCCACTGTGGACGCCGCCGCGGCGTGGATCGGTGCCGAGTTCGGCCGGCTCGACGTGCTCGTCAACAACGCCGGCATCACCGGCGGGTCGGGCCAGGAGCCGGGCGAGGCCGACGTCGACGTGGTCCGCGGCGTCTACGAGGTGAACGTTTTCGGCGTGCAGCGGGTGACGAACGCGATGCTGCCGCTGCTGGCGCGGTCGGCGGCGCCGCGGATCGTGAACATGTCCAGCTCGGTGGGGTCGCTGACGGCGATGTCCGACCCGACCGGCGACCTCGCCGGGATGCCCGGCTCGGTCGCGTACGTGCCGTCCAAGACCGCGCTCAACTCGCTGACCGTCCAGTACGCGAAGAGCCTGCGGAAGTCCGGCGTCCTCGTCAACGCCGGCTGCCCGGGCTACTGCGCCACCGACCTGAACAACCACGGCGGCTTCCGGACGGCCGCGCAGGGCGCCGCGATCGCCGTCCGGCTCGCCACCCTGGGCCCGGACGGCCCGACCGGCGGCTTCTTCGACGACGCCGGCCCGGTCCCGTGGTGAGGCTGCGCGCAATGCGATGATCGCGGCATGAGTCAGCCGGGCGGGCGGGTCGCTCTCGTCACCGGGAGCTCGCGTGGCCTGGGCCGGCACATCGCCCGGCGGCTCGCGGCCGACGGCCGCGCCGTCGCGGTGAACGGGCTGCCCGGCGACGGCGAGGTGGCCGGCACCGCCGCCGCGATCCGCGCGGCCGGCGGCGTGGCCGAGGGGTTCGGCGCCGACATCACCGACGAGGCCGCGGTCGCCGACCTGGTCGCCGAGATCGCCGGCCGCCTAGGCCCGGTCGAGATCCTGGTGCTCAACGCGACGGGCCCGCAACCGGACATCGCCCTGGCCGAGGCCAGCTGGCAGGACCACCTCGATCAGCTCACGTACTTCGTCAAGAGCCCGGTGCTGCTCGGCCTGGCGGTGCTGCCGGGGATGCTGGCCGCCGGGTTCGGCCGGATCGTGCAGATCGACTCGGAGGTGGCCGACCGCCCGCCGCCGGGCCGGTCGGCGTACGCCACCGCGAAGAGCGCCCAG
>JBBWZH010000561.1:0-11788 GCA_039648995.1 Mycobacteriales bacterium
GAGCACGATCTTCACCGCAGCTTGCACGATCCGGTCGCGAACCGAAGGAATCGACAGAGGCCTCCGTTCGTCGCTACCCGGCTTCGGGATGAACACCCGCCGGGCCGGCAGCGGCCGGTACGTCCGCTCCCGCAGTTCCGTGACCAGCTCGTCGAGGAGCCGGCCTACCCCGTACTCCTCGACCGCAGCGATCGTGACCCCATCCACACCAGCAGCGCCGCCGTTGCGGCGCACCTGCTCCCACGCCCGCTGCACGACGTCCCTGCGGTGGACCTTGTCGAACAGCGCATGGAACCGACGACCAGGGTCGGCCTTGGCCGCCCGGTAAAGCGCATGCTGCAAGCCGCGGACCCTGTCCCCACGGACAGCCGCCAGGGTGGACCTAGCCGAAACGGCACTCACCAATCCGGGACTCCCAACCCGCGCACGAACGAAGCAGCGGCCCTTCCCTCACCGCAGGTTGTGTTGTCCTACGGCTCGACCGGTACTACGACCGCCTCCGACTCCCTCCCGGCAGGCCACCCACTTCCCGGCTCCTCACCGGTTATAAGGCGCCAGGCTCCGATGCCGAACCCGCAACCACCGGGCCGGGGAGGGCCTCCCCAGTTCCCGCCGCCACCATGTGAACGTTCCGCGCCCCTTACGCCGGAGAGTTCCTCGCGGCTGCACTCCAGGATCTCCACCGCTTCCATGGCCTTCGCCGTGAACCGCCCGGCTCGGCTCTCCCTCGGTGTCTAACGACGCGGCAGGCTTCGCTTCACGCTACGGACCGCTCAGCCCGGATCCACCGAGTTGGTGTCGGGTTGATGGCCGGGGATGAGAGGCGGGTGCCGCCTGACCTGGGAAGATGTTCTTGCTGAGGGAACATCGGAGCCAGTTCGAGGGGGCACCCGCCAAGTGCAATCTTTGCATGCCGCGTCGGCGGTGGATGTCGCGTTCGATGAGGCGAATCTGATCGCCGACGCCGGGCTGGTACCGGTGATCGCGTTGGCTGAACAGATCGGTCTGCCCGATCTGGTGTCCGAGCACGTGGCGATCGTTGGTGCGGCCAACAGCGCGGGGGCGAACCCGGCGGCGAAGGTGATGACGCTGCTGGCCGGGATGGTCGCCGGCGCCGACTCCATCGTTGATGTCGATCGGTTGCGGCATGCGGGCAATGGGCTGGTGTTCGCGGAGATCCGTGCGCCCTCGACTTTGGGGACGTTCTTGCGGGCGTTCACGCATGGGCATGTGCAGCAGTTCAATGCCGTTCTGCGGCAGGTGCTGATCCGGCTGGCCGAGCGTGCCGGGTTGCTGGCCGCCGGGGAGGGTGAGGATCTGGTGGTGTTCGTGGACGTGGACTCCACCCACCGGCAGGTCTACGGCTACGCCAAGCAGGGTGCGGCGGTGGGCCGGTTGAAAGGCCGCAAGACCCTGCACCCGCTGCTGATCACCGCCTGCACCCCGGTCAGCGCGCCGCTCGTGGTCGCCGCCCGGCTACGCCGCGGGAAGGCAGCCGACGTGCGCGGGGCACACCGACTGCTGGCCGAAGCGCTGGCCACGGTGCGGGCGATCGCTCCGACCGCGACGATCGTCGTGCGCGGGGACTCGAAGTTCTACACCGCCGACGTAGCGGCGACCGCGGCCCGCTACAAGGCCGCCGTGTCGTTGACCACCGGATCGAACCCGAGCGTCAACGCCGCCATCACCGGCATCGGCGAGCGGGGGTGGACGCCGATCCACTACCCGGACGCCTTCGTCGACGAAGACACCGGGGAGCTGGTCTCCGACGCCGAGGTCGCCGAAACTGCCTACACGGCGTTCACGTCCCGGCCCAAGAAGGAACAAGTGGTCGGCCGGTTGATCGTGCGGCGGGTCAAGCGCTTGAACCCCAAGACCGCGCCCGGGCAGGACGGACTGTTCGACCTCTGGCGTCACCATGCCGTCTTCGCCACCAGCGGGTTCGAAATGCTGCAGGCGGAGTCCCAGCACCGCGGGCACGCCATCGTCGAACAGCTCATCGCCGACGCCGCCGCCTCAGCCCTGGCCCACCTGCCGTCCGGGGCGTTCAACGCCAACGCCGCCTGGACCGTCCTGTGGGCCATCTCGCACAACCTCACCCGCGCCATCGGCGCCCTGGCCGGCGGGCGACACGCCCACGCAACCACCCCGACCATCCGGGCGCAGCTGATCAACGTGCCCGCCCGGCTGGCCCGCGGCGCGCGTCGTCTAACACTGCACCTGCCCCAAGCCTGGCCCTGGGAACCGGCCTGGACCCTCCTGCACGACAGGGTCCACCGACCCCCACCGGTCCACGCGGCCTGACCCCTCCCACCACCCTCCCAGGGCCCGACCGAGGACCTACGTGGAACAGCCGGATCCGACCGGCGAACCCGTCACGCCAGAAACACACCACACTCTGGATCAAGACCCAAAACCGGTTTCAAGAGCAATCACCAAACCGGCTCGGTGGATCCGGGCTCAGTTCTGGGTCTCAGTTGCAAGATGGCGAGATGCCCGGCGGGGCCGCTCGACCAGGGCGGGGCCTGCGCGGGGTCGTACAGTCCGCGGCTTCCGGCGTCAGTCCTCGATCACTGGCCGGCAGGGCGGGAAGCGGCCTGGGCCTCGATCCTGGTCTCCGTAGGTCGCGGACGGACCCGACGCCCGCTATGTTGGAGATGTTTGAGTCTGATGTACACCGTCCACAGGAGTCTGCGATGACCGTGACACAGATTGATCTTGATGACGACGCGCTCGCCGAAGCGATGCGGCTCTCTGGCGCGAAGAGCAAGAAGGAGACCGTGAATCTCGCGCTGCGGGAGTACTCGGCTCGGCACCGCCGCATCGCGGCACTTGATCACTACGCGACTGTCGCCCAGGGCTGGGACTACGAGGGATGGCGGGAGTTGCGAGGGGGGAGCAAGGCACCCATCGCGTGATGCATTACCTGGCCGACTCGTCGGCCCTCTGGCGTGTTCTGCGCGACCCCACCGTACGGGTTGGCTGGAATGAGGTGATCTCTAGCCACGCGATCGGGTCGTGTCAGCCGCAGCGCACCGAGTTTCGTCGCTCAGCCCGCAATCTCGACGAGTACGAGCAGATGACCGCGATGTTTGTCGATCTATACCCCGATGTGCCGGTGCCGAAGGCGGCGTGGCAGTGGGTCGAGTCGGCTCAGTACCGACTGCTGCGGGCTGGAGCGCACCGAGCGCTCTCCTGTGTGGATCTGCTCATCTGCGCCTGCGCGGCCATCCGCAGTCTCGTGATTCTGCATGATGACAACGATTTCGTCGCGGCCGCACACCACCTACCGGATCTCACCGAGCGGCGAATACAAGCGCTCCCCGAAATCGCGTGACCCGCACAACGACCGCGCGGCACCGGCGTCGAGTGTCGCGAACTGGCCAGACCCTCGCAAACGAGCATGGACGGGCTTCAGCAGACTTGGAAAGCGGTGGGGCAACCCCTCAAGAGTTCGAATCTCTTATCCTCCGCTCCCCTGACCAGCACAAACGCCGTTCTGTGACAGACGGCGCGCCCGGCCCAGACCAAGTGGTCTCAGTCGAGCTCTGGCGGCAGGTCAGGAGAGTGTGCGGGCACGGACGCCGGGAAGCTCGTGAAATTTGGCGGCAGCGTCGCGTGTGACGACCATGCGACCGGTCTCTGCGGCATGCGCGGCGATCACCAGATCAAGAGCGCCTCGGGTCAGGCCAGCAACCCGAGTAGCCGCGAGCAACTCGCCATGCCGGACGGCAGTGTCGACCGTGTAAGGCAGGACGCGCAGGGCTTTCGCGACCGCCGTGGCGTGCCGCTTCCACTCCTCACCGCGGCTGGCATCGGCGACGAGGGCGGCTCCGTAGACCAGCTCGGCGATCGTGACAGCCGCCACTGCGACATCGTCGCCTGGCCCGTACACGTCATCGGCAGCCACCTTGCCGCGCTTGATGCCGATGACCACGCCGGTATCGAGAATCAGGCGACCGGCCACGACCGGCCGACCTCCGCCCGCGCCGCCTCGACGGCGTCCCAGTAGGCATTGTCGTCGGGCAACTCACCCAGAGCAGCCGTCACGGCGTCACCGTTGGCGGCCGGCACCGGCGTCAAGATCGCCAACTCCCGGCCGTCGCGAGTGATCACGACCGTCTCTCCATGGTCAACCTCGTCCAACACGGCCGACAGGTGCCGCGCCAGGTGCGTAGCGGTCAACGTCTTCACGTTATCAGACTATCAGATAGTCTGAGATGACTCCTCAAAACCGGGACGAACGAGCATGAACAGTCCGGCGCAGACTGGATAAGCGTGTTGGGGCAGCCCCTCAAGAGTTCGAATCTCTTTAACCTCCGCGCCCCTGACCAGCGGCAACGGTTGGTAGCCGAGGCATCGCGCGAGTTGGGCATCCGCCGCGCGTCAGTCTTGGGTCATCGGAGCGGGCCGGAGGCGAGGCCTGCTGACGACCTGGCCCGCGAGCCGGTGGGATCGCCTGGTCAGAGCTGCAAGCCGAGTATGAGCCGCACCGCGTCCTCCACCCGACGCAGTTCGGCTGGCGCCAGCAGTCCGAGGCGCCTATGGAGCCGCTGTTTGGTCACCGTGTGCAGGTCGGTGCAGTTCACGAACGACTCGTCGTACTTCCTCAAGCCGGACTCGGCACCGACCGGCACGTGCGTGACAGCCGGGCCGGGCGTGCCTGTGATCACCGCTAGGGTCACCGCCGACAGTGGCGCCGCGATCCGGTTCGCGGTCAGGACAACGACGGGATGTGGACCGGCGGGGCCGGGAAGGGCACAGACCCAGACCTCACCACGAAGCGCGACGGTCGCACCTACCACCGCGACTTGTCCGCCGCCGCGAGCTCATCTGCGCTCGGTACGTCCGTTCCATCAGGCGGCGGCGCCTGATCACCGCCGTAGAACGCCCGGATCTCCTCCACGGCGGAGACCTCGGCAGCCTCCCGGGCGAGCAGGCGTAGGCCTTCCCGCAGCGCGTCCGACGTGGAACTCAGGTTCAACGCTCGCATCACATCGCGCAACGCCACCATCTCGTCAGCCCGCAGGCGCACCTGCGCCAGACGGCTGGGACCTAGTCCACTCGCAGGCGCGGCTGCCGCCCCCTGGGCTCGGCGGCGACGGCCCTCCGTCCCAGCCGGCGCTTGTCGTACAGGTGTCATACAACAACTATGAGCCCACTTCCCAGTGCCGTCAAGAGAGCCGCCTGCCAGCCAACTGAGCCGCTTCCTGGGTGTGACCCTCCACCTCACCTGCCACCGCCGAACCGACCGAACAACGAGCAGCAGACTTGGAAGCGTGTTGAGGGCAGCCCCTCAAGAGTTCGAATCTCCTATCCTCCGCGCCTCTGACCAGCGCAAAACTGACCGGTCGCCCGTGCCAGATGCGTGCCGGCGTCCCCCGTCTCGTTCTCGGCCGCGACGTAGACAGACTCAGCTCCGTCACCGAGGCTGAACCGGCCAACTACACTGCACTACATGTCGTCTCCCTTGTCGATTCGGTTCGAGCCCGCGCTCCTCGAACGGCTGCGTCGGCGGGCGCAGGCCACTGCCGGCGGCAGTGTGTCGACACTGGCGCAGACGCTGATTGACGAGGGCCTACGGATGGCGGAGCACCCGGGGATCGCCTTCAAGGCCGGGACCAGTGGGCGGCGGGCCGCGCTGGTCAACGGGCCGGACGTGTGGGAGGTCGTGAAGTTCCTGCACGAGGTGGACGAGCGTGGGCCGGCCGCGGTGTCGGCAGCCGCCGAGGTGCTCGGGTTGCCCGAAGCTCGAGTGCATACGGCGATGCGCTATTTCGCCGACTACGAGGCGGAGATCGAGGCGGAGATCGAGGCGGCCGATGCCGCGTCAGCAGCGGCGGAGCAGGCGTGGGCCGCCGAGCAACGACTGCTGGCATGACGGAGCGGGACCGCCGAACAATCCCGCTGCTGCTGGATGAGATGTTCGCGCCGATCATCGCCGAGGCCCTGCGTGACAAGGGGTACGACGTCCTCGCGGTCGTCGCCGACCCGAGCCTGCGAGCGATGACCGATGACGAGGTGTACGGCTGGGCGGCAGTCCACGGCCGGTGTCTGTTCACCGAGAACGTGAAGGACTTCCGTCCCATCCTGGCCCAGGCCGAGGAATCCGGCGACACAGTCACCGCCCTGCTCTTCACCAGCAGTCGCACCTTCCCCCGCACCCGGCGCAACCCGGGCCCGCTCATCGACGCCCTCGACACCTGGCTGCGACAAGCCGGGCCGACCCCTTCGAGCGTCGAGCAGTGGCTACCGCCGGGGCGATGATCGGACCGGCCGACCCGCGCCCGGTGGGAGGCACGTTTCGAGGAACTGGCCACCGAGCGGCCGCGTAGCGGACGAGTTCCATCAGCGCCTGATCCGGGTCGGACTGATCCGGTCGGACTGGACGCGCCGGCCGTCGACGACGGCCACGCGCTGGCCGGCTGCTACGCCGTCAGGCATACCACTTCCCGCTCGAGAGCCGCCTGCGCTTCCTGCACCGCCTCGACGAAGCGGCGGCTGGTGGCGTGGGTGTCAGCGGAGGGGCAGAGTCGCGCCGACGATACTGACACTTGGCGATCGCCGCGCCGCTGGCCACAGCATCGTCGGCCTGGCGGTGTCCGACCGGCCGGCTCCGCGCGCCGAGGCAACTGGCCGCTGCTGGTCGCGGGGCGCTTGCTGGCGTGGCTGGCGGCCCTCTAGAGCGACGCGATCGGGCCGGTGAAGACGAATGGGCCGTGGATGAGGCGACGGATGAACGTGCCGGTCTGCGGGTAGAGCTCGGCCGACACCTGGAAGGTGAACTGGGACAGGACGTCGAACCGGGCCCCGGCTATCTGGATCGGCCGTGTCACCTCGTAGATCGCTCCCCAGGGGCAGGCCTGGAAGGCACGCTGTACGCCGTCACCGGTGTAGGGGGAGACGTTGCCGAGCAGGTAGCGGATCGCCCCGGCCCGCAGCGCCGCCTCGATCTGGCCCTGGATGTACAGGGTGCGGCCGGGTTCGGGGTCGTACTGCCAGAGTTCCGCGATCAGCCGCCGGGCCGCCGACTGCCGCATCGCCGCTGGCCGGAAATGCGGGCAGGTGAGGCACCAGGCGTCGAAGCCGGGCTCACCCGGCGCGGGTAGCCGCAGCGGCTCGGGACGAAACGGCTCGGGTGGCCGGCGCGGAGCCGGGTCGCGGGGGTTGGCCGGCGGCGCCTGCTCGACCAGCGGCCCCGCGGCCAGCACCTGGCCGAGCACGAACTGCTCGTTCAGCAGGGCCCGACTCTCCCGCAGGATCTGCCGCAGGAGTGCGCCGGGCGGGTCGGGCTGCCAGAGCGCCGTGGCGTGGTCCAGTCGGCCGCGCAGGCCGTCGGCCAGGCCGCGGGCGTGCCACCAGAGGCCGCGCAGCTTCGGGTCGGGCTCGCCTGCGGTCGCCAGCGCGCCGCAGGCCGCGTCCAACTGCTCGGCGACCCGTCCGGCCGCGACCAGCAACGCCCGCACGTGCTGCGGCGGGTAGTCGTCGTCGTGGACCCACACCGCGAGCTCGGCCGGCAGTCTGATCTCGACGCGGAGATTCCAGTCCCCGCCGGCCAGCCCCTGCTGGGCCCAGCCGAGCCACGAACCGACCCGTTCGAAGCACGCCCACGCCTGCTCCGCGGTCACTGGCGGCAGGTAACCCCGGGTCGCCGGCGACGCCGCGTAGTCCTCGTCCAGCAGGGTTTCACCGATCGTCTGCAGCACCAACGCGTTGGCCACGCACAGCGCCGCCGACGCCTCGCTCGGACCAGCCGACCACGGATGCCGCCCGAGCGACACCAGATCCGCCGCGCGCCGATCAACCTCCAGCCGGAGCCCGTGCACCGCGGCACCGGCCCGCCGGAACGCCTCCAGCGACCCGTTCGGCACTTCCCGCCGCAACCGCGCGGCCAGCCGATTCCACATCGTTGGCGACTGATCGGCCTGCTCTGGCAGTCCCCCGTGCACGATCCGACCCTACCGCCCGGTATCTGTCCGCCTCCCCGGATTAGCGGGCCGACCGGCCTCTACCCAGGCGCCTCCGCCGTCCCCCGAGGACGTGTTGAACATCGCACGGCCTCTCATCCCCTACGGCAGCTGAGCGCCGCCAGCCGCGGCGGCGACCGCTGTCCAGAAGTCGATGGGGCCGTCGGATGGGCCGGTCATCGCGCGCTGCGTCAGGAGGACGGCGACGGTGGCGCGGGTCGGGTCGACGTGGGCGGTCGTGCCGGTGCCGCCGGTCCAGCCCCAGCGGCCCGGGGCCATCCACGGCTGGGCGGGCTCGAGGTCGACGCCGGTGGCCAGGCCCCACGACACGCCGGGGCCGAGGATGGGGAGCGCCTGGCGGCGCTGTTCGGCGGTGAGCGCGTCGGCGGTCATCAGCGCGACCGAGTCGGCGGTCAGGACGGGGCCGCCACCGTCGGCCAGGGCGCCGTAGAAGCGCAGGAGGTCGGGCGCGGTTGACAGCAGGCCGCCGGCCAGGTTCTCGAAGCTGGGTGGGCTGGCCCACAGGCCATCCGGCGGATCGAGCACTTCGAGGCCGTTGGCCCCCGGCTGGTAGGCGGTGGCCAGCCGGCCGACGTCCGGCGTCCAGAAGCCGGTGGACGCCATGCCCAACGGCCCGGTGACGCGCTCGGCGATCAGGTCGGACAGCGGCTTCCCGGTGGCCCGGGCCAGCAGCACGCTGAGGAGGCCCATGCCGGTGTCGTAGAGCCATCCGTCGCCGGGCTGGAAGGCCAGCGGCAGCTCGGCGACCCTCGCGACGAACTCGTCCCCGGACATCTGTGGTGGCAGCGCGCCGGGGAAGACACCCCGCTCCATCATGGCCCCCTGCAGCGGGGACGCCGCCAGCACGCAACCCCAGCCCGAGGTCGCTGTCAACAGGTGTCGGACGGTGATCGGCCGCAGCGCCCCGGTGGTGCGATCGAGCGGGCCGTCGGGGGCGACCAGCACACCCGGGCTCGCCGCCTCGGGCAGCCACGTCGCGATCGGGTCGTCGAGGGCGAGCGCGCCATCTTGGACGAGGCTGAGCGTGAGGGCGCCGCCGATCGGCTTGGTGAGCGAGGCGATGCGGAACAGCGTGCCCTCGTCCATCGGCGCGCTCCGCGGCTCGACGGCCAGCCTTCCTCCGGCCCTGACCGCCACCTGCCCGCCCAGCCGGACCGCCGCCACGTACCCGGGCATCCGGGCCGATGCCACCTGCGCGTCCAGCACCTGCCAGATGCGCTCGAAGCCAGGACCGGCCGTAGGCCGCGTCATACGCCCTCCTCAGGTCCCTGAGAGGGTACGACTTACCCGCTGGTGCTCTGACCCGCTCGCCGGGCCGTCATGCGACGGGAGATCCCGGCGCGCCGGGTGTGATGAGGTCGGGCGCGGAGCGCGTGCTCAGGAAGGCCGCGATCTTGGCGAGGACGTCGGCGAGGGCGGTGCGGGTGGCGGCGTCGGCGATGAGGCCGTCGGGGCCGACCGTGTCACGGGGGACGAAGACGCGGGTGCAGGCGTCCTCGATGATCTCGGCCGCCACGTAGCCCAGGACGACGCGGAGGGTGGCTTCGGCGCCCCCACCGCGGCCGGGTGCGGCGACGTTGATGAAGGCGACCGGCTTCCCGTAGAGCTCGCCGCCGCCGACCGTCCAGTCGAGCAGGTTCTTGAAGCTGCCGGGCAGGGTGCCGGCGTACTCGGGCGTGCAGAGCAGCACGGCGTCCGCGGCGACCAGGTGTTCGCGCAGCGTGATGACGGCCGGGCCCTGCTCGCCGTCCGGCACGAAGGCCGGCAGGTCGGCCAGCCCGGGGTAGTACACGGCCCGGACGCCGTCGGGCGCGACCGCCGCCGCGGTCAGCAGCGCGGCCGTGTTCCCCGAGCCGGCACGCGTGCTGCCCGACACCAATACGACCGTCCACGGCCGCGTCATCCCGGAATGCTCCATGCCCGACCCCAACCCGCGCGGACCGGCAACCTGTTCCCTGCGACTTGACGACAGTTGGTTAGCGACTACTAACATTAGGCGTGGCTAACGTTGCGTTGGCGATCGCGGCGCTGGGCGATCCGACGCGGCGTGCGGTGTTCGAGCGGTTGCGGGACGGGCCGCGGGCGGTGGGGGAGCTGGCGGACGGGTTGCCGGTGACACGGTCGGCCGTGTCGCAGCACCTGCGGGTGCTGGGCGAGGCCGGGCTGGTCAGCCAGACGCGGGTCGGGACGCGGCGGCTGTACCGGGTGCAGCCCGACGGGTTGGCGGCGCTGCGGGCGTACTTCGACGAACTGTGGGGTTCCGCGCTCGGCGCGATGCGCGATCTGGCCGAGGCGGGCGAGTCCGATGTGGAGGATGGATGACCACGGTGCCGGTGCTGGCGGCGGTGCACGTACGGCGGTCGCCGGACGCGGCGTTCCGCACGTTCACCGAGCGGATCGGCGACTGGTGGCCACTGCGTACACACGGCGTCTACGGAGATCAGGCCGCTGGACTGAGCATTGTGGACGGTCAGCTGGTTGAGAGATCAGTGGGCGGCGAGACGTCCGTCTGGGGTGAGGTGGTGCGCTGGGAGCCACCGCACCGGTTCGCCTGCACCTGGCATCCGGGCCGCGGCGACGGCGTACACACGCTGATCGAGGTGGAGTTCCGCCCGGACGAGGACGGCACCCGGGTCGAGCTCGTCCACTCGGGCTGGGAGATCTACGGCGACGAGGCCGAACAGCGGCGTGCTCCGTACGAGGCGCCGGACGCGTGGAACCACGTGCTCGGGCTGTTCGCCCGGGCCGACAACTAGGGAGAGCTGTGCGGACCGAGCAACTGGAAGCGGCGTATCAGGCGTTCGTGGCCGACGCCATGGCCGGCGGGTTCGGCCCGCCGCCGCCCGGCGAGTGGAGCGCGCGCCAGGTGGTCGCGCACATCGCGCTGAACGACGGCCTGCTCGCCTCGGCCGCCGGGCAGGTCCTCGCCGGCGAGGCGGGTCGGTTCGACAACTCGAACGCCGCCGACTGGGCGAAGGTGAGCGCGTTCGCCGACGAGCACGGCAGCCTGGCCGGCGGGGTCGAGGCGGTGCGGGCGTCCGGCGCGCGGCTGTGTGTGGCCGCCGGGCGGCTCACCGACGAGCAGGCCGCGATCAGTATCGACGTGTTCATCCTGGACGGTGCCGACGTCGCGGTGGACGAGCCGATGCCGATCGGCCGGCTGCTCGCCGTGCAGGCATCGTTCCACCTGCCCGCGCACGCCGAACAGCTGCGCGCGCTCCGCCCGGGAGCCGGCCCGGCGTCGTAGGCTCACCTGGTGAGCCAAGGGGGGACGGACGAGCGCGCCACGGTCGCGGCCGTGCCGCGCGACGATCTGGACGGCCAGCGCTACGACGTCGCGGTCATCGGCGGCGGGATCGTCGGCCTGGTCACGGCGTACCAGCTGACCCGGCAGCGGCCCGGCGTCCGGGTGGTGGTGCTGGAGAAGGAGCGCCGCTGGGCCAGCCACCAGACCGGCCACAACAGCGGCGTGATCCACAGCGGCATCTACTACGCCCCCGGCAGCCGCAAGGCCCGGTACGCGGTCGAGGGCGCGCGGCAGATGGTCGAATTCTGCCAGCAACACAACCTGCCGTACGAGGTCACCGGCAAGCTGATCGTGGCGACCAGCGACGCCGAACTGTCCCAATTGGACCGGCTGCACGACCGCGGCCAGGCCAATGGGGTACGGGTCCGGCGGCTCGACCGGGCCGGCCTACTGGAGCACGAGCCGCACGCCAGCGGGGTCGCCGCGCTGCACGTCGCCGACACCGGCATCTGTGACTACGTCGCCGTGGCCCGCACGTACGCGAAGCTGGCCG
>JBBWZH010000581.1:0-24965 GCA_039648995.1 Mycobacteriales bacterium
AGGTGGGCCGGTTCGAGGCCGCCGCCGCCCGCGCCCGCGGCGCGCTCGCCGGCCGGACGGTCTGGAACATCAGCTCGACCGAGACCGGCGGCGGCGTGGCGGAGATGCTGCACTCGCTGCTCGGCTATGTCGCCGCCGCGGGGGTGAACTCGCGCTGGCTGATCCTCTCCGGCGACGCGCGGTTCTTCGACATCACCAAGCGGCTGCACAACGCGATCCACGGCTTCGGCGACCTGGCCCTGGTACCGGGCGGGGCCGACCACGAGCACTACGAGCAGGTGCAGGCGGCGAACCTGCCGGGCGTGCTGGCCGCGGTACGCCCCGGCGACCTGGCGATCCTGCACGACCCGCAGCCGGCCGGGCTGGTCAAGCCGCTGCAGCAGGCCGGCCTGCAGGTGATCTGGCGCTCCCACATCGGACGGGACGAGCCGAACGAGCAGTCCGCCGGCGCCTGGGAGTTCATCCGCCGGTACGCGGACAGCGCCGACGCGTTCGTCTTCTCCCGGTTGCAGTACGCGCCGGGCTGGGTGCCGGCCAGCCGGCTGCGGGTGATCCCGCCGTCGATCGACCCACTGTCCACAAAGAACCGTCTACTCGCGCCGGACGAGCAGGTGAGCATCCTGGTCCGGGCCGGGCTGCTGGCCGGCAACGGCTCGGCGCCGACCGGCGTGGTGACCGGCGCGCCGGCGCCGCCGCCCGGTACGAAGCTGGTGGTGCAGGTCAGCCGGTGGGACCGGCTCAAGGACATGCCGGGCGTGATGGCGGGCTTCGCCCGGGTCGCGCCGAGCCTGCCCGACGTGCACCTGATGCTGGTCGGCCCGGCGACCGCCGGCGTCACCGACGACCCGGAGGGCGCGGGCGTCTTCGCCGAGTGCGCCGCCGCCTGGCATGAGCTGGCCGACTCGGTGCGGCCCCGGGTGCACCTGGTCAGCGTGCCGATGACGGATGTCGAAGTGAACGCCCTGGTGGTCAACGCGATCCAGCGGCACGCCAGCGTGGTGACCCAGAAGAGCCTGGTCGAGGGCTTCGGGCTGACCGTGGCCGAGGCCATGTGGAAGGCCCGGCCGGTGGTGGCCAGCGCGGTCGGCGGCATCCAGGACCAGATCCGCGCCGACCTGGACGGCATGCTGCTGCCCGACCCGACCGACCTCGACCACTTTGGACAGATACTTCGGACAGTGCTGACCAATCAGGAGTTGGCGGACCGGCTCGGCACCGCGGCGCAGGCCCGGGTACACGACCAGTTCCTCGGTGACCGGCACCTGAACCAGTACGCCGACCTGGTCGAGTCCCTGCTCGGCACCGCGGTGGCCGACTGAGCCGCGCGATCCGCTGGTTGGCCCCCGCCGCGCCGACCGGCCGGGCGAGCGCGCCCGCGTCCGGCTCCGCTCCCGGCGCATGCCGGTGGAGCCGGCCGGCGGGGTCTCCGGTGCGGGGTTGTCCTCGATCGGGCGTCCGTGGCCGCGCCGGCGACCAGTTGGCCCACCGCCGCGTCCTCCCCGCCGGGCAACGCTCCGGCGAGCAGACGGCGCAGGTCGCCGGCCAGGCCGGTGTCAGGTGTGGACGCTGCGGGCGCGCCGGCCGGCACCGGCCGCTGGGCCACTGAGCGCGCGAACAATGCCTCGAACGCACGGTCGAGAACGCCGCTGTGGTTGACATGCTTGACGAGGGTCGCGCGCAGCGCCGCACGCACCCGCCGACGGTCGGCCAGTTCCGCCGCCGCGAGCGCGTGCCGCGCTGCTCGATTCGCGTGTGGACACTGGGAGCCCGCCGGCGCAACCGTCGCAGCATGGCCGGCACCGGCAGCAGAGTGGTTCGGGCCGGGGCGGCGCCGTACGCTGCACGAACGCCGGTCCGCATTACGAACGTGGCAGGAGGCGTCAGATGCCCGAGCCAGGGATGCTGCTCGACCTGGCGCTGACCCTGCACCCGGCGCGGCCGCCGGAGCATCAGGACGGGCAGGCGGTGCTGGCGAGCCGGCTCGGGTACGCGGAGGTGTGGCTGCCGGTCGACGCCGCGCGCGGCTTCCCCGGTGCGGCGCGGTTGGCCGGGTTGGCCCGCGCGGCCGCCCCGACCCGGCTGGGCCTGCTGGTCTCCGGGACCGAGCCGGACGTGATCGGCGAGCTGCTCCGGCAGGCCGGCGGTCCTGCCGCCGACGCGCTCATCGAACTGGTCGGGATCGCACCCGGCCCGGCGCTGGTGCACGCGGCCGGTGGCGCCGGGGCGTGGCGGGCCCGGGTCCGGCTGCCCGCGTTCGACCCGTCCGCCGCCGGCACCGTGGTCACCGCGGCCACCCGCACCGGGAGCCTGACCGGCATCGCCGTCGCCGCCGCGCAGCGCGCCGCGGCCGGCCTGGCCGCGGCAGACCACCCGGTGATCGCGGCGCTGCCGGTGTCCATCGGCCGCACCTGGAACGACGCCGAGGCCCGGTCTACCGCCGGCGGCACCGACGACGCCTGGGAGAGCGGGCTGTTCGGCACCTACGAGCAGGCGCAGACACAGGTGCTGGAACTGGCCGCGGCCGGCGCCGACGGCCTGCGGGTGACGGTGCCGGACGCGGTCGACGTGGCCGACCTGCTGACCCAGGTGCAGTCGGTCGTGATGGGCGCGACGCCGGTGCTGGGCCGCCGAAACTAGTGCGGCCCCGCTCCGCCGGGCACCGCCCGGTCGGAGTCAGTGCCGGGTGGCGGTGACCGCGCGCAGGTCGGCGTCGATCCGGGCGGTCGCGGCGAGCAGATGCGGCAGCAGGTCGCGCCGCAGCGACTCCAGCGAGGTGCGGCTGGCATGCGCGGACAGGTTGACGGCGGCGACCACCCGGCCCGCCCGGTCGCGCACCGGCGCGGCGATCGACCGCAGCCCGTCCTCCAGTTCCTGGTCGACCAGCGCCCAGCCCTGGGTGCGCACCTTGGCCAACTCGCTGCGCAGCGCGTTGGCGCCGGTGACCGTGCGGGAGGTCAGCCGGGCCGGCTCCACCCGAGCGAGGTATTTCTCCAGTTCCTCCTCGGGCAACGAGGCCAGCAGCACCCGACCCATCGATGTGGCGTACGCCGGGAACCGGGTACCGACCGAAATGGACACTGTCATGATCCGCGAGGTGGGAACCCTTGCCACGTAGACGATGTCGTCGCCGTCCAGCACACACAGCGAGGACGACTCGTGCACGTCGGCCACCAGCCGCTCCAGGTGCGGCTCGGCAACCTCGGGCAGCGTGAGACTGGACAGGTAGGCGTAGCCGAGTTCGAGCACCCTCGGCGCGAGCGAGAACAGCCGGCCGTCGGTGCGCATGTAGCCCAGATCCACCAGCGTCAGCAGGAACCGCCGCGCGGCCGCCCTGGTCAGGCCGGTCGCGCGGGCCACATCGCTGAGTGTCAGCTCGGCGTGCTTCGCGTCGAAGGCGCCGATCACCGCCAGCCCACGTTCCAACGACTGGACAAAATGCGCGCCGCGTGGCGCGCGCCCGGCGACGCTCCCGGCGCCGCCCAAGGTCTTCGAGTTCATCGGTACGGCAAGCCTCATCTCATCGGTCCGCGGCCACGCCCAGCTGGCTGGTCAAGTCGGACTCGACTCCGACTCCTGTGCGTCATACAAACAGTTGTCCTCATTGCGCATACCTGGACGGACGATAGGTCGGTGCTCGAAGAGTAGTCAACATTGACCTATCGGCAGGGGGGCGTTGTGGGTGCCGATGTCACCGGGGCTACGCTACGGAGGTCACCGTCCATTTGTGATAGCTAACCGGTCAGATCGCGACGATGCCGGCACTTGTCAGCCCGCACCCTGCTCTGACCACTGGCCCCGAGGAGGGATTCCCGGTGACAACGACGTTGCCCGCCACCGGCGCTGTCGTCGAGAACGGCTACGTACCAGTGGTGAGCCTCGCTGGCATGGAAGATCCCAAGCATCGCGAGGAAATCGCCCGCCAACTCGGCGACGCCTTCCGCCGTTCCGGCTTCTACATCGTGGTCGATCACGACGTACCGAAGATGTTGTTCGACGACCTGAACGCCGCGGCGCTGAAGTTCTTCCGCCAGCCGGCTACCGAGAAAGCTGCGTTCGGCCCGGAACCGGGGGATAAGACCTACCGCGGCTGGACATCCAAGTACAAGGCCGGCGCCGGGCTGGTGGAGACCGACGAGGACGCCGCCGAAGCGTGGGCGATGAACCCGTACGACGAAGGCCTCGGCTGGCGCGAGTTGGATGGGCTGGAGCCGCGCTACCGGTCCGCCTTCGTGCACCCGAACCGGTTCCCCGCCGTCCCCGGCTTCCGGCGCAACGTGGTGCCGTACTTCGCCGCGATGGAGACGCAGATCCTCACGCTGCTCGCGCTGCACGCGATCGACCTCGACCTGCCGCCGGACTACTTCACCCGGCTGATGCACGGCGGGCTGACCAACCTGGTCGTGAACTACTACCCGCAGCAGCGCGAAGAACCGCAGGAGGGGCAGAACTGCCTCGGCCCGCACACCGACCTGGGCATCATGACCGGGCTGATGCACTCCGGGCAGCGCGGCCTGCAAGTGGTCGACCGGATGCACCCGGACCGCTGGGTCTCGGTGCCCGACCAGCCGGGCGGCATCATCGTCAACGCCGGCGATCTGCTGGTGCTGGTCTCCGGCGGGCAGTACCAGTCGGCGCTGCACCGGGTGGTCTGCCCGAGCGCCGAGGAGCGGATCTCGATCCCGGTGTTCGTCCAGCCGGCACCGCAGACCACGGTGGCACCGGCCTTCCCGCCGCCGCCCAACGCCCCGGGCTACGAGCCGGTGCTGTTCGCCAGTTACTTCGCCAGGCGGCTCGGCCTGATGTACGACGATCCCGAGTAGACAGTCCACACGCGACGCGGGGCCCGGCCGGTCGGCCGGGCCCTGTTGCGGTCACCGTCCAGGTTGGACGGTGCTGAGGAACTCGGCGACCTGCGGGATGAGCAGGCCGCGGAAGGTCGCCGAGTCGGCCAGGTCGGGCCCGAACACCTCGGCCACCGGCAGCAGCGCGTCGACCAGCGCCGGTGCGGACGGGGCGTCACCGGCTCGGGCGGCCAGCGTCGCCGCGAGCGGATCGTCCACCGGCAGCGGCCGGCCCAGCCGGTCGGTCCGGACGCCGACGTAGACCATCCAGGCGGCCACCACCCGCGCCGCCCAGCGCGGCTCAGCGCCGGCCGCGAGCCGGTCCCGGACCGTGCCGAGCACCCGGATCGGCAGCTTCTGTGATCCGTCCATGGCGATCTGGACGGTGCGGTGGCGCAACGCCGGGTTGCCGAACCGCTCGATCACCTCGTCCTGGTACGCCTTCAGGTCGAAGCCGGGCGGCAGGTCCAGCGTCGGCGCGGCGTCGGAGACCATCAGCGCCCGGGCCGCGGCGGCCAGCGTGTCATCCGCGACCGCGGCGCTGATCAGGTCGTAGCCGGCGAGCGCGCCGGAGTACGCCAGCAGCGAGTGCGCCGCGTTCAGCAGCCGCAGCTTCGCCTTCTCGTACGGCGCGACGTCCGGCACCAGCAGCGCGCCGGCCCGTTCCCAGGCCGGCCGCTCGGCGCCGAAGTCGTCGGTCAGCACCCACTGCCGGAACGGCTCGGTGACCACCAGGCCGGCGTCGGTGCGGCCGAGTTGCCGGCTGACCTCGGCCCGGTCGGCCGCCGTGCTGGCTGGCGTGATCCGGTCCACCATCGAGTTCGGGAACCGGACGGCGGTGCTGATCCAGTCCACAAGCGACTCGCCGGCGTTCCGTGGCAGCGCCGCGCAGAAATCCTCTACCAGCACGCGCAGCGCGTCGCCGTTGCCGGTGAGGTTGTCGCAGCAGAGCACGGTGATCGGGGCGCCGCTGGTCACCGCGCGGCGCTGCAGGCCGCGGGTGAGCTGACCCACCACGCTGCGCGGCCCCGCGCCGGCCAGGTCGGCGCGGATCACCTCGTCGGTGCGGTCCAGCCGGCCGTGTGGGTCCCGCCGGTAGCCCTTCTCGGTCACGGTGAGGGTGACCGCGCGCACCGCCGGGTCGGCGATCCGCGCGATCACCCCGGCCGGGTCGCCGCCGGCGAACCGCACCTCCCGGATACCGCCGATCACCCGTGCCGGCGCCGCCCCGGGGCCGCGTTCCAGCAGCGTGTAGAGGCCGTCCTGCGGGGCCAGCTGATCGATGACGTCGGCGGAGCGCTGGGTCACCCCGCAGATGCCCCAGCCGGTGTCGCCGGCGGCCGCGGCGGCGTCCTCGGTGAACGCGGCCTGGTGCGCCCGGTGGAACGCGCCGAGCCCCAGGTGGACGATGCCGACCCGGACCGCGCGGGGGTCCAGCGCGGGCCGCGCCGCCGCCGGTACACCGTCGAGTGTGGACAGTGACAGTCGGGTCACCGGGCCGGCCCCGGCAGCGCGCGCATGGTCTCGGCCCAGTTGGGCAGGTAGCCGGTGCCGCCGATGCCGCGCAGCGACAGGCTGGCCGCGGCGACGCCGGCCCGGACCGCCGCCAGCAGCGGGTCACCCAGCGCGAGCCGGGCGGCCGCGGTGCCGGCCAGCACGTCGCCGGCCCCGGTCTGGTCCACAACGGACTCGGGTGGCACGGCCGGCAGTTCGTGGCTGGTCACGCCGTCGGCCAGCAGCACCCCGGCCGGCCCCCGGGTCAGCGCCACCGCCGCCGCACCGAGTGCCAGGACCGCCGCGCATGCCGCCGTCTCGTCCGGGACCGGGCCGCACAGCGCGGTCACCTCGCCCGGCCAGGCCGGTGTGACCACCGTCGCCAGCGGGGCGAGCCGGCGCAGATGCCAGGCCGCGATGGCCGCGTCCACCAGCCGGGGCCGCCAGTTCGGGTCGTAGACGAACCGGCCGCCGGCGTGCGCGGCCGCCTGCACGGTCGCGTACGCGGTGTCGGAGATCGCGCAGGCGATGCCGCTGGCCAGCACCACCGCGCCGGGCAGCACGTCCGCAGGCAGGTCGGCCGGGGTCAGGCCCGAGCCGGCGCTGCCGCGGCGGACATAGACGTAGCCCCGCGCGCCATCCGGGTCGGCGTGCTGGAAGTACAGCCCGTGCTGCCCGGCCACCCGGCGCAGGTAGCCGGTGTCGACGCCGAGCGCGGCCACCCGGGCCACCAGCTCGTCGCCGAGCTCGTCGGTGGGCACCCGCGCCACCAGCGCGGTGTGCGCGCCGGCCGCGGCGGCGGCCGCCGCGGAGTTCAGCGCGTCCCCGGAGAACCCGAGGGTCAGTGGTATGCCGTCGCGCAGCGGGTCGGTGCTGGACAGCTCGACCAGCACCTCGCCGATGACGAGTACATCGGGCCGCGTCACGGTGCCTCCCGTTCGTCCAGCGCCCCGGCGGCCCCGCGGGCCCCGCTCACCATGGGTGCACGGTCCCGTCCTCGAGGCGGTTCACGGGTAGGTACGCCGGCTGGTAGGGGTAAGTCGCGGCGGCGGCTTCATCGATGTCCACGCCGAGCCCGGGTTCTTCCGCCGGCCGCAGGCCGCCGGCGGCGAACCGGTAGCCGTGCGAGAAGACCGCGTCGGTCTCCGGGGTGTGGCGCATGTATTCCTGGATACCGAAGTTGGGGATGCTGATGTCCAGCTGCAGCGCGGCCGACATGCACACCGGCGACAGGTCGGTGGCGCCGTGCGATCCACTTCGGACGTGATGCAGCGCGGCGAGGTCGAAGATGCGGCGCAGGTGGGTGATCCCGCCGGCGTGCACCACGGTGGCCCGGATGTAGTCGATCAGTTGTTCCCGGATCAGCTGGTGGCAGTCCCAGATGCTGCTGAACACCTCACCCACCGCGATCGGGGTGGTGGTGTGCTGCCGGATGATCCGGAACCCTTCCTGCAGGTCGGCCGGTACCGGGTCCTCCATCCACAGCAGCGCGTACGGCTCCAGGCTGGCGCCGAGCCGGGCCGCCTCGATCGGCGTGAGCCGGTGGTGCACGTCGTGCAGCAGCTTCAGGTCCGGGCCGAACTCGTCCCGGACCCGGGCGAAGACGCCGGGGATACTGGCCAGGTAGCGCGGCGTGGACCAGGTCGTCTCGGACGGCGTGGCGGCGTCGGCCGGCTCGTAGAACAGCTTGTCGGCGCTCACCCCGTAGGTCGTCGGCAGCCCCGGGATTCCACATTGGACCCGGACCGCCCGGTAGCCGAGCTGGACGAACCGGCCGACCTCGGCCAGCACGTCGTCCACAGTCTCACCGTTGGCGTGGCCGTAGACCGTCACGTCCTCGCGGCTGCGGCCGCCGAGCAGCTGGTAGACCGGCTGGCCGGCGACCTTGCCCTTGATGTCCCACAGTGCCGTGTCGACCGCGGCGATCGCGGTCATCGTGACCGGCCCGCGCCGCCAGTAGGCGCCCTGGAACAGGTACTGCCAGGTGTCCTCGATCCGCGCCGGGTCACGCCCGATCAGCAGCGGCGCCACGTGCTCGCGCAGGTAGGCGGCTACGGCGAGCTCGCGCCCGTTCAGGGTGGCGTCGCCGACGCCGGTCACGCCCTCGTCCGTGACGAGCTTCAGCGTGACGAAGTTCCGGCCGGGGGAGCAGACGATGACCCGCGCGTCCACGATCTTCATGACCGGACCGTCCTCATGCGACACCTGTGGTCGCGGCGCGGAGCTCGGCCAGCCGGACCGTCCGGCCGTCGTCGGTGAACAGGTCGCCGCCGACGCCGACGGCGTAAGCTCCGGCGTCCAACCAGCGCGGCACATCGGCCAGCCGGATGCTGCCGGTCGGCACCAGCACCGTGCCACGTGGCAGCACCGGCCGCAGCGCCCGCAGGTACCCCGGGTCGAGCGAGGACGCCGGGAACACCTTCACCGGCCCGTGCGCCGCCGCGGCCGCGATCTCGGTGGGGCTGAACGCGCCCTCCAGGAACAGCACGTCCGCGGCCGCCGCCACCTCCCGCACCGCCGGCGCCGCCCACGGGCTGACCAGGAACGCCGCGCCGGCCGCGATCGCCGCCTCGGCGGTCGCCGCGTCGGTGACCGTGCCCAGGCCGACGCCGCAGCCGGGTGGCAGGTCGCCGCGCACAGCGGTGAGCGCCTTCTCCCAGCCGGGGGTGGTCGCGGTCAGCTCCACCAGCGGCAGCCCCGCCGCCAGCACGGCTATCGCGGCTCGCACCGCCTCGTCGACGGACGGCAGCCGCAGCACCGGCAGCACCCGCTGCGACCCGATAGCGCCAAGGACATTCATGAGGCGGCCTCCGGAGTGAGCATCGCGGGGAGCGCTAGCGACCGAGGAGCGGAGCGGAGGGGGCCGCCGAGGGGCATGGTCATGAGGCGGATTCCTCTCTGACCCGGGCGACGAGTTGGGTTGGGTTGATGAACCGCAGGGCCAGCACCAGCAGCACGAGCATCGTGCTGGTGTAGATCACGGCCATCGCATCCACCGACTGCTGAGCCCGGATACCGGCCGCCGACATCGAGGCGTACAGCGCGACCACCAGGGTCTGCGAGTCCGGCCCCGCGGTCAAGAACGTCAGCTCGAACATGCCGACCGTGCGCACCAGCACCAGGATCGCCGCGGCCAGGATGCCCGGCACCAGCAGCGGCGCGAGCACCCGCCGCATGATGGCCGCGGTGCCGGCGCCGCACATCCGCGCCGCGCTCTCCACCCGCGGGTCGATCTGCTCGATGAACGGGGTCATCGTCAGGATCACGAACGGCACGGCCGGCACCAGGTTCGCCAGCACCACGCCGGCGAGCCCGGGCGCGAAGCCGAACTTGTAGAGCACTGTCGCGAGTGGAATGCCGTACGCCAGCGGTGGCATCAGCACCGGCAGCAGGAACGCCAGCATCACCAGCCGCTTGCCCGGGAACGCCCGCCGGGCCAACACGTACGCGGCCGGCACGCCGATCAGCACGGACAGCAGCACGACCAGCAGCGACACCTCCAGCGTCACCCTGATCACGTGCAGCAGGCCGAACTCGTCCCAGGCCTGCCGGTACCACTTGGTGGTGTAGCCCTGCGGCGCCCAGGTGTCGAACCAGCGGGTGCCGAACGAGCTGACCAGCACCGAGCCGACGATGCCGAGCAGGTTGACGAAGAAGAACGCGACCGCGCCCCAGACCAGCCACCGCGCCGGCGACGTGACCAGCCGGCCGCGGGACGCCGGTGCCGCTACTACCGCCATCAGCCCTTCCCCCCGCTCGATCCGGTGTAGAGCGTGCCCCGCCAGAGCAGCACCAGGCCGATCACGACGAGCTCCACCACCGCCATCACCATCGCGATCGCCGACGCCATCGAGTAGTCGTACTGCTCGTACGCCGCCTGGTACGCCGCGATCGAGAGCACCCGGGTGGAGCCGGCGGGGTTGCCGACCAGCACCGCCGACGGGAACACGCTGAATGCCAGCACGAACGTGAGGCAGAACGTGGTGGCCAGGCCGGGGGCGAGCAGCGGCAGCGTGACCCGGCGGAACCGCTGCCACGCCCCGGCGCCCAGCGTCGAGGCCGCGCTGTCCAATGTGGAATCGATGCCGGACAGGTACGACTGCACCAGCAGGAACGCGAACGGGAACCCGGTGACGACCAGCGAGAAGAACACCCCGCCGTAGTTGTGGATGAGTTGGACCGGCTGGTCGGCCAGGTGCAGCTTGAGCAGGATCCGGTTCAGCCAGCCGGTCGGGCCGAGGTAGTTGAGCAGCCCTTCGGCGGTGAGCACGGTGCCCAGCGTGATCGGCACCACCAGCAGGATCGTGAGCAGCCGCTTGCCGCGGAACCGGCCGCGCATCCGGTACGCGATCGGCACCGCCGCCAGCACGTTCAGCAGCGCGGCCGGCAGCGAGATCTTCAGTGTGGTCCAGATCGTGTCCCGCTGGTACGGGTCGGCGAAGAACTGCCGGTAGCTCTCCAGCCGGCCGCCGTGGGCCGGCTGGAACGACAGCCCCAAGCCGTACAGGAACGGGTAGAGGAACAGCAGCACGAAGAACAGCAGCGCCGGCACCAGCAGCAGCAACCGCGCGTCCACGCCGCGTTCGGCCAGCCGGTGCCGCAGCCCCGGATCGCCGCCGGTGCGGTCGACCGCCGGCTCCGGCGGGATCAGCGTCCGGGTCATGCCGGGGTGTCTGGTCATGACCGCGCCTCGGCCGGGGCGGCCGGCGCACTGTCGCTTTCGGACGGTGCCGCGTCCGGATCGGCCGGGAAGACCAGCAGCCGGGCCGGGTCGCTGGTCAACGTCACCTCGTCGCCCGGGGCGAGCCGCTCGGCGGTACGCAGGTGCAGCGCGGTCCCGTCGCCGGCCCGCGCCTCCACCGCGACGTCGTTGCCGCGGTACTCCACCACCTCGACCACCGCGGCGACCGGGTTCGGCCCGGCGCCCACGCCCAGGTCGTCGGGACGGACGCCGACGATCACGTCGTCGCCGGCGCCCACCGGGCCCACCGCGGCACCGGCCAACCGCAGCCCGCCGCAGGTCACCTCCGCCCGCCCGGCAGTCACCGAGACCGCCGTGCCGGGCAGCAGGTTGCGGTAGCCCATGAAGTCGGCCACATGCCAGTTGACCGGCTGGGTGTGCAGTTCCTCCGGGGTGCCGACCTGCTGCACCCGGCCGTTCCGCAGCACCACCAGCCGGTCCGCCAGCGAGAGCGCCTCCTCCTGGTCGTGCGTGACGTAGACGGTGGTGAGCCCGAGTGACTGGTGCAGCCGGCGGATCTCGGTGCGCATCTCCAGCCGGAGCTTAGCGTCCAAGTTGGACAGTGGCTCATCCATCAGCACCAGGGCGGGCTCCAGCACGATCGCCCGTGCGATCGCGATCCGCTGCTGCTGCCCGCCGGACAGCTGCGCCGGCAGCTTGTCGGCGTGTTCGTCGAGCTGCACCAGCCGGATCGCCGCGTCCGTCCGGCGCCGGACCTCGGCCTTGGGTAGCCGCCGCATCTGCAGCCCGAAAGCGACGTTGCGCCGGGCCGACAGGTGCGGGAACAGCGCGTAGTTCTGGAAGACCATCCCGAACCCGCGGCGCTCCGGCGGGACCGTGTCGATCCGGGTGGCGTCCGCCCAGATGGCGCCGCTGCTCAGCGGCAGCAGGCCGGCCAGGCAGTTCAGCGCGGTCGACTTGCCACACCCGGACGGGCCCAGCAGCGCGACGAACTCGCCCGACCTGATCGTGAGGTCCAGATCGGACAGTGCGGTGGTGGTGCCGAACCGGCGCCCGACGCCGGCCAACCGCAGTTCGGAGAACTGCCGCGGGATCGAGATGGCCATGGCTACTTCGCCTTACCGCTGCCGATGTCGCGGTCCCATGTGCTGAACGCGGTCACCAGCGCCTTCGCGTCCAGCGGCACCTCCTTCGGCGTGTTCGCGATGAGCTGGTCGAAGCCCGGGTCGCCGTAGGTGGCCAGCGCCTTCTGGCTCTTGTCCGGAGCCATCGCGACGGTCACGCCTTTGATCGCCGGCCCCGGGTAGAAGTACCCGTCGTCGTAGGCCTTCGCCTGCTGCTCGGGGGTCAGGATCGACCTGAGCAGCAGCAGCACCGCGGCCTGCTGGTCGGCCGACACTCCATTCGGGACGACCGCGTAGTGCGCGTCGGTGACGAAGTGGAAGCCCTGCAGCGTGCCGGCCTTCGCCTCGGCCGGCACCGTGCCGAGCACCCGCGGGTTGATGTACCAGCCCGTGGTGCTGGCAATGATGTCGACCGACCCGCTGGCGAGGTTCTTCATCGTCTCGGTGGTGCCGGACGGGTAGTAGCTGACGTACTTGTTCAGTTCCTTCAGGTACGCCCAGGTCTTCGTCCAGCCGTTGACCGGGTCCTTCGGGTTGGAATCGCCGAGGATGTAGGGCAGTCCCATCAGCAGCGTGCGCCCGGGGCCGGAGTTGGCCGGTCGGGCGTACTGCACCTTGCCCGGGTGCGCCTTCGCGTAGTCCAGCAACTGCTGCGCGCTCGTCGGCGGGCTCGGCACTTTGGCCGGCAGGTACTCGACGAACGGCCCGGATGGGTAGTAGGTGATCTCGACCCCGTAGTCGCCGGCCAACTTCTGCATAGCGGCCGCCGGATCGAGGTAGTCCTTCATCCCGGTCAGCCGGTCGGCGTACTTGGGCAGCAGCGGTGTCCACAGGTTCTGGTCGATGCCGGCGGCCAGGCCGTCCACCCCGGTCAGCACCAGGTCGATGTCCACCCGGCCGGCGTTCTGCTGCGCCTTGATCTTGCCCGGCATCTCCGGCGCCGTGGACTTCGAGTAGGTCACCTTGGACACCACGTCCGGGTTGGCCTTGACGAAATCGTCGATCATGCCCTGGGTCAGCTGCAGGTTGCCGGCGACGTCGAGGATGTTCAGCGTCACCGCCTTGCTGGGCTTGTCGGGCGCGTCGCCGGCCGGCTGGTTGGAGCCGCCCGAGTTCGGCGCGCCGCAAGCCGCGGTGACGGCAAGCACGGTGAGTGCGGCAGCAATCAGCGGACCGTGTCTGGTGACGCGCATAGCGGGTCCCTTCGTGAAGCCCCGAGCATGGGGCGGGTGACCGTCGGCAACCGTGGCCGGAGAGCCGGGACGCCTCAGGGCTGGGGTGGCGCGACCCCGGTCGAGTCGCGGACGAGCAGTTGGGTGGGCAGTTCGCGGCGGGCCGGCGCGGCGTCGTCGCCTTCGTGCAGCACCGACATCAGCAGGTCGACCGACTGCCGGCCGGCCGCCTCCTTGGGCAGCGCCACGGTGGTCAGCGCTGGGCTGGCCATTCCAGACAGTGGGATGTCGTCGGTGCCGACCACGCTGATCTGATCCGGCACGGCGATGCCGCGGGCCCGCAGCCGGCTCAGCACGCCGAGCGCCATGAGGTCGTTGTAGGCGATGACCGCGGTCACCCCGGCTGCCGCGACCAGGTCGGCGGCGGCCACCCCGCCCTCGTACCGGGGCGCGAAGTTGCCGATGTCGACCAGGTCCATGCCGGCGGTCGCGGTGGCCGCGCGCAGGGCCCGCCGGCGTTCCCGGTTGGACCAGGAGTCGCGCGGCCCGCCCACCCAGGCGACCCGGACGTGCCGCAACGCCTGCATGTGCGCGATCGCCTGCCGCATCCCGCCGGCATTGTCCAGGGTCAGCGCCGGCAGCGCGCCGACCCGGCGGTTCACCAGCACCAGCGTGGTCTCGTCGCTGACCGCGAGCAGGTCGGTCTCGCTCATCCGCGGCGAACAGAGCACCATGCCGTCCACCTGCTTGGCCAGCGCCCGGACCAGGCCCGGCTCGGCAGTCGCGTCCTCGTCGCTGTCGGCCAGGAAGACCGCGTAGTCCAGCTGCCGGGCGCGGGCCTGGATGCCCTTCACGATGCTCGGGAAGAACGGGTTGGCCAGGTCCGGAACGATCAGGCCGAGGTTGCCGGTGCGGCCGGTGATCAGCCCGCGGGCGGCCCGGTTCGGCCGGTAGCCGAGCCGGACGGCCGCCTGCTGCACCCGCTCCCGGGTGACCGGGTTGACCAGCTCGGAACTGGCGAGCGCCCGCGACACGGTCGACGGGGACACCCCCGCCGCCCGGGCCACGTCTCGGATCGTCGCGGCCAATGGGACCTCCTTGCCCCACGCTGAGCTATGGCCGCAGAGTGTCCAACCGATTTCAGAACAATGTCAAGACCTGCCCGCGAAGTGCTTGCCAGATCGTAGTAGTCCGGCTCATGCTGCCTCTGCAATCCTTTTCAGCGTGACGCAGCCTTGGCCGCGAGAGGAGCGCGCGGATGAAGTCACTGGCCCTGCATCCCGACCGGGCGCTGCCCACCGAGCCCGCCATCCGGGCCGTCGCCCGCCGGATCTACCAGGCCACCCGGGAGCTGCCGCTGGTGTGCATGCACGGCCACGTGCCGGTCGAGATGCTCGCCGCCGACGAGCGGTTCGGTGACCCGGCCCAGCTGCTGGTGGTCCCCGACCACTACGTCACCCGGATGCTGTTCTCCCAGGGCGTGCCGCCGGCGGAGCTGGGCATCGGCGCGGCCGGCGAGCCGGTGGAGACCGACCCGCGGGCGATCTGGCGGCGGTTCTGCGCGCACTGGCACCTGTTCCGCGGCACGCCGAGCCGCTACTGGCTGGAACACGAGCTGGTCGAGGTCTTCGGCGTCCGGCTGGCCCCGTCCGCCGACACCGCGGACGAGCTGTACGACCAGATCAGTGCCCGGCTGGACGACCCCGCGCTGCGCCCGCGCGCGCTGCTGGACCGGTTCCGGATCGAGCTGCTGTCCACAACCGACCCGGCGACGTCCACTCTGGAGCACCACCACCGGCTCGGCGAAGCCGGCTTCGCCGGCCGGATCATCCCGACTTTCCGGCCGGACGCACTGGCCCGGCTCGACCGTCCCGAGTGGACAGACGAGGTGGCTCTGCTCGGTCGGCTGACCGATGTGGACACCGGCGGCTACGCCGGGTTCGTGCGGGCGCTGCGGCTACGCAGGCAGGCGTTCGCCGCGGCCGGCGCGCTGGCCAGCGACCACGGCCAGCAGAGCGCGGACACCAGCCCGCTGCCCGAGGAGGAGGCCGCCCGGCTGTTCGCGGCCGCCCGGCAGGAGCCGCTGTCCACCCCGGCCGCGGCCGCGTTCGCGGCGCATCTGCTGTACCTGCAGGCTGAGATGGCGTGCACGGACGGGCTGGTGATGCAGGTGCACCCGGGTGTGCTGCGCGATCACGACCGCGGCATCCAGGCCGCGTACGGCTCGGACCGCGGCTTCGACATCCCGATCGCGACCGAGTTCACGCACAGCCTGCGGCCGCTGCTGGAGGCTTTCGGTCGCCGCCCGGAGTTCCGGCTGGTGCTGTTCACTGTGGACGAGACGACGTTCAGCCGGGAGTTGGCCCCGCTGGCCGGCGTCTACCCGGCGGTGCGGCTGGGTGCGCCGTGGTGGTTCCTGGACAGCCCGGACGGCCTGCGCCGGTTCCGCGAGCTGAGCACCGAGACCGCCGGCTTCTACAACACGACCGGCTTCGTGGACGACACCCGCGCCTTCGCCTCGATTCCGGCCCGGCACGACCTGGCCCGCCGGGTGGACGCCGGCGCGCTGGCCCGGCTGGTGACCGAGCACCGGTTGGACGAGGACGAGGCGACCGAGACCGCGGTGGACCTCGCCTACCACCTGCCGAAGGCCGCGTACGCCCGGTTGGCCGCGCCGGCGGCGGCCGCGGTCAACTGACCCTGGTCAGCGTCGCCTCCGACTCGACCACGCCGTCCGCGAGCGTCCACCGGACGTGGATGCGCTTCGGGCCGAGCAACGTGACCTGCACCCGGAGCGGCCGCTGTACACACAGCAGGCCCTGCGCGAGCGTGGCCTGCAGGGTCAGCACGGTCGGCGTGCTCGTGCGCAACTGCCAGACCTCCTGGCAGCCGAGGGAGGGGAAGTCGGCGGTGGCCACCACGCCGGTCCCGGCGCGGAACGTGACGACGGTGTCGAATTCGGGGCTGCCGACGAAGTTCACCCCGTGCCCGTGCCAGATGCCCCTGAATGCGGTCGGCACGCCGGCCGGTCGGGGCGGGGTAGGTGCCGCGGCCGGGACGCTCCGGTTCGTGCGGGCGGCGACCTCGGCGCCCGCAGCCAGGTCGGGGCCGCCAGCCTGAGTCGCGGCGGGCTTGCCGCCGCCACCCTCGAACGGCGACCGCCAGGGCAGCGGGTTGGGCACCAGCCAGCCCAGCAGCACGACGAGCACGCCGACTACCACCCAAAGCCAGGGTTTCGTTTCGGCCGGCGCCCTAGCGTGCATAAACCGACACGCTACGGGGTCACTTCGCGCCACCGGAAGGCCTCGCTGGTCCCGACTGGCGGAAATCGATTGCCAAAACTTTCCGAATCGGGCTTGAAGGGGCACACTCGGCCGTGCGGTGCGCGGCGGGCACCGGAAGGACTCCGATCCTCCGGCTGTGCTCCCACCAAGCGAGGTAGACCGTGCCGCACAGGACGCTCCGGGCCGCGTTGGCGGCCGTTCTCATGATCGCCACTCTGGTAGGCCTGGCGGCTCCGGCCGGCGCCGCCGGGCAGACGCTCGTGGTGGCCGCCGACGCGGCGTTCCGCCCGGTCACCCACGTGGCGGCCGGCGGCCTGTACGCGCTGGCCGAGGGTGACCGGCCGGCCGACAGCACGCTGCTGCCGCTGCGGATGAACACGCTCACCCAGCCGGCGCCCGGCGTCGGGCAGCGGCCCAACGGCCAGCCGCCCGGCGGCGACTCGCTGCTGGTCGCCCCGCAGGCGACCCGGGTCGGCGCGGCCGAGTACATCCGGATGCCCGACATCTACCCGGACTTCCCGTACCGCTGGGTCAGCTGGGCCGACTGGATGTCCAAAGTAGACACCCAGGTGAGCCGGCGGCTGTCCGCCGGCTCCGTCAGCAACATCAGCGGCTGGGAGCTGTGGAACGAGCCCGACTTCACCTGGAACACCGCCGCCGCCGGTGACTTCAACACCGGCTGGGCGCGCACCTTCCAGCGGGTCCGGTCGCGCGATCCGCTCACCCCCATCGTCGGGCCGAGCGCTACCCACTACGACCCGACGTTCCTGCGCTCGTTCCTCACCGCAGCCAAGGCCAGCAACACGTTGCCGGACATCGTCAGCTGGCACGAGCTGGGCGGTGCCGGCAACATCGCCGCGAACGTCGCCGCGTACCGCGCGCTGGAGGCGTCGCTGGGGATCAGCCCGCGCCGGATCTCCATCAACGAGTACGCGACGCCGACCGAGGTCGACCAGCCCGGCCCGGTGACCGGCTACCTCGCCAAGTTCGAGCGGGCCGGCGTGGACAACGCCGATCGCGCGTTCTGGTTCGAGTACGGCACGGTCAACGGGCTGACCGTGAACAACCAGCCGACCGGCACATGGTGGCTCTACAAGTGGTACGGCGACCTGGCCGGCAACATGGTGACGACGACGCCGCCGGCGCAGACCGGCCTGGACGGGTTCGCCGCCACCGACCCCACCCGGCACGTCGTGCAGGTCGTGCTCGGCGGCGGCTCCGGTACCAACAGCGTGCGGGTCACCGGCCTGTCCACATTGGGCAGCATCGTGCAGGTGCGGCTGGAGTCGACGCCGGCGTCCGGCCGGTTCACCGCGGTGGCCGCGCCGACCGTCATCTCCACCAGCACCGCGACCGTCACGAATGGACAGTTGACGGTCCCGGTGCCGAACATGGTGACGACCAGCGCCTACCACCTGGTGATCCAGCCGACCAGCGGGGTGCCGAGCTTCCAGCAACGGTACGAGGCGGAGAACGCCGCGGTCTTCCGGGCCAACCGGCTCGCCAGCTCCGCGGCCTCGGCCGGCGGCTACATCGGGCAGATCGACAACTCCGGCGACCCGCGTACCGACAGCTACGTCGATTTCGTCGTCAACCTGCCGACCGCCCGGGCGTACTCGATGCGGATCAGCTACGCCAACGGCACCGGTGCCACCTCGACGCAGGGGCTGGCCTTCAACGGCGGCCCCTGGTCGACCGTCAGCTACCCGCCGACCGCCGGTTGGGGGCGGTTCGGCACCGTGACCACGACGATCAACCTGCGCGTCGGCTACAACGTGATCCGACTGGCCAAGGGCGCGCCGGCGTTCGCGGGCGGCACCGGCTTCGCCGAGCTCGACTACATCGAGCTGACCTGACCCCGGGCGGGGTTGCCGGCCGGCGGTGCTGCCGGCCGGCGACCTCGCGCGGTCAGCCGGGAACCGGCGCCGGGTGGTCGAACCGGTGCGGGTCGAACAGTCCGATCGGCAGCCGGCAGCCGCCGGTCAGTGCGAGCTGCGCGGCGATATCGCCGACCACCGGGGCGAACTTGAAGCCGTGCCCGGAGAAACCGGCCAGCAGCGTGAGGCCCGGCAGGTCGGCGCGCGGCCCGAGCACGAAGTGCTGGTCCGGGGTGAGCGTGTACATGCACGACACCAGCCGCTCCGGATCCGGCCGCAGCCCGACCAGGGTGGCCGCGACGAGTTCGGCCAGCGCCCGGGCATCGGCGGCGTCCGGTGGCCGCGGCCCGGTGACGGGGTCGGCCGGCTCGTCCAGCCCGGGCCGCATGTGCAGCCCGATCTTGACGGTGCGGCCGTCCACCTGTGGGCAGCCGTACCAGACGGTGGAGCCGTCGGCCCGGATGTAGATCGGGAACCGGTCCGGCGCGAAGTCGGCCGGCCGCTCGGCGGCGAACCAACCCAGCACCCGCCGCACCGGCCGCAGCCGCGTGGCGAGGCCGGGCACCAGCCGGCCGGTCCAGGCGCCGGCGGCCACGACGACATGCCGCGCCACCAGGGTCCGGCCGGGCACCCGGACCGAGGGCCGGTCGGCGTCCGCCCGTACCTCGGTGGCCGGCACGCCGATCATTGCCTGCGCGCCGGCCGCGACAGCCGCCCGCACCGCCGCCCGCACCGACCGCTCCGGGTACAGCACGCCGGCATCGGCCTCGACGAACCCGGTGCCGCCGGCGAACCGGTGCTGCGGGTAGCGGCGGCGCACCTCGGCCGCGTCCAGCAGCTCGTACGGCAGGCCGTGCCGCCGTGCCGACTCGATCGGCCCGGCCACCGTGTCGGAGTCGGCCGGGCCGAGCATCAGCCCGCCGGTGCGCCGGATCAGGTCGGTTCCGGTCCGCGCGGCCAGCTCCGCCCAGAGCCGCCACGCCTCCCGCAGCAGCGGTACGTATCCGGGACCCTCGGCGTACGCGGTGCGGATGATGCGCGTCTCGCCGTGGCTGGAGCCGCGGTCATGCCCGGGTGGGAACTGGTCCACCCCGATCACCCGGGCGCCGCGGCCGGCCAGCCGCCAGAGCGCCTGGCTGCCCATCCCGCCGAGGCCGACCACCACGACGTCCGCGTCCAGCGCGCTGGGAGCCATCCGCCCATGGTGCGGCAGGGAACTCACTCCCGCAGGTGGGTCAGCGCGGCGAGCACGCGTCGGTGATCGTCTGGGCTGTCCGGGAGCTGGAGCTTGGCGAAGATGTTGGTGATGTGCTTCTCCACCGCGCGGTCGGTGATGAACAGCTGCTTGGCGATGCTCGCGTTGGTGCGGCCCTCGGCGAGCAGCGCCAGCACCTCGCGCTCGCGCGGGGTGAGCGTGTCCAGCGGGCTCTTGCGCCGCCGCCGCCCCAGCAGCTGACCGACCACCTCGGAGTCGAGCACGGTGCCGCCCTGGTCGACGCGGTGCAGCGCGGCGAGGAACTCGTCCACCTCGACCACCCGGTCCTTGAGCAGGTATCCGACGCCGGCCGGGTTGGTCTCGATCAGCTCCAGCGCGTACCGCTCCTCCACGTACTGGGAGAGGATCATGATGCCGATCTCCGGCATCGTGCGGCGCACCTCCAGTGCCGCACGCAGGCCCTCGTCGGTGTGCGTCGGCGGCATCCGGATGTCCACAATGGCCACATCCGGGCGCAGCGCGGCGGCCGCCTTGACCAGGCTCGGCCCGTCGTGGACGGTGCCGGCCACGTCGAAGCCCTCGTCGGCGAGCAGCCGTGCCAGGCCGGCCCGGAGCAGGACGGAATCTTCGGCGATCAGGACTCGCATGGCAGCTCCGCGTGGATGATGGTCGGCCCGCCGGTCGGGCTGGTGATCTGCAGCAAGCCGTCCAGCGACGCCACCCGGTCGGCCAGCCCGGTCAACCCGCTGTGCCCGGACGCCGCCGCCCCGCCGCGGCCGTTGTCCCGGACCTCGATGACCAGCCGGTCGCCGGTGCGGGTGACCCAGACCGCGGCCCGCTCGGCATGCGCGTGTTTGTCCACATTGGTCAGCGCCTCGGCCACCACGAAGTACGCGGCCGACTCCACCGGCGGCGGCGGTCGCTGCGGCAGCCGGACATCCACCTCGATCGGCACCGAGGCACGGCCGGCCAGCGCCGAGATCGCTGCGTCCAGGCCGCGGTCGGTGAGGATCGGCGGCCGGATGCCACGGGCCAGGTTGCGCAGCTCCACGATCGCCCGCTTCGCCTCCTGCTGCGCCTCGTCCACCAGCGCGTACGCCTGCTCCGGGTCGGTGGCGAACTTCCGCTTGGCCCGGCTGAGGTCCAGCGCGAGCGCGACGAGCCGCTGCTGCGCGCCGTCGTGCAGATCCCGCTCGATCCGCTGCTGTTCGCTGTCGGCCGCCCGGACCGCGGCCGCCCGGGCGGTCCGCTGCTCGGTCACCTGCGCGGCCAGCCGCCGGTTCACCTCCGCGTACGGGTCGACGTCCAGCAGTCGGGCGGCGAGCCGGGCCCGGGCCCGGGCGATCACCCGCAGCGGCCCGATCAGGGTCGGCACGGCAAGCAGGCCGATCGCGCTGACCAGCAGTACCTTGGGCAGGGTGTCCGCGCGGATATAGATCACCCCGCCGAGGGCGGCCGCCACTTTCGGCGCGAACCAGTACCAGATCACCGTGGACGCGAGCAGCACCGGTGCGATGAACATGATGTACACGCTCGCCGCCCAGATCAGCCCGAGTGGCACACCCAGCACCGCGAAGCCGAGGTCACGCCAGGTCGCCGCCCGCGCGGTCCGGGCCCGGTACCAGGCCGCGACCGTGTCGCCTGTGGACGGTGCGGAGAGCAGGTACGGCGAGGGGATGTCGGTGCCGGCGAGCCGGCCGGCGAGGAACCGCTCGACCGCGGCGACGCCCCAGGCCATCGGCAGCACCAGCACCAGCCAACCGGCCGGGTCGATGATCCGCCGCCGCAGCCGGTCCACCCGGGCCGGCGGCAGCGGCCGGTTCGGATCGAACAGCGGGTGCCGGACGATCAGCCGGAAGACGCGGTCCATCACCAGCGAGACCGCGCGGATGATCGACGTCAGCACCAGCGGCACCACTGTGGTGGCCACCGCGATCACCACGCTCACCGGCAGCGCGAACAGCAGTAGGTATCCGGTGACGAACGCTATCGGAAGGCCGGTCAGCAGGTAACCGAGCTGCACCAGTGTCCGCCAGTCGGTCAGTGGCCGGACGGCGGTGCGGACCCGGGGCCGCAGCGTGGTCGTTGTCTCGCGCACGCCTCCAGGCTGCCGCACCGGCGGCCAACTTCCACTACGGAGACCACCTGAACCAGGGGTGGGGGCAACCGCACCGTGGCCGTGCTGGAGACCGCAGCGGCCGGCCGGGATCCCCGGCCGGCCGCGGGCGTACCGATCCGATCAGGCGGTTTCCACCGTGAGGTTCGGGGTGAAGCCCGCCTTGATGGTGGGCAGCGGGCTGAACCAGGAGTGCGAGCCGCCCTGGGAGCCGTGGCAGCCGACGTCGCTGCGGCTGTGCAGCCCGTAGCCGTACCGGTTGCCCGCGGACGTCAGCCAGTACCAGCCGCCGCCGCTGTCGCCCGGGCAGCCGTCGAGCCCGTCCACCCGGACCATCCCGCCGACGGCCGGGTCGCTGTTGGTGCCCACCACGCCGCAGTAGTTCGGGCCGTTCGGGGCCGGGAAGTTGGCCGCCAGGCAGACCGCGTCGCCGGCCCAGATGAAGCCGACGGTCGGCGCCACCGCGGTCAGCGGCACCGACCGGTTGGCCGTGTACTCGTTGTAGATCTGGCCGCCGGCGTCGTAGCGGAACCAGGAGTTGGTGACCTTGATGATGCTCGCGTCGAGGGCGCCGGACTGCACCGAGCTCCACATCGGACCGATCGCGATGCCTCCGGTGCCCCAGGTGACTCCGTTGCCGCCGGAGCAGTGGCCGGCGGTGTAGACGTACCGCTGGTTACCGGCGTCGCGGGCGGTGAATCCGACCGAGCAGACGTTGCTGCCGGGTGAGCCGGTCCACAGTACGGAGCCGGCCCGGACGGTCACGTCGCAGGCGGTCCGGGAGGTGCAGCCGGCGTCGAGCTGGGTGCGCCGGCCCGGATCTGCGACCAATGCGACGCTGCCCGGGCGCTGCGCCCCGGTGGCCGCGGCAGTGGCGGCACGGCCGAGCGCGCCGAGCCGGGTGGCCGGGACCGCGACCAGCACCCGGTTGCCGGCCACGTCGATGCCGACGTGACCGCGGGCGGCGCGGCTCAACTCGTCACCGCCGGCCCGCAGCGCGTCCGCCTGCCGCTGCAGCGCGGCGAAGCTGTACCGGGCCGGGTGCACCTGCACCGAGAGCCCCAGCCGGTGGCCGAGCACGGTGGCCCGGTCGCGGGCCGCCGGCGTGGTGGCCAGGATGTGCAACTGCCCGGTCGGCGGGTCGAACCAGGCGCCGCCGAAGGTGGTCTCGCCGAGCGCTGTGTAGAGCGACTTGCGCGCCTCCTGCCCCGCTGCGGCGGCCCGCGCCTGCGCTGCCGACAGCTGTGGATAGACGGTGCGGTATGCCTGTGCGGCTGCGCTGAGCGCGGGGCCGCGATCGGCGCCCGGTTGCCTGGTGGGCGCGGCGGTGGCGGCCGGTGTGGCGATGGCCAGCGCGGCCAGGCCGGCTGCCCCGAGCGCGGCGGCCTTGAGCGTCGAACCGATCATCCGATTCCCCCGTTTCGGATCCCGCCGGCGGGCGGCCGGCGGCTGCTGCGCGAGAGAGACAGAGCCACCCGGCCGGGTGATACACGGTTGTGCGTGCAAGCGGTGGAGTGGGATAGCCACGCCGAGTCATCGGCCTAGTAGATGTCGGGCCGCATGGCCCTCTTGTCGCCGGCTGTCCGGGCCAATATGGTCACGAGCTGCAAGCGGTCTCTGGTGGGAGGTAACAGCCAGTTCACAGACTCCGCATCTCGTGGGATAATTCCGCACGTGAAAGCGCTTGCAGTCCGTGAAGGACCTGACCGCGGTGCCTAGCCGGCGCGCCGCCGGAGCGAGCGCCGAACGGGCGGCGCCGGCTCGGCCGAACAGCCCTCCCGGGCCGCAGGGCGTGACGATCTATCAGGTCGCCGCGCACGCCGGCGTCTCCATCACCACAGTGTCCCGGGTGATGCGCGACAGCGGGCCGGTCGCCGGGGAGACGCGCGACCGGGTGCTCGAGGCGATCGACACGCTGCGCTTCGTGCCCAGCCGCCTCGGCCGGGGGCTGGCCGAGCGCCGGCACGCAGCCAACGGCATCGTGTTCCCCGATCTCTCCGGCCCGTACTACGCCGAAGTCGTCGTCGGGTACGAGGAGGTGGCCGCCGAGTTGGGCCGGTCGGTGCTGATCCTCTCCACCCACGGCCGGGAAGCGATCCGCGGCCGCGTGCTCGACCTTGCGTCCCGAGTGGACGGTCTGGTCATCTTCGGCCGGACGGTTCGGGACGACGTGGTGGACGAGGTCGTCGCGATGGGCGTGCCGGTCGTGCTGCTGGCCCGCACCGCCGTCGCGGGGGTCGACACGATCAGCACGGAGAACCTCGCCAGCGCCCGCCAGTTGACCGCGCACCTGCTCGACCACGGCCACCGCCGGATCGCGTTCCTCGGCGATCCCGAGGCCTCCGCGGATACTGCCGCCCGCTGGGCCGGCCTGTCCGGCGTGCTCACCGAGCGCGGCATCCGGCCGCGGCAGCCGGTGCGGTGTGGGTTCAGCGAGGCATCTGGCCGCACGGTGGCCCGGCGGCTGCTGTCCGCCGCACGCGGCCGGCCGCAGGCGCTGGTCTGCGCGGACGATGAGATCGCCCTCGGCGCGTTGCTGACCGCCGAGGAACTGGGCCTGTCGGTGCCTGGCGACGTCGCGATCACCGGTTGGGACGACATCATGGCCGCCCGGTACGCCCGACCCGGGCTGACCACCGTGCGGCAGCCGATGCGGGAGCTCGGTGGCCGGGCCGCCCGTGCGCTGGACGAGCGCATCGTCGGCGAGCGGGTCGCCGCGCGGCACGACGTACTGCACACCGAAGTAGTCATCCGATCGAGCTGCGGGGAGCACGACTGACCACAGTGGACTGGCACGAGTAGGAGGAGCAATGAACCAGCGGACGCGCGTGGTTGCTCTGTTATGCGTGGCCGGCGTGATGCTCTCCGGCTGCGGCCGCAGCGGTGCGGGGCCCGGCGGCGAGCAGGCCAAGGGCGTCGCCGGCGGCGCGGCGACCGGCACGATCACGGTATGGGCCATGGGCACCGAGGGCGAGAAGCTTTCGGTGCTGGCCAAGGGCTTCGAGGCGGCCAACCCAGGCGTCACCGTGAAGGTCACACCGGTGCCCTGGGATGCGGCGCACGACAAGATCGCGACTGCGATCGCCGGCCGGCAGACGCCGGACGTGAGCCTGATCGGCACCACCTGGATGGGCGAGTT
>JBBWZH010000614.1:0-8943 GCA_039648995.1 Mycobacteriales bacterium
GCGACCACCAGACCGCGGCCGTCGGCGCGCCAGCAGAGCGTGTCGCCGAACGCGGTGGCCGCGATCTGGTCGCCGTCGGTGAGCAGCAGGTTCAGCCGGCCACCGGCGGTGGACGCGGCCAGCCGGACCACCGCGGCCAGCGCCTGCGGCGCGCTGGCGCCACCGTCCAGGTGCCGCTGCACCAGCGCCCAGAGCAGCGCCGAGTCGGTGGCCGCCTCCATGCTCATCACCCGGGCGAGGTCGGCCAGGGTCAGCCCCGCCGTGATCAGCGCGATCTGCCGCGGCCACCCGGGCACCACGCCGTTGTGGCTGAACAGGTAGCGCCCGGCCGCGAACGGCGCCGCCGCCCCGACCGTGTACGGCATCCCCGGGGTGGCCGACCGCACCGCGCCCAGCAGCGCCCCGGTCCGCACCACCCGGGCCACGTCCGCGAACGACGCATCTGTCCACATGGGACGGTCGCTGCGGTAGCGGGCCGGGATCGGGTCACCGTCGGCGTACCAGCCGACGCCGAACCCGTCCGCGTTCACCGTGCCGTGCTGCTGCCGGCGCGGCGCCCAGGACTGGCGCAGCAGCGAGTGCGGCGGGTCGACGACCAGCGCCCGGATCGGGACCGGCGGGCCGAGGTACGCCAGGTGCCGGCACACCGCGCCTCAGCCCTCGTCCGGGCGCGCGTCCCGGGCACACCGGAAGCCGGCGAAGATCTGCCGGCGGATCGGGTAGTCCCAGTTCCGGAAGGTGGCCCGGCACGCGGCCGGGTCGGTGGCCCAGGACCCGCCGCGCAGCACCCGGTGCTCGCCGGTGCCGAAGAACACCTCCGAGTACTCCTGGTACGGGTAGGCCTCGAAGCCCGGGTAGCCGACGAAGTCGCTGGCCGTCCACTCCCAGACGTCGCCGATCAGCTGCTGCACGCCGTACGCGGACGCGCCGGCCGGGTAGGCGCCGACCGGAGCCGGCCGCAGGTGGTCACCGCCGAGGTTGGCCTGGCCGGCCGGCTCGTCGTCGCCCCACGGGTACCGCCGGGACCGGCCGGTCGCGGGGTCGTGCCGGGCCGCCTTCTCCCACTCCGCCTCGGTCGGCAGCCGCCTGCCGGCCCACCGCGCGTACGCGTCCGCCTCGTACCAGCAGACGTGCTGCACCGGCTCGCCGGGCGGCACCGGCTCGGTACGGCCGAACCGGGTGCGGCACCAGTCCGGCCCGATCCGCTCCCAGGACTGCGGCGCGACCAGGCCGGCCCGCTGCCGGTGCGCCCAGCCGTCGGCCGACCACCACCGCGGGTCGTCGTACCCGCCGGCCTCGATGAACGCGGTGTAGGCGGCGTTGGTCACCGGGGTGGTGTCGATCCAGTACGCGGGCAGGTCGACCCGGTGCGCCGGCCGCTCGTTGTCCAGCGCCCACGGCTCCATCGACGTGCCCATCGCGAACTCGCCGGCCGGCACCAGCACCTCGGGCGGCAGGTCGAGGCCGGCGGCGGGCCGCGGGGTCGGCACCCCGGCCAGCACCGGCTCGCCGGACCGCAGCTGGTGGGTGGCCAGCATGGTCTCGTCGTGCTGCTGCTCGTGCTGGACGATCATGCCGAAGACGAAGCCGTCCTCGGTCAGCCGCCGCCCCTCGAACGGCAACGAGTCGAGCAGGTCCAGCACCTTGTTCCGGACCGTACCGATGTAGGCGCGGGACTCTGCCGGATCGAGCAGCGGCAGCGCCGGCCGATCGCTGCGCGGGTGCTTGAACGCGTCGTACAGGTCGTCGATGTCGCACCGCACCGGCTCCAGCCGGCCCGCGTCCCGGACCAGCCAGAGCTCCTCCTGGTTACCGACGTGCGCCAGGTCCCACACCAGCGGCGACATGATCGGCGAGTGCTGCGCGGTCAGCTGCGGGGTGTCCAGCACGTCGGTGGTCAGCGCGATCGAGCGGCGGCGGGCGCGTTCCAGCCCATCCGCGATCCGCTGCCGCAACGCGGCGGTCGATTCGGTCACCGATGGGCTCGTCATCTACAGGCTCCCTTCCCACGCCGGCGCGGCGGTCGGCCGGCGGCGCGGTACGAGGTGTTCGGCGCCGCTGGTGGCGGGGCCGGGGCGGGCCGCGATGGGTTCGCGGTGCAGTGGGTGATCGGGCCATTCGGCGAGCAGCTCGTCGGCCGGGCTGCTGCCGCGGCCGGGGTACCGCTCGGCGTACCGGTCAGCCGCCTCGATCAGCTCGGCCGGCAGCGCGGCCCGGCGCATCCCCGCGATGGCCGCGGCCAGCACCACCACCGCGGCCCGGGCCAGCGCCGGGTCGGCCAGGCCGAGGCGGGCGGCCGCCGGCAGCGCACCGGCCACCGGTTCGGTCGCGGCCAGCGCCGCGTCCCGGGCGATCGGGTCGTCCAGCAGCGTGGCGACCACCGCGGCGACCAGCTGCCAGCGGTCGTCCGGCTGGGCGTCGATCACCCGCAGCTCCAGATGCCCGCGCGGACGGACCGGCGGGAACAGCGTGCTGAGGTGGTAGTCCAGGTCGCCGACGCGGGGCCGGCCGAGCTCGGGCGGGCTGTCCCCGCGCAGCCAGCCGCGGAAGGTCAGCCCGGCGGGCGCGTCCCAGGGCCGGCCCTCGCGGCGGACCGCGAGCACCTCGGCGTCCATCGCGTACTCGGCGTAGGCCGAACGCGGGTCGCCGGTCTTCGCTGGCGGGCCGAGCGGGGCGACATCGGCAGGCGGGCGGGTCCGGGACGGGTCGATCCGGGACCAGACCGCCTGCCGACTACATCGCCACCCCGTAGGGTGGCCCTCCAGCAGGGGAGAGTTCGCGAACAGGGCGACGAGCACCGGGACGAACGCGTGCAACGCCCGCCATCGGACGGCGACCTCCGCGTCGTCGGTGCCGGCGTCGAGGCAGACCTGGACGGACGCCGTCGAGCACATCATCAGCCGACCGGCCCGGCCGCGGCGGTCGAAGTGCCGCTCCATCGCCACGTACCGGGGCTCGTCCGACTGCCGCAGCGGCGGCCGTACCGGGTCGAGGCCGTACCCGACGAGGGCGAGCTGGTCGGCGGCCAGCCGTTCCCGCACCGCCGCCAGGTCAGCGGCCGTGTCGCGGAGGGTCTGGGCGAGCGGGGCGGGCGGCGAGCTGAGCTCCAGCTGCCCACCCGGCTCGGTGGTGAGCCGGCCGCCGAGACCCGAATGGTTGGGCTGGTCGGCGGGGCGGGCGCCGCTCCCGGCGGCGAAGCAGGCGGCAGGTGACCCGTCGAGCGCGGCCTGCACGCGCTGGGCGGGGACGGAGGCGGGCGATAGGGCGGTGTCGTAGACGAGCCATTCCAGCTCGACCCCGACCAGCGTCGGCGGCCCCGTCTTGAACGCGGTGCGGCCGACGTACACCTCGGCGGCCGACTCAGACAGCGGCTCCTCCAGGTCCAGGTCGTCGGGATAGATCCGAGATGCGGCGTCGAACATGACCGCTCCTTCCGGCAGGATCGGCACCAGCGGCGGCGCCGAAGAGACAGTTCCCAGCGGCCGAGCCACCGTAACTCCACCCACTGACGATTTCCCACCGTCGCCGCCTGCCTGCCGGGCGGCCGCGGGTGGACCGCCGGGTGACGGCCCGGTGACGACCGCCGGGGGCTACGGCCGGGGCTACCGCCGGCCGGCGTACAGCCGGACCGTGGTGCCCTGCTCGGTCGACCGCAGCTCGACGAGATCGCAGAGCTGGTTCACCAGCCAGAGCCCGCGGCCGCCCTCGGCGTCGGTCGGCGGGCGGCGGCGGCCGACCAGCAGGTCGTCGATCCGGCCGGTGTCGGCGATCTCGCAGACCAGCGCGTCCAGCCCGAGGTCCACCCAGACGCGCAGCGTCCCGCTGCCGCTGGCGTGCGCGACCGTGTTGGTGACCACCTCGTTGACCGCCATCGTCAGGTCGTCGGCGCGGTCACCGGCCAGCCCGAGCCGCCGGGCCTGCTCGCCGATGATCCGGCGGATCAGCGGCAGGTCAGCACCGTCGAACGGGAACACCATTGTGCCGCGCGGGGGCGCCGGCAGCGGCCGGTCCGCGGCGGCGTAGAGCACGGCCGGGTCGGTGTAGTGCGGGCTGCGCTGCCAGCGGCCGGCCTCGCCGACGACCGGGTGCGTGCGCCAGGCGTCGGCGACCGTCGCCTCGCTCAGCCCAGCCGAGTCGTACGGGCAGAAGATGCTGATGTCGGCGTCGGCGAAGGCGGCGTTCAGCAGCGCCTCGTGCCGCACGCACTCGCGGATCTCGGCCGACGAGCGGGCCGCCCAGATCGGCTCACCGATGAAGCTGACCCGGCGACCGGCGTGCCCGTCGGCGAACTGCCGGACGAACGGGATGATCCGCGCCGGGTTGACGCCCACCCGCGTCATGTCGACGAACCGCACCCGCTCGCTGAGCGCGCTCAGCGAGGCCCGCAGCGGCGGGATGCGCACCGCCGGGATCGACACCAGCGCGGCGTCACCGTTGGCCAGCCCGCGGCGCAGGAAGCCGGCGCAGCCGGCGGTGAACTCCGCGACGGTCCGGTAGAACAGCGCCTCGTGCGCGAGGACCCCGCCGCTCATTCCCGGCACCGCCGCCGGCCAGGGTCGTCGCGCGGCGGGTGGATCAGCGGACATGTCAACGGACACTCGCCGGACCCCTCGCCGCCTCGGTCGTGACCTCACCCGCCGTAGTCGGCCAAGGCCGGTCTCGGTCGTCACGCTACCGTCCAGGCATCCGGATGGCGGCCTGACGCCCGGATCGGCACCGTCGGTCACGCGGGTCTGCGGTATGGGCCTACCCAGCCCCGAAGAGTTTCAGACCTTCCCCGTTGCGCCATCCACCGGCCATCCGGTCACCGACCGCCGGCCGCCGCAGGCCCCCGCGCCCACAGCGACCAGCGTCCGGTGACGTCGCTGGTCAGACGACCAGTCGTAGGTGGACGGTCGAGTCGCTGCCCTGAGTGGTGGCGGTGAGCCCGAACGCGCGCAGCTGGGCGCCCGGCCCGGACAGGTTCCCGCCGCCGAGCTGCCCCACCCCGTGCACGTCGACGTAGACCGCGAACTGGGCACCGGCGAGCTCCGGCATGGCCGACTTGAACAGGTCGCTGTTGCCGAGCCCGCCGTTGCCGGCCAGCTTGCTGGCGTAGTCGGGCGAGGACGCGAACACGGTGCTGTCGCCCACCGAGCGGACGGTCAGCCCTCGCGACTCGCCGATCTTGTTCGACACCTTCTCGGCCGCGGTCTTCGCCCGGTCCACATCGGCGGTCTTGGCGATCGCGCCGAACGCCGGCGCTCCGGACGAGCCGCCGACGGCCACCACCGTGGTCGAGCCGACCAGCGCGGCCAGGTCGTCCGGCAGGCTCATGCCCAGGTTCTTCTCCACCGAGGTGATCTCGTCGGCCAGGCCGGCGTCCTTGAGCTGCTGGTATGCCTGCTTGACCAGCCGGTCGCCGCCACTGAGCGCCACCGCGATCGCGGTGTCCTCCGGCAAGGTGCCCAGCCTCGGGCCGACCGCCTCGCCGGCCGGCACCTGCTGGGTGCCGAACGTGCGGAACACCACGTCGGCGGTGTTGTCGGTGAACTTCAGCGACGCGACCGCCCGACCGGTCGCCTTCGGCAGGTCGACGCCCGATGCGGCACCGCCGCCCGGCAGCCCGGCGGGGCCGGTGAGCCCGGTGAGGCCGGTCAACTTGTCCAGGTGGGCCAGGTCGGCCCAGGCCGTGAGGATGCCACCGTCACCGACGGACTTGACGTCGCCCTGGAATGTCTTGTTGTCGTGCAACGAGCTGTTGCCGGCCGCGGTCACCGCGGCCTGCGCGACAGCCGCGGAGCTGGCCAGCACGACGATCTTGTCCTTGATCACGTAGCCGAACTGCTCATGGGTCTGCCGGCGCATCGTGTCCAGCCCGGTGCTGGCCTTGCCGGTGTCGGTGGCTTCGATCACCACGACCATCTCGCCGCGGTCACCCTGCGGGTCGACGGCGACCGCGGCGTGCTTGCCCACCCAGGGCTTGATGTTCTCCCGGTACTGCCGCTGCGTGTCCGGCGAGTCGAGCAGTGGTTCGAACAGCCCTTCCAGCAGGTCCGGCGAGTTCTCCTGGACGTGCAGGTCGGCGAAGTGGTGGAAGAACCGGAGCGCGGCCACCTTCTGCCCTGCCGGCGGGTCGAGGTTCACCTCGGCGTAGGCCACCGAGTCGCCGGGCAGTTGGGTATCGAGCGTGACGCCGCTGCCGGCCAGCAATGTGTACGCGGTGACCCCGCCGGCCGTGAGCGCGACCGCGGTGGCGCTGGCGACGACCGCCCACAACGCGCGCCGGCGCCGGCGCGGCGGCCGACCCACCGGTGACGCCGGGTACCCGGAGCCGAGGTAGTCCGGCTGGCCACCCGGGTAGCCCGCGGCACCGGCCGGCCACCCGCCGGGCGCCTGGTACGCACCCGGCGGCTGCCCGCCGGCGAAGTACTGACCACCCGGCTGGCCGGGCGGCTGCCCCAACCCGTACGGCCCCGACTGGTACCCCGCCGGCTGCTGACCGGACGGATAGCCGCCCACCGGCTGCTGACCGGACGCCGCTGGCCCCTGACCGGAACCGTACGGCTGCTGACCCGACGGATAACCGCCCACCGGCGCCGCACCGGAACCGTACGGCTGCTGACCCGACGGATAGCCGTCCGCCGGCGCCGGGCCGGAACCGTAGGGCTGCTGTCCGGACGGGTAGCCGCCCGGCGGCGTCGCACCGGGACCGTACGGCTGCTGGCCCGACGGGTAGCCGCCTGCCGCAGGCGGCGAGGAACCGTAGGGCTGCTGACCGGACGGGTAACTGGCCGGCGGCGTCGCACCGGAACCGTACGGCTGCTGACCCAACGGATAGCTACCCGCCGGCGGCGGGCCCGAGCCGGCCCGCTGGCCGGTCGACGGTCCTGGCTGACCGGACGGGTACCCGGCCGCTGGCGCCGGGCCGGAGCCGAAGGCCGGCTGCTGGCCGGCGAGGTCGCCAGTGGCCGGCGGCACGCCGGGCTGCGGCAACGACGGGCCGGTGACCTGGCCGTACGAGGCGCCGGCGGCGGTTAGCGGGGAGCCGGCCTGGCCGGGCGGCCCGAACGCGGGCGGCGAGCCGGGCTCCGGGTCGCCGGGCGGTGACGAGAACCCGCCGGCGGCGGGCTGCGCGCCGGTCGGGCTGGAGGGTGGGCTGGTCGGCAGCTGGCCCGGCGTGGCGGGCCAGGGGGATTCCGGCGATGGCCCGGTGCCGTCAGGCCGCGGGTGCGTCGAGGAGCTGTCGGCGGGCCGATCGTCGCCGGTCATGATTTCTTCCCCCATATCCGTTCGCTGCCGGAGCGGCAACGTAGCAGCAGCCTGTGACGTGTTTGGTTCGCGGTGCCTAGCTGGGGTCAGCGGTGCTCAGATGCCGCTCGGGCGGCACGGGTTCCGCCCGTTCGGGCACGCTTCTCAGGCTGCGGGTTCGGACGGGTTCACCGCCGCGACGCCGTCCCGGCCGGACCACTTGACCGAGTAGAGAGACCGGTCGGCCTCGTTGTACAACTCGTCCAGGGTGGCCGCGGCGGCCGGGCAGGAACCGATGCCGACGCTGAGCGTGACCGTAACCGGCACCGACAGCGTGCGGCCGCCGACCTCGGCATGGATGCGCCGACCGATGTCGTGCGCGGCCTGTAAACCGGCGCCGGGCAGCACCACCGCGAACTCGTCGCCACCGATCCGGCCGGCGGCGGCCCCGGCCGTCCACGGCGTACCGGCGAGCACCGTGCCGATCATGGCCAGCACCTCGTCGCCGGCGAGGTGGCCGTAGGTGTCGTTGATCGTCTTGAAGTGGTCGACGTCGACGATCAGCAGGCTCACCGGGGCGCCGACGGCGCCGGCCTGGTCCAGCGCGCCGGCTAGTCGCTCGTGGAACGTCCGCCGGTTGAGGCAGCCGGTGAGCTGGTCGGTCGCGGCTTGCAGCTCGAGCCGACCGGCCAGCTCGGCCAGCGCGGCCCGCTGCCGCCACTGGTTGGCCGCGGCGAACGTGCCGAGCAGACCGCAGAGCCCGAGCATCGACGCGGACAGCAGCACCGCCGCGGTGTACGCCGACGACCCGGTCGCGGCCAGCCCCAGGTAGACCAGGACGGCCAGCGCGGTGAAGGCCAGCACCGACCGCGGCGGGTAGGCCAGCGAGATGTAGCTCAGCGCGATGAACAGCAGCAGACAGAGGGGGCTTCTGGCGCCGCCGTCCAGGTAGGAGATCAGCGTGACCAGTGAGTAGGTGAGGGTGCTCCAGCCGTACAGCACCTGCAGGTTCTTGCCGCTGCGCGCGATCGTGTGCCGGAACCGGTCGACCACGAACGAGAACGCCAACCCGGACACGGCCAGCGCGAAGATCAGCAGCCGGTGCCCGCCGTCCGGCGTGAGCAGGAGATAGGCCCAGACGGCGATGTTGCAGAGCATGTAGAGCACGGTGGACGCACGGATGTGGTTGACCCAGAACTCCGCACTCGGTGCACCGAGCGACTGGGTACTCACGCCCACCTCATCGGCCGACCGGCCGCGGACCGTAGCAGGTTCCCCGGCGGGCTCCGACACGGCGCCCGTCATCCGTCGGCGGACCCGGGCCGTCCGTGACCCGCCCAGGCGGGCACACCAGCGCCAATGTTGCCTACGAGACTCACTTGCATACGTAACGTCACCATACCCATACGGTCAGCCGCAAGAGCATACGCTGCTGAGCGCACGTCAAACCGCCAAACAGGCAGTAAATCTGCCCCATCGACCGTTCCCGAACGCGCAATTCGCCGCTCCCACGCAGTCACCGGTCGCATCCATCGCCAGGACGTAGCGGAGCAGCAAGGCAGCGCTGCCACTGATCGGGCAGATGCGGAACGACGGCCTCGAGCGTCAGTCCTGAGGAGTGCTGACGGCAAAGCCGGCGTCGCCGTGGGAGTCGTAGAAGGCAGCGAACGTCTGGAGTGGTCTCCTCAACCAGCAGTTTGATGACTGCGGAGG
>JBBWZH010000626.1:0-11105 GCA_039648995.1 Mycobacteriales bacterium
GCCCGGTGCCGGCGCGTCCACCAGCGGCGGTAGATCGCCCAGCGCGATGTCCTCGGCCAGCGCCGGCAGCCAGGGGCTGCGGTAGGTCGCGATCCCGGCCCGCTGCGCGGCCTGCTGGATCGAGCCGACCAGCACCTGCAGGTCGGTCTCCATGTTCGAGTCGTCCTCGACCGAGGCGGGCCGCTCGATCGGCGCGCCGAGCTGCTCCCAGGCGATCGGGACGGCCAGCGCCGGCGGCGGGCCGGCGACCGCGCCCGGCCGCCGACCACCGACCCGGCCGGCCTGGAACGCGGTCAGCGCGGAGAAGCCGGTGCGGGCGTAGCCGCGCCCCGGGGTGGACTTGTTGATCCGGGCGGCGTCCTTGGCGTCGATCACGTCGCTGGATTCGGCGTCGTCGGTGACCCGCAGCGCGATCCGCAGGTTGGTGTTGGCCCGGATCACCGGCGACACCACGCCGGACGGGCGCTGCGTCGCCAGGATCAGGTGCACGCCCAGCGACCGGCCCCGCATCGCGATGCCGACCAGCCCGGTGACGAAGTCGGGCAGCTCCTCCACCAGCGAGGCGAACTCGTCGATGATCAGGATGGTGCGCGGCATCGGGTCCGGCGGCTGGCCGTCGGGGCTGCGGAAGCCGGCCGCGTCGATCGTGTCCCAGTAGTCCTCGATGTCCTTGGCGCCGACGCCGCCGAGCACGTGCTCGCGCCGTTTCAGCTCGGCGTTCAGCGACTGCAGCGCCCGCTCGGTGAGGTGCCCGTCCAGGTCGGTGACCATGCCGACGGTGTGCGGCAGGTGCACGCAGTCCTTGAACGCGGCGCCACCCTTGTAGTCGATCAGCACGAACGTCATCGCGTCCGGCCGGTTCGCCACCGCGAGCGAGGCGATGATCGACTGCAGCAGCTCGGACTTGCCGGCGCCGGTGGTGCCGGCGACCAGCGCGTGCGGCCCGTCCTTCCTCATGTCCACGCCGTACCGGCCCTCCGCGGACGCGCCGATCGCGGCGTACGTGGACCGGCCGTGCCCGGCCGACCAGCCGGCGATCAACCGGCCCGGCTCGGGCGGCTCCAGCTCCAGCACGTCCAGCAGCCGCAGCGACTGCGGCAGGGAGCTGTCGCCCTCGTCGCGGCTGACGTCCCGGATCGCGGTCATCGCGCGGGCGACCCGGTCGGCCCAGCTCACGCTGACCGAGTCGGCCAGCACGTCCTCCACGGTCAGGCCGTAGGCGCGGCGGACGGTCATGCGGGGCAGGTCGGCCGGCTTGTAGGAGGCGACCACGCCGCACTCCTCGGGCAGCAGCCGCTCCTCGGCGTCCAGGCAGATCGCGTAGACGCCGACGGCCGGGCCATCCTGCAGCACCTGCGGCATGCCCGGCATCGAGCGCAGCGCCCGGGCGCCGTCGAGCACCACGAGGGTGACCGGGACCCGGGAGAGGTCCATCGTCCGGCCGTGCTCCAGCGTGGACTGCCGCTGGCCGACGACGCCGGCGAGCTCGCTGATCCGCCGCGCGGTGACGTCGGACGAGCTGCCGGTGAGCGAGACGCAGTCGCGCCCGTCCGGCCGGGTGTGCGGCAGCCACCGCGTCCACCCCCAGTCGGCCTCGCCGCGCTCGTCGGTCAGCACGACGATCGACAGGTCACGCGGGCTGTGCAGAGTGGCCGCCTGCGCGACCAGCCAGCGCGCGGTGGCGTGCACCTCGCGGTGCGGGCCGGCCACGCCGAGCACACCGCCGGTCTCCGGCAACTCGACGGTGACCGGGACGTCGTCCAGCATCGGCGGCTCCGGGTTGCCGTCGACCGAGCCGCCGGTGACCTCGATCGACGACCGCAGCCGCGCGGTGCCCAGCCGGAGCAGCAACCGGTCGGGATCCCAACTGCGCCGCTCCCACAGCCGGCGGCGCGGGCCGAGCGCGGTGACCAGTACGGTGGCCGGGTCGGGTGCGTCGTACCGGCGCAACCGCCGCTCCAGGCTCGCCGCCTGGGTCAGCCGCTTGGTGGCCTCCGCCAGCGCGGCCTTGTAGTCGATCAACTGCTGCTTCTGCGACTTCTTGCCCTGCCGCCGCTCGCTGATGACGTTGGTCATCATCAGGATCGGGCTGAGCAGGGTGAACATCAGGAATGTGATCTGCTTCGTGACGGCGAACATCAGGAAGCCGAAGGCCAGCGGGGCCAGCGTGGCCAGGATCGGGATCGGCCGCTTGCCGCCGTCCTTCGGCTCGATCGGCATGTCGACCCGGCTGGCCTTGGGCGCCGGGGGCAGCCGCGGCGGCCGGTTGTACGCAAGCCCGCCGTCGTTGGTCGCGACCAGCGCGGCGTCGGGCGCCTCGGCGGGCCAGATCATCAGCCGGGTGTTGCCGACCGCGACCACCTGACCGGCCTTCACCAGCCGCTCGGCGGTGATCTTCTTGCCCTCCAGCTTGGCCGCCCCGGCCTCGTCGAACGGCGTCCAGCGCAGTTCGGTGGGGGTGACCAGCAGCCGGGCCTGCCGGGCGGAGACGGTCGGGTCTTCCACGTACGCGTCGGCGTCGTGCGCGCTGCCCAGCACGTACTCGCCCAGCGGCAACCGGTGCACCCGGCCCGAATCCGGGCCACCGACCACCCGCACCTCGACGACGCCGCCGACGTCCGGGTCGTGGATGCCCAGCCCGACCGGGCCGCCGAGGCCGACCACCACACCCTCGCGCAGCGGGCTGACGCCGACCGGCAGGTCGGGCCGGACCGGGCGCCCGGCCACCCAGAGCCCGCCCTGCGCGCCCGGCCCACCGGCCGGCCCGGGCGCCCGCCCGGCGGCCATCCCGCCGCCGAGGTGCATCGCCTCCACCCCCAGTGAGCTGCGCAAAGCCCGTTCGGCGTCGGCAACGGTGCTCTCTGGTTCCAGCACGAGCACGATGTCCTGCCAGCGCCCGCTGCGGGCGTCGACGGCGGTCAACTGGATGTCCATCGCGAACCTCTCCCCTCCGGCCCCGCAAGCGTAGTTCGCCGCTGCGACGATTTCGGCTGGTACGTGTTCGCACCTGGCTCAGGAGACGTACCGGGGCGTTTGCGGCGTTCGGAGTAAATCGGCACCGCCAGTATGCCCTTAGACTTCTTCTCGACGGCAGCCGCAGCACTGCGTACGGTCGCCCCCTGCCCATCCGCCATCGGCCCCGCGACGAAGAGATGTGACATGACGCAGACGACCGAGACCGGCCCCTCCTGGACGCGCGGTGGGCGGGGCGGTCAGCCGGGTCCCCCCGGGGGCCCGCCGGGGCTGCAGGAGCGGCTGCCGGTGCCCACCCGCCAGCGCCGGCCGGCGCTGGCCGCGCTCGCCCTGGTGCTCGTCCTCGGCGGCGCCGCGCTGAGCGCTTTCCTGGTCCTGAACAGCGGCCAGAAGCAGAGCGTGCTCGCGCTGACGAACGACGTCCCGTTCGGTCACGTCTTCGTCGTGGGCGACTTCCACGAGGACCAGATCTCGTTCGCTATATCCGGCACGCGACCGGTCAAGTACAGCGAGTTGTCGCAGGTGGTCGGTCGGCACTATCGGGCCACCGTGCCGATCCGGAAAGGGACGATCCTGACCACCGCGATGATCAGCACCCAGATCCAGATCCCGGGCAATTCCTTCGCGGAGGTGGGTGCGACGATCCCCGAGGGGATGTACCCGGCCGACCTGAAGGCGGGCGACAAGGTCAAGATCCTCTACACGCCCAGCTCGGACAAGGGCGTGCCGGCCGGCGGGGCCAAGAACGGAACCCTGCTGCCGCAGGGGCAGACCCTGGTCGACGTCGCGTACGTCACCTCGGTGCGGACGTCGAGCGACAGTCAGGGCGCGATCCTGGTGAGCTTGGTGATCAAGAACGACGACCTGACCAGTACGGCCGCCGGGGGTCTGCCGATGGTGGCTCAGGCGAACGCGGTGAAGGCGATCACGCTCGTACTGTTGCCCGAGTCGACCCCGTTCGAGACCGGAAGCGAGTAGCAGGAGTGGCCCTGATCGCGGTCGCGGCGGACAAAGGCTCGCCGGGCGTCACCACCGCGGCGCTCACCCTCGCGGCGGTCTGGCCCCGGCGTGCCCTGCTGGCCGAGCTTGATCCCTCCGGTGGCGATATCGCGCTGCGGCTGCGCGGCGCCCGCGGCGTCCCGCTGTCCCCGGAGACCGGGCTGATCAGCCTGGCCGTCGGCGTGCGCCGGGGCGCGGTGCCGCAGCAGGTGTTCGAGCACGTGCAGCGGCTCGACGGCGGCCTGGAAGTGATCCTCGGGCTGTCCGCGGGCGAGCAGGCGGCCGGGCTGACCGGGCTCTGGTCGCCGGTGTCGATGCTGCTCGACCGGGTGCCCGGGGTCGATGTCATCGCCGACTGCGGCCGGCTCTACCACGGCAGCCCGAACGCCGACGTGATCGTGCATGCCAGCGCGATCGTGCTGGTCACCCGGCCCAGCATCGACTGCGTGGCGCACCTGCGGGCGCGTGCCGCCGCCGTGGTCGCCGAGGTCAACAGCCGGGCACAGTCGTTGCCGCCGGTGTTCGTGGTCGTGGTCACCGGCGCGCGTGACGACAAGTCGCCGCAGGAGATCCAGATGGTGCTGCGGCAGGCGCGGTTGCCGGTCACCGTGATCGGGCGGATCGCGCACGACCCGCGCGGCGCCGGGATGCTCGCCGGCGAGTGGGTCGGCCGCCTGGACAAATCCCTGCTCATCCGATCCGCCCGCGACGTCGCAGCGAAGATTGCACAGGCGACCGCGTCGCGGGTCGAGGTCTGAGGCAGGCGGGAGCGGCATGGATCACGCGCTGGTACGCCGGCTGCGCACCGAGGTAGCCGAGAAGATCGCTACCCAGCGACGCGACGACGCGGTGCTCGGCCTGTCGATGAGCGGCGAGGACGAGCGGCAGTACGCCCGCTCGCTGATCGCCCGGTCACTGGCCGAGCACGCCCGCGTCGAGCTGGAGTACGGCCGGATCCCGCCCAGCCCCGAGGACGAGGAAGCGCTTGCTGCCGCGGTGCACGCGGCGCTCTACGGGGTCGGCCGGCTGCAGCCGCTGCTGGACGACCCGCTGGTGGAGAACATTGACATCAACGGGTGCGACCGGGTCTTCGTCGGGTATGCCGACGGCCGTGAGCTGCTGCTGGAGCCGGTCGCCGAGACCGACGACGAGCTGATCGAGCTGGTGCAGACGCTGGCCGCGTACTCGGGCCTGAGCAGCCGCCCGTTCGACACCGCCAACCCGCAGCTCGACCTGCGCCTGCCGGACGGCTCCCGGCTCTCGGCGGTGATGGAGGTCTGCAAGCGCCCGGTCGTGTCGATCCGGCGCGCCAGGCTGCCCAAGGTGTTCCTCACCGACCTGGTCGGCAACGGCACCCTGGACGAGGGCCTGGCCGCGTTCCTGTCCGCCGCGGTGGCGGCCCGCAAGAACCTCATGATCGCCGGCTCGACCAACGCGGGGAAGACCACGCTGCTGCGCGCGCTGGCCAACGAGATCCCGCCGCACGAGCGCCTGATCACCGTGGAGCGGGCGCTGGAGCTGGGCCTGGACGAGTTCCCCGAGCTGCACCCGAACGTGGTCGCGTTCGAGGAGCGGCTGCCGAACTCCGAGGGCGGCGGCCGCATCTCGATGGGTGAACTGGTTCGCCGGTCGCTACGTATGAACCCGAGCCGGGTCATCGTCGGTGAGGTGCTCGGCGACGAGATCGTCACGATGCTGAACGCGATGAGCCAGGGCAACGACGGCTCGCTGTCCACCATCCACGCGAACAACTCGGCGGAGGTGTTCAACCGCATTGCGACCTACGCGCTGCAGGCCGAGGAGCACCTGCCGATCGAGGCCAGCCACATGCTGGTCGCCGGTGCGATCAACTTCGTGGTGTTCGTACAGCGCCGCAACAACTACCGGATGGGCGGCGGGTTGTCCCGGTATGTGAACAGCGTGCGCGAGGTGAACGGCGTGGACGGCCGGGTGGTGTCCAGCGAGATCTGGGCGCCTGGCCGGGACGGCCGGGCGGTGCCGGCGGCGCCGATCCAGGCGCTGGCCGACCTGGAAGCGGTCGGCTACGACCCCGCGGACTACGGGAGGTGGGCCGGATGATCAGCGGGACGATGCTGCTCGCCCTGGTGTCCGGCGGGTTGGTGGGCGGTGCGGTGCTGCTGCTGCTCGCCTCGATCATCGGCTGGGCGCCGCCGGACGAGGGCGCGCCCAAGCTGGCGGATCGGATCGACCTGCAGTCGCTGGGGCGCCGGCTGCTGATCGGGTTGGCCGCCGCCCTGGTCGCCCTGCTGATCACCCACTGGCCGGTGGCCGCGCTGGCCGGCGGCCTGCTCGGCTTCTTCGCCCGCTCCTTGTTCGGCGGCGCGGCCCTCGCCCGCGGCGAGATGGCCAGGCTGGAGGCGCTGGCCTCGTGGACCGAGTCGCTGCGCGACACGATCGCCGGCGCGGTCGGGCTGGAGCAGGCCATCCCGGCCACCTACAACGCCGCCGGAGCGGCGCTGAAGCGGCCGATCGGGCTGCTGGTCGACCGGCTGCGCACCCGCGAGCCGCTGCCGGACGCGCTGATGAAGTTCGCCGACGACCTGCACGACACCAGCGCGGACCTGATCATCGCCGCGCTGATCCTGAACGCCCGGCTGCGTGGACCGGGCCTGCGTGACGTGCTGGGCTCGCTGTCCGTGGCGGCGCGCGAGGAGCTGGAGGTCCGGGGCCGGATCGAGGCGGGTCGCAAGTCCATCCGGCGCAGCGTGCAGATCATCCTCGGCCTGACGTTGGGCGTGGTGCTCGGGCTGACCCTGCTGAACCGGCGCTATGTCGCGCCGTACTCCACGCCGGCCGGGCAGATCGCGCTGGTCGTGATCTTCGGGACCTTCGCCCTCGGGTTCCTCTGGCTGCGCAGGCTGGCCCAGTTCGAGGTGCCGGAGCGGTTCCTCACCAGCAAGTCACCCATGACCACCGCGGAGCGTGCGGAGTTGCCAGCATGATCACACCCCAGCAGAGCGCGCGACGCCGCCGAGGGGGGCGGGCATGAGCACCACGGCGCTGGTCGTCTACGGGATGCTGGCCGGCGGGTTCGTCGGGTTGGGCCTGCTGGTGATGATCTTCGCGCTGCGGCCGGCCAAGCCCAGCATCGCCGGCACGCTGGCGCACCTGGACGCGTCCCGGGCGCCGTCGCCGATCTCCAGCGCCTTCGCCCGGGAGGGCCTCAGCGGTTGGCGGGGCTCGCTCGGCACCTCGCTGACCCAGTCGCTGGCCGCCCGCGGTGTCGTGCTCACCACCACCAGGTCCGACCTGGCCGTGCTGGGCCGGTCGATGGAGGGCTTCCTCGCCACCACGGTCGTCCTGGCCGTCTGCGGCCTGCTGTTCGGCCCGGTCGTGGTCGCGCTGCTGTACGTGATCGGGCTGCGCGCCGGCTTCGCGCTGCCGGTCGCGCTCGGGCTGATCTGCGGCCTGCTCGCCGCGGCGCTGCCGACGCTGGAGCTGCGGTCGCAGGCGATCAAGCGGCGGCGGGATTTCCGGCACGCGGTCGGCGCATTCCTCGACCTGGTCGCGATGAACCTCTCCGGTGGCCGCGGCGTCCCGGAGGCCCTGACGATGGCCTCGCAGATCGGCGGCGGCTGGCCGTTCGCCCGGCTCCGCGACACGCTCGCGTTCGCCCGCCTGCAGGGCCTCACCCCGTGGGCGGCGCTCGGCCGGCTCGGCGACGAGCTGGATATCGAGGAGCTGCGGGACCTCTCCGCGGCGCTGACCCTGGTGGCCGATGACGGCGCCAAGATCCGGGCGTCACTGTCGGCCAGATCCGCCACGCTCCGGCGCCGTGAGCTGGCCGAAGCGGAAGGAAAGGCGGGAGAGCGATCGCAGTCCATGCTTGTCGCACAACTGCTGATCTGCTTCGGATTTCTGCTCTTCCTGACTTATCCTGCTGTCTACAACATCTTCAACGTTGCCTAGGCGAATCCGACACCATTCCGAGTCATCATCAGTCACGGACCCAACCGAGAGGGACCACGATGCTGAACCATCTGCGTGACAATCCCCTGGTCGCCCTTACGCTCGCCTTGGTGCGTACCCGGGTGGAGCCGCTGCGCGAGCGGAGCGAGCGCGGCGCCTCCGCGATCGAGTGGGCGGTGATCGCCGCGATCTGCGTGGTGGCCGCGATCGCGATCGGCACGGCCGTCATGGTCGTGATCAACAATGGCAAGACGAAGATCGCCACCGGCTCCAACCTGCCAGAGTAGTTCGGTGTGATCAGCCGCCGCCTCGGGAGCGACCGGGAGCGGGGGGTCAGCGCGATCGAGTTCGCCATGCTCATGCCGGTGTTCTTGCCGCTGATCTTCCTGCTGGTCCAGGCCGGGCTCTACTACCACGCCGTCAACGTCACGCACGCGGTGGCGCAGACGACGGCGCGGGTGATCCGGACCTACCCCGGCGGGGCGGGGCAGGTGGTCACCCGGGTGCCGACCGCCGATGAGCTGCAGCCCCAGGCGGATCGGGTCGCGGTCGAGACCTGGGAGGCGCTGGACACGAACAAGACCTCCTCGCGGCCGAGCACCGCGGTGGACGTCGCGGTCGGCACGACGAACCAGTTGACCGTGACGGTCCAGTCGACCTGCGTGAACCTGCTGCCTGGCATCCTGCCGACGCTGCCGATCACCGCGCAGGCGAGCGGGCCGATCGAGATCTTCAAACCACAGGACACGAACTGACGATGGCAGGCGATCGCGCATCCTGCCGCCGGGCAATGCCCGGGGGCAGGCGGCCGCGTGGCGAGCGCGGGTCAATGGCGCTGGAGTTGGCCATTCTCGCGCCGGCGATCGTCGCACTGCTCTGGATGATGATCTCGGCCGGCCGGGTGGTCGACGCGTCCAGCAAGGTCGAAGGCGCGGCCCGGGACGGTGCCCGGGCCGCGTCGATCAACCATGCCGGGCAGGCGTTCGATGCGGCGCAGACGGCGGTGAACAACTCGCTGCAGGCCAACGGGGTGACCTGCGTCGGCCCGCCGACGGTGACCATTGCCGCGAGCAGCCAGGGGGGCGGCGACCACGGTGGGCAGCCGGTGCCCGGCGACACGGTTCGGGTCACGGTGAAATGCAGGGTCGCGCTGCTGATCGGCGCCGCGGACACGACGGTCACCCGGACCGGGATATCGGTGCTGGACGAGTTCCGAGGGACCACATGAGCTGGCGCAGTCGCACGGCCGAACCTGACGTCGCCGACCGCCGCGCGGCCGAGCGCCGCGCCGCGCTGCGCCGCCGACGACGGGAGCGGGGCTCGATCGGCGCGTTCGTGGCCGTGCTGGCGCCGCCGCTCATCGGGCTGGTCGGCCTGGTCTACGACGGCGGGCTGGCGCTGGAGGGGCGGCAACGCGCGCTGGACATGGCCGAACAGGCCGCCCGCGCCGCCGGCAACCACTGCGATCTCGCCGTGCTGCGGTCACAGAGCGAGTGCGTGATCAATGACTCGGCCGGCGCCCGGGCGATCGCCGAGCAGTACATGGGGAACGGCGTGACGATAGCGAACTTCTATCTCACCGACTGTGCTGGCGCGGCCACGGGTTGCCACACGGTCGCCGTGCAGACCCGGGTGCAGGTCAAGACGCTGTTCCTGGGCCTCTTCGGGATCAACGAGTTCAACATCCTGCTGCCCGAGCGGCGCGCGACGGCCGTGACCGGACTGGCGTAAACCGGACCAAATACGCGAAGATTGAACCGTGGCCGGTGTCGGCCGCGAAGCTGTAGTGAGTCGTCGATGCGGGATACTTGGTGAGTTGCCGGTAACCCGGTCGGGGTCATCACGCGCAGACGAGAGGGCACCGTGAGTAGACCGATGACGGGCGCGCCGTTGAAGAACGTGCGGCGGGTCAAGCGACGGGGCGACACGTTGCGCGGTCTGCTGTCGGCGCTGCTGATGTTCACGATCACCGCGGGTGTCCCGGTCGCGCTGGTCCTGGTGGTCGGCAACCCCATCCCGACGCCGCCGGACTCGCTGCAGGAGCAGGTACCGGTCGAGTTCGTGCTCAAGATCGTCGTCTGCATTGTCTGGCTGGCCTGGGCGCAGCTGGTCACCTGCATGATCTCGGAGTTCGTGGCCGGGGTACGCGGCAGCGGGCTGCCGTGGCGGGTGCCGTTCGCCGCCGCCGCCCAGCAGGACTTCGCCCGCCGGCTGGTCACCGCCGTGCTGCTGCTGGCCACCGCGGGCCAGGGCCTGCACAGCGCCCCGGCGCCGAGCTCCGCGTCGGCCCGGCCGGCCGCCGCGACCGCCTCGGTGGCCGGGGCCCTGCAGCAGGTGGCGAACGCGGCCGTCGGCCAGGCCGACGCGGCCGCCCGGCAGGCCAACGCCGCGCTCCACGCGCAGGGCGGTTCGCAGGCCGGCCGGCTGCATCCCGGCGGAGCCAGGGAGTACATCGTGATGCCGCCGCAGGGCCGGCACCACGACAGCCTATGGGATATTGCCGAGCGCTACCTCGGCTCCGGCATCCGCTACCGGGAGATCTTCGAGCTCAACCAGGGCCGGGTGCAGCCGGACGGTGACCGGCTCACGCTGGAGAGCCTGATCCGTCCCGGCTGGACGCTGCTGATGCCCAAGGACGCGCGCGGCGAGGGCCTGATCGAGGTCACCGCGAACCAGATGCCGGCGCCCGGCCAGGCGGCACCCCGGGTCGAGCCGCGGTCCGCGCCACCGACCGACGCGCGGGCCGGCACCGCCGCGCACGCCCCCGCCGCCACGCACGCCCCCGCCGCGGGCACCGCGGCGGGTTCCGGCGGGCTGTCCGGGTCGGGCAGCCTCGCCGGCTCCGTGCCGCTGGCCGGCTCCGGCCGGCTCGGCGAGAGCCCTGCCGCGCCCGGGCGGGTCAACGTCCCGGCCCGGCCGGCGCAACCGGCGGCGCAGGCACCGGCACCGCAGACCGGTCCGCCGTCGCCGAGCCAGCCGCCGTCGTCTGGCGGGCTGTCCCGGGTGGTGCTGACCGGTCCGCAGGAGCAGGGCCAGCCGGCGCCGGCCCCGGAGCGGGCGCCGAACATCCCGTGGGACATCGTGGGCGCCGAGTTGCTGGCCGCCGGTGTGCTGGAGGCGCTGATCGCGATGCGGCGCCGCCGGGCCCGGCAGCGGATGGCCGGCGCCGGGGTGGCGTTGCCGGACGCGGAGGCGGCCGGGGT
>JBBWZH010000292.1:0-6568 GCA_039648995.1 Mycobacteriales bacterium
TGGGCGGCGGGTGCGGGACGCGGAACGGCGGGCGCGGGTGGGGTGGCGGCACTGCCTGGCGGGGAGCGCACGGGCGGCCGATGTGGTGGCTGTGACGCGGGGGTTGGTGACGCTGCATTCGACGGACGCGGCGTCGGTGTACCTAGCTGCCTGGGCGCGGCTGGATCCGGCGGCGGGCGATCCGACGGAGTTGCTGGCGGCGGAGCTGTACGAACGGCGGACGCTGGTACGGATGCTCGGGATGCGGCGCACGGTGTACGTGGTGCCGGCGGAGCTGGCGCCGGTGGTGCAGGCGTCGAGCACGCGGTCGATCGCGGTGCAGGAGCGGCGGCGGCTGCTGCGACTGCTGGCCGAGGCGGGCGTCGCGGCTGACCCGGCCGGCTGGTTGGCCGACGTCGAGGCGGCGACGCTGGCCGCGTTGGCGGAGCGGGGCGAGGCGCTGGCCACCGAGCTGTCGGCGGTGGTACCCGGGCTGCGCGAGCAGCTGACGATGTCGGCCGGGAAGGCGTACGAGGGCAAGATCGGGGTGTCCACCAGGGTGCTGTTCCTGCTGGCCGCCGACGGGCACATCGTCCGCGGCCGGCCGCGCGGGTCGTGGCTGTCCAGCCAGTACCGGTGGGCGCCGGCGGCGACCTGGCTGCCCGGCGCGGCGGCGGAGCTGACGGCCGAGGCGGCTCGCGTGGAGCTGGTGCGGCACTGGCTGGCCAGCTACGGGCCGGGCACCCTCGCCGACCTCAAGTGGTGGACCGGGTGGACGGTCGGCGCGTTGAAGCCGGCACTCGCGGCGGCCGGCGCCGTCGAGGTCGAGCTGGACGGCGGCGGCACCGGCCTGCTGCTGCCGCAGGACGCGGAGCCGGTGCCGGAGCCGGAGCCATGGGTGGCGCTGCTGCCCGGGCTGGACCCGACCGTGATGGGCTGGGCCGGCCGCGGCTGGTACCTGGGTCAGTACGGGCCGGAGCTGTTCGACCGGTCCGGGAACCCGGGGCCGACGGTCTGGTGCGACGGCCGGATCGTCGGTGGCTGGGCGCAGCGGGCCGGCGGCGAGGTGGCATATCACCTGTTCGAGGACATCGGCGCCGAGGCCGCCGCCGCGGTGGCCGCCGAGGCCGACCGGCTGGCCCGCTGGCTCGGCCCCGTCCGGGTGACCCCGCGCTTCCGCACCCCGTTGGAACGCAAGCTGTCCAGCTGAGCCGTCCCGGCGCGCCCGGCGGATTTCCGCAGGTCAGCCGGCTGGCGACGGGTCGACGGCCCGGGCCCCGGCACCTGGGCGCGCGGCAGGGCCGACTCCAGCGCAGACCGGAGCGAGGCACCCGGTAGTCGCCCATCCGGCGAACCGGACACCGATCGCGACGGCGCCCTACCGGGGTCTGACACGGGCGCACGTACGGTGGCGGCATGATCGGCGGGCGGTTCCTCCGGTGGGGTGCGGTGGCGGCCGGGGTCGCGGTGCTCGTGTCGCTACCGACCGTGGTGCAGTCGTTGCCGGTCAGCGACGGCGGGCTGACCGCGGCCGCGCTGCTGGCGAAGGTGCACGCGTCCGAAGGGTCGGCCTACTCCGGGTACGCCGAGGCGGTCGGCGGCCTGAACCTGCCGCTGACCGATCAGTTCTCCTCGCTGACCGACCTGCTGGGTGACCGCACCCGGCTGCGGGTCTGGTGGCGCGGGCGGGACGACTGGCGGGTGGACGCGATCAGCGCGACCGGTGAGACCGACCTGCACCAGGACACGACCGGCAGCTGGACCTGGGACTACGAGAGCGACCACGCGCAGCGGACGGCACCGGTGGCGGTGCGGCTGCCGGAGCCGGCCGATCTCGACCCCGCCCAACTCGGCCGCCGGCTGCTGTCCGAGGCGGACGCCGCCGAGGTGACCCGGCTGCCGGCCCGCCGGGTGGCCGGCCGGGACGCGCCCGGGCTGCGGCTGCGACCGACCGACCCGCAGACCACGGTGACCAATGTGGACGTCTGGGTCGACCCGGATACCGGCGCACCGCTGCGGGTCGGGGTCTACGGGGGCAACACGGCCCGCCCGGTCGTCGAGACGTCCTATGTGGACTTCAGCAGCAGCACGCCGAGCCAGGCGGATACGGCCTTCGAGCCGCCGCTGGGCCAACACACCACAATGGAGAGTGGCACCGATGACCTGGCGTCCCGAGTGGACACGTTCGCGCCGTTCCTGCCGCCGGAGCAGCTGGCCGGCTACCCGCTGCGGCAGCGGTTGGACGGGCTCGGTTCGGTCGGCACCTACGGTCGCGGCGTGACGGTGCTGGCCGCGGTACCGCTGCCCGGGCAGGTCGCCTTCGCCCTCGACCGACAGCTCGACGGCACCCCCGGCATCCAGCAGACCAGCCACGGCCCGATGTTGTCGGTCGGCCCGCTCTCGCTGCTGCTCACCGGTCGGGAACGCGGCGGCCGGAGCTGGCTGCTCACCGGCACGATGACCCCCGCGGCGCTGCTGCGGGCGGCCGACGACCTCGCCCGCGCGCCGCTGAGGCTGCGATGATCACGACCCGGGCGCTGACCAAACGGTACGGCCAGGTCACCGCGGTGGACGGTGTCGACCTGGAGGTGCGGGCCGGCGACGTCTACGGGTTCCTCGGCCCGAACGGTTCCGGCAAGACCACCACGGTCCGGATGCTGCTCGGGCTGGTGCTGCCGACGTCCGGCCGGATCGAGGTGCTGGGCCAGCGGGTGCCCCGGCATGCCGGCCGGGTGCTCGGCCGGGTCGGCGCGATGGTCGAGGCGCCGGCCGCGTACGGGCACCTGTCCGGCCGGGCGAACCTCGCGCTGCTGGACGCGGCCGGGCCGGGCGGCGCCCGGCGCACCCGGCGGCGGCGGATCGAGACCGCGCTGGAGCAGGTCGGCCTCGACGGGGTGGACCGGCGACCGGTGAAGGCCTATTCGCTCGGCATGCGGCAGCGCCTGGGCCTGGCCGCCGCGGTGCTGCGGCAGCCGGAACTGCTGGTGCTCGACGAGCCGACCAACGGCCTTGACCCGCAGGGCATCCACGAGATCCGGGACCTGCTGCTGGCCCTGAACGCGGCCGGCACCACGATCTTCCTGTCCAGCCACCTGCTGGCCGAGGTAGAGCTGATGTGCGACCGGGTCGGCGTGCTCGACCGCGGGCGGCTGGTGCTGCAGGACAACCTGGCCGCGTTGCGGACCCCGACCGGCCAGGTGGTGCTGCACACCCCGGACGCCGACCGGGCGGTCGCGCTGCTGGACGGGCAGGTCGGTGAGCGGGCCGGTGACCGGCTGGTGGTCCGGTCCGGCGACCCGGCCGAGCTGAACGCGATGCTGGTCGGCGCCGGCATCCGGGTCCGGGAGCTGGCGGCCGAGCGGCGCAGCCTGGAGCAGGTGGTGCTGGCCGCCACCACCGCCGGCAGCGACCGGGTCGACCGCAGGCCCGGCCCACGGCCGGTCACCACACCGTCCACAATGGACGGCCCGGCGACCGGAGCCGCCGGCGAACCGGTGGACGACCCGTTGACCGGCGCCGGCGGCGAACCGGTGGACAACCCGGCGAACGGGGTCGGCGGCGAACCGGTGGACGGCCGGGCGGGCGAGCCGGCCGAGCGCGAGGAGGCGGCCGGATGATCGGCGTCGAGTTGTTGAAGCTGGTGCGCCGGCCGCGTACCTGGATCATGATCCTGCTGCTGGACGCGCTGCCCACGCTGGTCGCCATCCTGCTCGCGGTCACCGATATCGGCCCACGGCCGGGCGCGGGGCCGGCGTTCCTGTCCGCCGTGCTGGCGAACGGGCGGCTGTTCCCGGCCGCCGCGCTGGCGATCGTGCTGCCGCTGTTCCTGCCGGTCTCGGTCGCGGTGATGGCCGGCGACTCGATCGCCGGCGAGGCGCAGGCCGGCACGCTGCGCTACCTGCTGATCCGCCCGGTCGGCCGGACCCGGCTGCTGGTGGCCAAACTGGTCACCGTGCTGGTGTTCGTCCTGCTCGCGGTCGTGGTGGTGACGGTCACCGCGTACTTCGTCGGCACCCACCTGTTCGGCAACGAGCCGATCGGGGTGACCACGGTCTCCGGGACCGTGCTGACGCCGCGGCAGGCCGTCCTGCGCACGGTGCTGGCCATGCTGTTCGTGGCGCTGTCGATGCTCGGGGTGGCGGCGGTCGCGCTGTTCCTGTCCACGGTGACCGACTCGCCGCTGGCCGCGGCGCTCGGCGCGCTGGCGTTCCTGGTCACCTCCACCTTGCTGCTCACGCTGGACGCGGCGCAGTCGCTGCGGCCGTACCTGCCGACCCGGTACTGGCTGTCCTTTGTGGACGTGTTCCGACAACCGATCCTGTGGCGTGATCTGGTCCGTGGCGTCGCGCTGCAGGCCGTCTACATGGTCGTGCTGCTCGGCGCCGCCTGGGCCAACTTCGCCACCAAGGACGTCAAGAGCTGAGCCGTCACGAGCCGAGCCGGGAACAGTCCGATGTGGACAGTGAGGTAACCGGGCCGGCGTCCAGTTCGGACAGCACGATTCCCTGCACGACCGGGTCGGTGGGCAGTTGGCCGTGCTGCACCTGCGAGGACGGGCAGATGCCCTGCACGGTCAGGTCCACCGCGCCGTCCAGGCGGGCCGAGTCGGGCGGAGTCACCACCTCGTCCACTGTGGACCAGATGGACACCCACTCGGGGCCGGCCGGTGTCTCGTCCCCGCTGTTGAGCTTGCGCAGCAGGTCGCTGTCGGGGATCAGCTGCTGGCACGCCTCGGGGCACTCGCTCGGCAGCAGCGAGCCGGCCAGCCCGGCCAACCGGGTGCCGTGGTGCGGCGAGCCGAGCGTCACCACCCGCCGGGTGAGCGCCGCCCCGCCCTTCTCCCGCACCCAGATCCGGGCCACCACGCCGCCGGCCGAGTAGCCGATCAGGTCCACCGAGCCGGCGCCGGTGCGGGCCAGCGCGGCGGCGGCCGCCACGCCCAGCGCCGTGGCCTGCGCGGCCAGGTCGCCGGTACCGCCACCGGGCAGCGCGACGATCTGCGCATCCCGGCCGGCGGCTCGCAGCCGGGTGGCCAGGCTCTGCAGCGAATCGGTCGAGCCGCCGTAGCCCGGGATCAGCAGGACCGGCCCGGGCCGGTCCTGCGCGACCGCGGTCACCGGGCCGTCACCCCGGCGGACCAGGGCGACGACCAGCACGATCACCACGACGAGGGCGGCGGCCACCCCGGCGAGCACCAGCCGACGGCGGGCGGGAGACAGAGCGGACAGCACCCGCCCAGTCTGACCCGCCCGCCTGTTCGGGCGCGCGCCGGGCCGCCGACCGTGCGACACGATCCGCGATCGCACCGTTCCGGTGCGCAGTCAGGCCGATCCGGCCGGGGTGCCGGGCGGCGGGTACCCGGTAGTGTCGGGTCGTACCCGGGGTTCTGGCTGAGTTACGCACGCCGACGCTGCGGAGGTCCGCATGACGACGCTCGCGTACCGGACCTGCCCGCTCTGCGAGGCGATGTGCGGGCTGGAGATCGAGCTGACCGACGGCGGCCGCGCCGGCGGCGTCCGCGGTGACCAGGCGGATGTCTTCAGCGGCGGCTACCTGTGCCCGAAGGGCGTCTCGATCGGCAAGCTGCACGACGACCCGGAGCGGCTGCGCGCGCCGATGGTCCGCACCGGCGACCGCTGGCGCGAGGTCAGCTGGGACGAGGCGTTCGGCGAGATCGAGCGCCGGCTGCCGCCGCTGCTGGAGCGGTACGGCCGCAACGCCGTCGCCACGTACATCGGCAACCCGAACGTGCATGACCACGCGGCCACGCTCTACCTGCCGCTGCTGGTCCGGGCGCTCGGGTCCGACTACCGGTTCAGCGCGAGCACGCTGGACCAGTGGCCCAAGCAGGTCGCGTCCGGGCTGATGTACGGCACCGAGCTGAGCGTCGCGATCCCGGACATCGACCGCACCGACTACTTCCTCGTCCTCGGCGCCAACCCGATGGTCTCCAACGGCAGCCTGTTCACCGCCGCCGACCTGCCCGGGCGGCTGCGCAGGCTGCGCGAGCGCGGCGGCCGGCTGGTGGTGGTCGACCCGCGCCGCACCCGGACCGCGGACGTCGCCGACGAGCATCTGGCGATCCGGCCCGGCACCGACGCGCTGTTCCTGGCCGCGCTGGCGCAGGCGCTGTTCGAGGCGGGGCTGGTCCGGTTGGGGCCGGCCGGGCCGCACCTGGTCGGGGTGGGCGAGGTACGCATCGCGGTCGCCGGCTTCGCCCCGGAGAAGGTGGCCGACGCGTGCGGCATCGACGCGGCCACGATCCGGCGGGTCGCGGGCGACCTGGCCGCCGCCCCGTCCGCCGCCGTGTACGGCCGGATCGGCACCACGACGACCGAGTACGGCACCATGGCCAGCTGGCTGATCGACGTGCTGAACGCGCTGACCGGCAACCTGGACCGGCCCGGCGGGGTGCTGTTCCCGCTGCCGGCGGCCGGCTCGCCCAATACCGCCGGCGCTCCGGGGGTGGGCCGGGGCATCCGGGTGCCCGGCTCGCGGCGCACCCGGGTCCGCGGCCTGCCCAGTACGCTCGGCGAGTTCCCGACCGCGGTGCTGGCCGAGGAGATCGACACGCCGGCCGAGGACGGCA
>JBBWZH010000651.1:0-8719 GCA_039648995.1 Mycobacteriales bacterium
CGGCTGGTGCCCGCAGAACAACCGGTTCCGACTGCGCGAGCCCCTGCAGCTCGACGGCAACACAATCACCGAACGCGCTGCCGGCACCGTCTACCACTCCTGCACCCAGACCCAACCGGCAGCGGCCACCCCCACCGTCGCCCCCGCCGACATCGCCGCCCACGTCGGCGACATCGCCGCCATCGTCGGCCCCGGCGCAGTGACTGCCTACCACCTCCGCTGACAGGTCACCCGACACCCAACATGCGGCTCCTTGTCGCGGGCTCCGCGGCAAGATCCGATCGGCGGCCTGCATGGGGGCGGCGGCTGGCAGCCTCGGCATGCAGGGCACGCCTGCGCCAGAGTCGCGCGGGTCGCTTCGCGGCATCGGCGGCGAACCCGATCCGGTGTCTACATGGGTACCGGCATCGCCTCGGTCAGCATGTCGACCCCGACAGCCAGCCACGCTGCGGCAGGACCACCTGCGGACGCCGGGCAGTCCCGGACTTTCCCGAACTCGACCCTCCGTTCAACACGGCCACCTCACTCGCCACCCGGCGACGGTAAAGTTCCCCGCGCTCGAACGCATCCGGCCCCCGGCTGTCCACCACTGCTGCTCGACGGCGTGCCGCTGGTCACCGGCGAGGTGGACCGCACCACCGACTTCGAAACAGCCGAAGCGGCCGATAGCCAGCTTTCCGGTACCGGAAACCTGGCTCCGTGTGTTTTACATGAAGGTTCCGAATATCTGGTGGTAGCCGGCGTGGCCGCGTAAGGTGCTCGCCATCGCTTGGCGTACCCGCCGACTTTGCCGGATTGGAGTGATCTCATGGGTAAGACCCTGCGTCGACTCGGACGGTTCTCGGTTGGCACCGGCGTCGCTGGAGCCCTGGTGGCTCTGAGTGTACTCACGGCGCCCGCAGCAAATGCCGCGCCGGCCTTCAGTAACGGCAGCTTCGAAGTGCCGGTGGTGCCGGCAAACACCTTCCGGCCCGTTTCCGCCGGTCAGCCCCTCGGCGCGTGGACGGTCACCCGCGGCAACGTTGACCACATCGGCGCAGGCTTCTGGCCAGCCGCCGACGGCACCCAGTCGATCGACCTTGACGGCTCGATCGCGCCCAACCTTGCCGGTGCCGTAGCGCAGACGTTCAGCACGTTGCCGCTGACCACCTACATCGTAAAATTCGCCCTCTCCGGGAACCCGGCCAGCGGCCCGGTCGTGAAGACGGGCACCGCCTCGGTGAACGGCACTGTCCTGAGGTCTTTCTCCTTTGACGTATCCGGAATAACCGGGCTGAACCTCGAGTACCGGCAGGTCAAGTTCAGCTTCCTGTCGCTCGGGACGCAGGCCACCCTGGAGTTCGCCAGCACTACCGGCTCAGGGTTCGGCCCAGTCATTGACGACGTCACCGTCACGCCCTGCCTGCTGGTGATCTGCCTCAACGCCTGACCACCACACCGCCCGCACCACTCCCTGCTGTCCGCCACCGCACGGCGGCGGTCACGGCAGCACCTCCGGTACGAGGCCGCCAGCACGGCCAGAAACTCCCCGCGGTTGTCGAGAACGCCGGAATGGGGTGGTAGCCGAAGCTGCCCTTGATCAGTCAACTCGAGTTGAGTCCACTCTGCGCGAATCGTCTCCGCGGCCCCACGACATCGGCAGAACTGGATCGCGCCTACCTGACTCAGCATCCGGTAGCGTCGAATGCTCGGCCGTCCGCGTGTCCCGCACGTTGCTAACGCTTTCGGAAATGCCATCGCTCGCCAGTCCTGACGGCCACTGGTCGCATGCAGTCCACCGGCCGGCGCAACAGCCGTTTCACCGCCCGCGACCGCGCTCGGGCGAGTCCTCCAATACAAGCCCGCGCCAGTGCGGCGTCGGCGGTTGCGACCTACTTGGTCTGGAAGTTCTCCGGGCCGTGGTCGTGACTGGTCGTCTCGACAGGCTCGGCCAGCAGATCGACCGCCGGCAGCGCCGCTGCGCCGTCGGCCACCACCTTCGGGAAGCCGACCTCAGTGATCAGGCCCGCGTCGGTCGAGGCGCCGGCGACGGCAGACCGGGCGGCAAGGTGGCCGACGCCCGTGACGCCGGCAAGCACGCTGAACGCGAGCCCGGCCGCCGCGAGCGCGGCACCGACGCGGCGCGCAGAGGTCAGTTCCATCAGTTCCTCCTCCGCTGGATTGCTATCACTTCATCAGACCCGGCTGACCATCACCGTGGTCGTGTACGCCGTCATGTCCGCCCCATGAGGCAGACCCGCATCCAACCCAGAGCCGAGCCACCGCGCTCGGGTCTGGACAGCGCTGCGGCGCATCGGTGCCAATGGTTTGGTTGAGACGCTCTCCGGCGGCATCGTGCCGGACCTCCGCCGGCCGACGCAGCAGCCGCTGCCGGCACTACCGGCCGCCAGTGCCGCCAACCGGTCCCGCACGGCGGCGCACGGGCCGGCGGGCCACGGCCGGTGACACCGCGGGGCGGGTCCGGCGAGGGGGTCGCGGGATATTACCTGCCGGGGTTGCGGCGTAGTTCCTGGACGAGTGCCCGTAGCCAGGGTTGTGCGATTGTGGGCGTGGCGGCGAGTTCGCGGCGTAGTCGGCTGCGGGTGGCCGGCGTGGTGCCGTACTCGACGAGGGCCACTGCTTCGGCGAGTGCCTGGCGGGTCTGCTTGTCGTGGCGGGGTAGCCGCACGGTCTCATCGGCCCAGCGGTGCCGGTGGAATGACTCGGTCAGCTTCGGCTGGCTGTTGCCCAGGTAGTGCCAGACCTCGCCGGGCAGTGAGACGTTGCTGATCGCGGCGGCGCCCCGAGCTGGTCTCGCCGGACCAGATCCCACCGGAACGGCCGGTTCGCCGTAGGTCCACCACCCGACACAGGCCGATCCAACCAGCCCGCCGCCTCGCCCGCGAGATCCCGCACCGCTACGCGACCGTCCGGCAGAAGGTACTGATCACCGACGACGAACCCGGCCACGCGGCGGGTCGGGAGCCGCAGGGCCGGAAAGCTCGGCCAGAGCGCGGCGGACCCAGGCGAGGCTGGCCCGGTGCGCGGCCGCGCCGTGGTCGAGGGCGAGGGCGATGTGTCGCTGCGTGAACGGGGCGCCGGCGACGTACTCCTCCAGTCCGGCGACGGCGGCGGCGAGCGCGGCCTCCAGCTCGCGCAGGAACCGCTGGACCTCTGCCCGCGGCAGCTCGGTCTCCATGAGCACGAAGCGCATCAGGTGTACGCCGAGGGTGCGGCTCACGGTCGCCGGGTCAACCGGCTGCCGGAGCCAGCGAGCGTGTTCCGCGCGGCCGGCCGTGGTCGCACGCAGGATCCGGCGGGGCCGGCCGCCTGTCCGACCCGGCCCGGGTGCCGGCTCCAGCAGGCCGCGGCGCTCCAGCCGCCGCAGCGCCGGGTAGAGCGCGCCGGAGCTCGGCTGGTAGACGCCGAGCGGAGTTGTCGCGAAAGCCCGCTTGAGGTCGTACCCGGACGACTCGGAGCGGCAGACCATGCCGAGCAGCACCTGCTCGAAGTCGGTGAGCCCGGCCGCCACGGCCACTGAGCGTAGTCCTTGTTCCATAGGTCGAATCGACCTATGGTGGCCGCGCGCGATGGTCGCGGATGTCCGGATCCTGAGGGGCAGGCATGGTCGATCGGTCTTCGGGTCAGGCCGGGTCGGTGTGGGGGCCGGTGGCGCGGGTGCTGGCCCGGGATGTGCTCCTGCCGTACGTGGTCTATCTCGGGCTGCGCGCCGCCGGCGTGTCGAATCTGCGCGCGCTCGTCGGCGGCGCGGTCGTGGCGCTGCTACTGGTGGTCGTGGACGCGATCCGCCGGCGCCGGCTCAACGCGCTCAGCCTCGTCGTGATGCTGACTCTCGTCTTGTCCGTGGTGGTCGCGCTGATCAGCGGGAACGCCCGGGTCACCCTGGCCCGCGACTGCGTGATCACCGGCGGGCTCGGCCTGCTGTTCCTCGCCTCGCTGCCGCGGCACCGCCCGGTGCTCTACCACTTGCTGGCCCCGCTGGCCGCAGCGCGGTCGTCCGAGGGCGAGGCCGGTTTCGCCGCCCGGTACGAGCATTCGCCCGACCTGCGCGCGGCGCTGCGGGTGACCACCGCCGTCTGGGGCGTTGTGCTCCTCGCGGACGCCGCGCTTCGGCTCGCCGCCGTCGCACTGCTGCCGGTCCCGGACGCAGCCACCGCCGCCACCGCCCTGACCATCGCCACCGTCGTCGTCCTGGTCGGCTGGCTGCGCTTCTACGTTCCCCGCCGGCTACGCGCAGCCTGAAGCCATCTCATGTTCGGAGCTCCGGTGGCGTCCGCCCGGCGCGGCAAGCCGGGGCTGGACGGCCGGTGTCGTCGTGCGCGGCGGTGGTCTGGTCTGCTGTCCGCCGGCGGGAGGCAAGCAGGCTGGTCATTCGTGGTGAGTAGCCGGTCGTCGGTCGGCGAGGTCGCGCCCGCTGCCGTATTGGTTTGGTGCCAGGTGGCGTGCTGGTCTTCGTGGATGAGTCCGCCGAGAACGGAGTTTGCCGTTGATGAAGGGTGCCGCGATGGCAGCGAGGCGATGCTCGACCTGGAGCAGTATTTGTGGGCATTGGTGGCCGGGCGGGACGATCGAGCCACAATGGCACGGTGACACCCAGGCGACGCTGGCAGGTGCCGGACCGGTGGCTCGTGCTCGGCGTGCTGGTCGCGCTGGTCGCGGCCGGCTCCGCGAAGGTGCCGGCGCCGGCCCCGCGGCAGAGCGGCGTCCTGGTCGTCCGGACGGAGATCAGGATCGCGCCGCACCCGAAGTCTGACGCGCAGCGTCAGGTGCGCCCGGTGCCTGCGACCCGGCCGGCGCGGCCGAGCCCGGTGCGGATCGAGGCCTGTCATCCGTCCGGGGCGCCGGTGCCGCTCGCGGCGGTCGACCCAGCCGTCACGGCGCGGATCGATCGGGCCTGGAGCAGGATCGAACGGTGGCTGGCGCAGCATGCGCCGGCGAGCTACGCCAGCCTGCGCCCACCGGCCTCGCCGGCCGACATCGCGCGGACCCAGGCCGTGCTGGGCCGCCACCTCCCGGCGGAACTGGTCGCGTCGCTGCGCCGGCACGACGGCGTGGCCCTGGACCGCGGTAGCAGCTTCTCGCTGCCGCCGTTCTACACCCCGATGAGCGCCGCGACGATCGGATCGGACTGGAAGTCGCTCTGCGACGTGTTCCAGTCACTCGGCGGACTGGTCGGTGCCCAGTGGTGGAGCCCCGCCTACACGGCTTTCGCCTCGGCCGGCGACGGCGGCAGCCTGCTGCTGGACCAGCGACCCGGCCGCGTCCCGCACGTCGGCGAGTTCTTCGCCGAGGACGGCACCAACTTCACCCGCTGGCCCGCCTCGCTCACCGACCTTCTCGAACTCACCGCGCAGACCCTGCAGACCGGCCAATCCTGGGACCACAACCGACCCGTGGTCCGGTCCGGCGTCCTGACCTGGGACATCCTCCGCTGACCGCAGCGCCCGACCGAAGCCTCGACGGCGGGAAGAACCGGTAGTGCCCGGCCGACCCGACACCCGCCCATCCCGCCGAACCGGCCGCGGCTCGGCAACCAGGCCGCCAACACGCCAGCGGAATGTCCACCCGGCGGCACGACGGGCTGTCTTGGGGCCGGCGTCCAAGCCTTGCCCGACACCGGTGATCGCGCGGTCCGTGTCGCGATCTTGCGCTCAACCAGCCAGAACGGCCCTGATCCCGGTCAACGTGCGGACCGGTAACTGGATCATGTGGCTAGGTTCCAGGAATGAGGCTGTTGACGGGACCGGCGCGGCGGAACCCGCAGCCCTCCGGCCGTCAGCAATCCGGCCCGCCAGTCAGCACTCGCTGGGGACCCATATGTAGCTGACGAGGCTGAGACTGATGTTCGCGCCGCGGATCACCAAGCTGCCGCCATCTGGCGCCTGCTCGGCCACGTCCGGCGGGGGCACCGGGTTGGTACAGACGGCGAAGTTGTACTCCACGGTGGACTGGATGCGGAAGCCGAGCAGGGTCAGTTCTGCCACCGCGTCGGGCTTGGACTCGTTGATGACGTTGGGTACCCTGACCCAGGTCTCGGCGGGTGCGGCACCCGCACCAATGTGATTGTCTGCGGCCGCACCGGCGGTGCCGCTGCCCAGCACGGTCGCCGCGAGCAGGGTGGCGACCGCGATCGCGGCCCGGGCTCGAGTTCTGGTCATTCCGGCTCCATCCATCGGTGTAACGACCGACACCGGAGGCACGCCTGCGGTGCGGCCGCCGGGACTGCTCGACGTCCCGACATCGGCCCAGGTTTGCAGCCACCGCTGTAGGCGGGCTGAAACCGGCCTGACGCCGTCCCGCCGTCAGCCGGCGACGCCGGCCCGGGCCCGCCGCAGGATCTCGGTGATTCCCGGGCGGATCGCCGCAGGGTCCGGTGGCGTCGTCCCTGCCGGCGGCCACCGCGACACCGCCGCTACGGTAGGCGGGTGAATCGACGAGCGGAGACCCTCTCCGTCGGGGCCATCTACGGCGGCATGAAATCGCCCGCGGCGGAATGGAAAGCCGTGCTGGCTCCGCTGACCGAGCGGCTGCCCAGCCTGCGGGACGCGATCGAGTCCCCGCTCAACATGCACGTAATGTTCCACGTCCCCGGCGAACTCCTCCCGGACAAGGCACTCACCGGCGTGCGCAAGGCCGGCTACACCAGGTGGATCAACGTAGTCCGGGTCGATGTCGGGCTGCCCCGCGCACTGCCGGACGACCTGGCCGGGCACATCCGCCAACTGATGGCAGACGCGATCACCGTGGCCGAGGAGTTCGCCCGCGACCAGGGCATCGCCGACGACCTGCCCGGGCTACGCGCAATCATCGCCCAAATATAGGCAGATATAGACAGATCCGAGAGCGCGTTCGTTCGACGGCACCGCGAAGCAAAGACCGGCCAGCTGTCAATGGCCAAGTAGAAGTGTCATGGCCACAGACACCAGCCTCAGCAGATCGGCGTGCGCCGTCAGTAACGGGTCGGGTGTCGAGTCAACCGCGATCCATGGCGCGGGCGCGGCATCAGCGTGAGGCGGCCGACTTCCGGTCGTTGGCCCGCTTCAGCGCTGCCACCAACTGCTGCTTGGTCATCGTGGACCGGCCCCTGACGTCCAGGCGCTTGGCCAGTTCGTACAGGTGCGCCTTGCTGGCGTTGGCGTCGACGCCGCCGGCGGTGCGGCCGCCCCGGCGCGCGGGCCCGCCGGACCTGGCGGCCTGGGCATCGGAGGGGCCCTTGCGGCCCTTGGGCTCCCAGCGGTCGCCGACCTTCTCGAACGAGTGCTTCAGCGCGGCGAACGCGGTGCGGTGCGCCCGCTCCCCCTCGCCGTACTCCTCGACCGCCGAGTCGTGCGTCTCGACGTAGGTGTCCTGCGCCTTCTTCGACGATCGGCGGATCGTCGACGGCATGTCCTCGCGTCCCGGCATCCCGATCACCTCCGTGGTCAGATTGCCCTTGACCTGGGCGGGTAAACGTCAGCCGGCGGCGCCCGTCGCTGCCCTGGTCCGGTCCGCTGACGGCGGTTGCGCCCGCACCGCCCGGCATCAGCCGGACCGGTGTGCCTGGACCCAGACGGTCTTGCCGGCGGCGTGGCGCTCGGCCCCCCACCGCAGTCCGCTGGCGTCCACCAGCGCGAGTCCGCGGCCGGAGGTGGCGTATACGGGGGTCAGGCACGGCTGCGGCATCCGGGTGTTGGCATCGCTGACGTCGATGCGCACCCGGTCGGGCTCGATCAGCACCGCTACCGTGAAGTCGGTGCGGGCATGTATGACCGCGTTCGTCGCCAGCTCGTTGGCGCCCATGATCAGCAGATCGACCAGGTCGTCCCCGCCGGGCGCGCTCCCGACCCGGGCCAGTGCGTCCCGCAGGAAGCGCCGCACCTGCGCGACCGCCGCGGGCTCGGGCCGGAACCGGCGTCTCAGATCACCGTCACAACCCACTCGTCGCGGGTACCCACTCCGCCGGAAGACACACCTCCCGACCGCGCCGGTCGGTCGGCCGGAGATGCTCCCGCCCCGCCGTGATCTCGGCCTCGGCGGCATGCCGGCGATCCGCGTCCCGAACGGCAGGACGGGGTGGACAGAACCCGGATGAACCGGCCGGCCTCCGGGTTCGGCGCGGCCCGGTGCTGGGCGGTCCGCCGCCGGCTTGGGCCGGTGGATCCGGGGTATCCGACGAAGACCATCTACCGAGCTTCCGAGGAGCAGCCATGCGAGCGCTCGTCATCAACTGCACGCTCAAGCCATCGCCGCAGGCATCCAACACCGAGGCGCTCGCGACGGTCGTCACCGATGCGCTGGGCAAGGAGGGCATCCAGACCGAGATGGTGCGGGCTGTCGACCACGACATCAAACCGGGCGTACAGACGGACATGGGCGACGGCGACGCCTGGCCGGCCATCCACCAGAAGCTGCTCGCCAGCGACATCCTGATCATCGCCTCCCCGACCTGGGTCGGGCGCCCGGCGTCGCCCGCCCAGCGGGTCATCGAAAGGCTGGACGCGATGATCAGCGAGACCGACGGCGACGGCCGGCCGGTCGCGTACAACCGGGTCGCCGGCGTCGTCGTCACGGGCAACGAGGACGGCGCCCACCACGTCATCTCCGAGATCACCGGCGCCCTGATCGACATCGGCTACACGATCCCCGGCCAGGCCTGGACCTACTGGCACCTCGGCCCCGGCGCCGGCCCCAACTACCTCGACGACGACCGCGGCCACGACTGGTCCGCCAAGACCGGCCG
>JBBWZH010000654.1:0-7086 GCA_039648995.1 Mycobacteriales bacterium
TGCAGATGATCCAGATCGCCTCCGAGATCTACCTGGCGCCGGCGATCACCAGCTACATCGTGACGATCACCGCGGCCACCCGGAACATGCCGGAGCTGCGGCTGGGGGTCAGCCCGCGTGGCAGCCTCTCGCTGGCGCAGGCCTCCCAGGCGCACGCGGCCGCGCAGGGCCGGTCGTTCGTGACCGCCGACGACGTCAAGCTGATCGCGCCGTTCGTCCTCACCCACCGGATGATCCTGCGCCCCGAGGCCGAGCTGCAGGGCCGCACCGCGTGGGACCTGCTGCAGGCGATCATGGCCTCGGTGCCGGTGCCGCAGCAACGCGTCGGGGTGTAGCCGCCGTGCTCACCCGGTCCGGCCAGTCGGTCGCCGCCGCTGGCGCGGTCCTGCTGGCCGGCGGCTGGCTGCTGGACTATCCCGAGCTGGTCGCGCTTGGATTGGCAGCGCTGGCCGCACTGGTCCTGGCCGCGCTGTGGATGATGCTGCGGCCGACGGTGACCGCGGTGCGGGAGATCCAGCCGCTGCGGGTGGCCGAGGGCGAGCTGGCCCGCGGCGTGCTGACGCTGACCAACACCGGCAGCCGGCGCAGCCCGCCGATCCTGGCCGTGGAGAAGGTCGGCCGGCGGCAGGTGAGCGTGCCGCTGCCGAGCCTGGCCGCCGGCGCCAGCCATGTCGCGGCCTACCCGCTGCCGACCGACCGGCGCGGCATGTACCCGGTCGGTCCACTCGCGATCGGGCACTCCGACCCGCTGCGGTTGATGCGGCTGTCCCGGGAGTACGCGTCCACCTCGGTGCTGCGCGTGCACCCGCTGGTGCACGACGTCGCGCCGGTCCCGAGTGGACGGTCGCGGGACATGGAAGGGCCGACGTCCAGCAGCGCGCCGCGCGGCGGTATCGCGTTCCACAGCCTGCGTGAGTACGAGCCGGGCGACGACCACCGGCTGATCCACGCGAAGTCCAGCGCCCGCACCGGCACGCTGATGGTGCGGCACAACGTGGTGCCGAACGAGCCGCGGCTGATGGTGGTGCTGGATACCAGCGTCGAGCCGTACGACGACGACAGCTTCGAGGAGGCGGTGCGGTCGGCCGCCTCGCTGGCGGTGGCCGCGACCGTGTACGGCTACCCGCTGGAGCTGCGGACCACCGGCGGCAAAGGAGCGGTGGCGGAGCGGTCCACCGACCGCAGCGAGCTGCTCGACCTGCTGTCTAGTGTGGAGCGCACCCCGGCCGACCCCGGGCTGATCGCGCTGCAGACGATCGTGCCGCGCGAGGAGGGCGTCGCGCTCGGCGTGGTGACCGGGCAGCCCTCGCCGCAGCAGCGGGCGGCGGTGTCCCGGGTACGGTCGCGGTTCCAGATGGTCTCGGTGGTGCAGCTCGGCGAGCGGTACGGCCGTCGGTCGGCACCGCTGACCGGCGCGCTGGTGGTGAACGTGGCCACCAGTGCCGACTTCGCCGCCGCGTGGAACCGGATGGTGCGGTGATGAGCGGGATGCGTGCGGGTGCCAGCCGGGCCGGGGCACGGCTCGGTTTCGCCCACTTCGAGGCGGCCGGCGTCGCGCTGGTCACGGTGCTGGCCACGCTGCCGCTGCTCACGTTCTACGGCAGCCTCGGCTGGCTGCCGGTGCTCGCCGGCGCGGTGCTGCTGGGCGGGGGCGTCGGCGTCCTGTCCGCCGCCCGGCGCTGGTCCATGCTGCCGACCGCGGCGGTCGCGCTGCCGCTGGCCGCGCTCTACGCGCTCTACACCTGCTACCCGAAGCTGACCACCTACGGGCTGCCCGGGTTGCCGGCGGTACGAGCGCTGGGCACCGGTGCCCGGTCCGGCTGGGCCGAGATGCTGACCGTCGCGCTGCCCGGCGACGTGGTGGGCGACCTGTTGATCACCCCGGTGCTGGCCGGGTTCGCCGCCGGGCTGGCCGGCGCGCTGCTGGTGCTGCGCACCCGGCTGGTGACCGTGCTGGCGGTGCCGCCACTGCTGCTGTTCATCGCCGGCCTGATGGTCACGGCGTCCCGGCCGTCGTCCTGGCCGGTGCTGGTGGCCGCGGTGCTGCCGGCGGCGCTGCTGGTGCTGCTGCTGCGCAGCAGTCGGGCCGCCGCGGCCGACCAGGAGGGCATCGCCGAGCACGACGCGGACGCGGTCGGTCTGGATCTGGCCGCCCGGCGCTGGCATTCCACCATCGGCCGGCTCGCGTTCGGGCTGCCGGTGGTCGCGGTCGCCGCCACCGTCGGCCTGGTCGGCGCCTGGGCGCTGCCGATCGCGGATGGCTCGTCCCGAGCCGACCCGCGCGACCTGCGCCAGCAGGAGTATCGGCTCGCCGCCGGGCTCACCCCGCTGGTGGAGGTGAAGCCGCAGCTGCAGGACGCGCAGTCGGAGCTGTTCACCGTGCGGGTCGCCCAGCGCGGCGGCAGCTACCCGGTCGACCGGGTCCGGGTGGCCACTTTGGACTCGTTCGACGGTGCACTGTGGACGGAGTCGCGCGACTTCCTGATCGGCGGCTCGACGCTGCCGGCCGGCCCGCCGCTCGGCTCGCCGACCGCGCAGGTGCAGTTGGACGTGAACGTGACCCGGCTGCCGCAGCAGTTCCTGCCGGTGGTCGGCCAGCCGGTGAAGGTGTCCGGCACCGACATGGCGTTCGACCCGACCAACGGCACCCTGGTCAGCACCCACGACACCGTCCGCAATATCCACTACCGGGTGACCGGCGAGGTTCGTCCGCAGTCGGGCATCTTGCAGGCGCCCGCGCCCACCGACATGGCCGCCTACACCCAGCTGCCCAATCCACCGGCCTGGGTGAGCCAAGTCGCGAACGACATCACCCGCGACTGGCGGACCCCGTATTCGCAGCTGCATGCGATCGAGACGTACCTGCGCGGCAAGGGTTACGCGCTCACGGCCCGGCCCGGGCACTCGTACGCCGCTGTCTACCGCATCCTGCAGGGCCCGCTGGACGAGCAGGTCGGCTACGACGAGCAGTTCGCGTCCGCGTTCGCCATCCTGGCCCGGGCCAAGGGCTACGCGGCCCGCGTCGCGGTGGGCTACCGGCTGCAGCAGTCCAAGCGCACCGGCGACACCTACCGGGTGGACAACACCGACGCGCATGCCTGGCCGGAGGTCTTCCTGACCGGCTACGGCTGGGTGCAGTTCGAGCCGACCAACACCGGCAACCCGGCGACGTCGGCGCCACCGCGGGACAAGACCGTGCCCAGCCTGCCGGACAAGGCACCGCAGGACCAGCCGGTGCAGCCGCAGCAGGACAGCCCACAGGCCGGTCAGGAAGCCGGCTCGGGCGGCCTGTCGGCCAGCCACACCGCGCTGCTGGTCGGGCTGGCCGTGCTCGCCGTCCCGCTGCTGGTGCTGGTCGCGATCGTGCTGGCCAAGGTGCAGCGCCGGGCCCGCAGACGCCGCGGCGGGATGCCGTCCACCCAGATCACCGCGGCCTGGCTGGAAGTGCTGGACCGGCTGCGTGAACGCGGCCTTCCGACGCCGACCTCGGCCACCCCGGTCGAGGTGGCCCGGGACGCCCGCGCCGGCCCGCTGGCGCCGGCCGCGCCGGCCCTGGCCGAGCTGGCGCTGATCGTGACCACCGCCGTCTGCGCACCGTTCGAGCCGGGGCCACCGGCCGCGGACCGGGCCTGGGAGCTGGAAGGTGAGATTCGCCGGCTGCTGGACGCGGCGACCCCTATGATGGTCCGAGCCCGGGCGTTGATCGACCCCAGACCGCTGCTGCCGCGCCGCCGCCGGCCGACCCGGGTGCCGTCCCGGCCGGCCTCCGAGCCCGAGCCCGCGTCCGTCCTGATCGAGAGGTGAGCGCTGGTGAGTCGGCTCCGCACCCGATTATCCGGCGGGCTGGCTTGCGCGGCGACGGTGCCGCTGGCGGCGGTGCTGGCCACGGCGCCCGGTCTGCCGGCGTCCACAGTGGAGCTGACCGGCGGCGGAGCCTGGCTGGCGTCGCCTAGCCAGGGCCTGCTGACGTTGATCGACGGGGCGTCCGAGCAGGTGATCGGTTCGGTGCGGGCACCCGGGGCGCACCCCGGCGACGACCTGACGGTGACGCAGGCCGGTTCGTCCGCCTACGCGGTGAACGGCAGCCGTGGCACGGTGGCCCGGGTGGACGGTGGCACCTACGACGTGTCGGCGCCGGTCGAGTTCGGCACCCCCGGCGGGCCGCTGAGCGTGCAGGCGGGCGGACCCGGGCTGTACATAGTGGACGGCAGCCGGCGGATCGCGTCGGTGGCCGACCCGACCACGCTGGCCGTGCGCGAGCGCGTCTCGCTCGCCGCCCAGCCCGGCCCCGGGCAGTCCGTCGTGGACAGTGCCGGCCGGCTGTGGGTGGTGGATTCCGGTGGCGGCGGCCTGACCTGGTTCGACGGCAGCAAGCGGGTGCGCCCGGATGTCGGCGACGGCCGGTCCAGGCTGGTGCTGGTGGCCGGCAAGCCGGTGCTGGTGGACGTCGATCACCCGCGGGTAGGCCGGCTCGGTGCCGACGGCACGGTCCGCTCCTGGTCCTGTCTGGACACCCGGGCCGGCGACCAGGCCCAACTGCTCGGCTCCAGCATCGCCGCGCGGATGTACGCGGCCGTGCCGGCGACCGGGACGCTGGTGCTGGCCGGCGTGGACCGCGACGACTGCGCGGTGGCTGTGCCGGTGGGCCAGCCCGGCGACACGTTCGGCCCGCCGGTGGAGGCCAGCGGGTTCGTGCTCGTGCCGGACCGGACCACCGGCCGCACCGTGGTCGTCGACGTGGCCGCGCGGCAGGTGGCCGCCCGCCTCGACGTGGTCAAGCCCGGCGCCCGCCTGGAGTTGCTGGTCAAGGACGGCGTGGTCTTCTACAACGACCTGGACGGCGACAAGGCCGGCGTGATCCGGTTCGACGGTGGGCAGTGGCGGCTGGGCCGGGCGCTGCTGAAGTACAACCGCGCCAAGACCGGCGAGGGCATCCTGACCTCGGCCGGCGGTGCCGAGCCGGAGCAACCTCCGGACCAGCCGGACCGGCCCGGGAAGCAGCCCGACCCCGCTCCGTCCACACCGGCCCAGCCGAACCAGCCGGTGCCGCCGGGCAGCCAGGGGCAGCCAGCCGATCCCGGCCAGCCGAGCCAGAGCCCGCCCGCCCAGCCACCCGACCCGGGGTCCTCGACGGTGCCGGCGCCACCGGCGCAGCCACCGGTCATCCGCGGCCTGACCTGGAAACCCGGCACCGTGGTGCGGGACCTGCCCGCCACCTTCACCGCGAAGGTCGACAACGCCCGGAACGCCACCTGGGCCTGGAGCGTCATCGACCCGGCCACCGGCGCGAGCCTGCACGACGCCGCGACCGCCGGCAGCATGACCGTCACGCTGCCCGCCGGCACCCCGGACAACCTGCGGATCCGGCTGGCGGTGAGCACGCCGGCCGGTGTCGCCACCCCGGTGACGAAGCCGTTCCGGACCACTACCAGCCAGCGGCCGCAGATCGACAGCCTGACCGCGAGCACCATCGACGCCGGCATCAGCCAGCCGCTGACGTTCACCGCGGTGGAGTCGGTGGCCAAGGACCGCGGCACCTGGTCCTGGGCGGTCGCCGGCCCGAGCGGGCCGAGCGGCCCGGTCGCCGGCACCCCGGGGCAGGACCTGTCCCGCACGTTCGACACGGCCGGCGCCTACACGGTCACGTTGACCGTCACCTTCGACGGTGTGTCCGACCAGAAGGCGGTCACCGTGCAGGTGGCCGACCGGGCCCGGCTGGAGGCGGTCACCGCGTCACCGGTCGACCTGCGCTCCGGCACGACGCCGAGCGTGCAGGTCAAGGTCGTCGGCAGCTTCGTCCCGCAGGGCGTCGGCATCCAGACCGTGCGCTGGCTGCATGCCAGCGACTTCGGCGGCATCACGGTGGACCCGGGCGGCACCGCCTCGTTCCTGGTCGGCGTCGCCGACACGCCACCCGCCGACGGCCTGAATACCGGCGCGGTCACGATGACGTTGGCCAACGGCAACAGCGTCAGCTTCGACGTGCTCGCGAACAAGCCCCCGGTCTGGAACAACTACGCGGTGTGCCTCGCCTCCGTCCAGCCCGGGTCGGTGCAGTTCCTCGCCGACTTCGTGGACGCCGACGAGCCGGCGCTGGTCGTCACCCTGCATGTCGGCGGCCTGTCGGTGCGGATGGACTTCGTGGACGGCGGCGCCTCCGGGCACGGCACCTTCTGGGCGGTGGACGTCCCGCGCGCCAGCCTGCCGGTCGTTCCGAATTGGACGGTGGACGCGACCGACGAGTTCGCCGCGCCGTCCGATGTCGGTAGCCAGGTTCGCGGGCAGTGCTGGTGAGCCGCGCCCCTACGGCGATCCCTGGCCCGCCGCCGCGCGGGGCGTGGCCCGCGGGGTGGCGGCGAGCAGGCCCTCGCAGCTACGGCGCAGCACATCGGCGGCGCGGCGGGTGCCGGGGTCGGCCATCGGGCTCTCGCCGAGCCGCTGCCAGCGGCGCAGCGCGGTGATCACGGCCGGCCGCAGCTCTCCGTCCGGGGTGTCGGCGGGCAGCCGCAGCCGGGCCCGCGGTGCCACACCGGAGGTGCCGAGCAGCGCCTCGGCCTCGTCCCGCAGATCCTGATCGGCCAGCTCGACGGCCCCGGTGCGCAGGTCGTTCAGCAGCCGCAGCTCGGTCAGCTCGTGCGCGCCGACCACCACCGCCTCCACCCGCGACCGCAGCCAGTCCGACGCCGGCACCGGCGACGCGGCCAGCACCGCCTCCAGCGTGCGCAGCGCGTGCTGCGCCTTGAGGACGTCGGTGCGGTCGGTGAACTGATCCAGCAGCACCGCGCGCAGCTCGTCCAGGCCGCTGCGGGTGCGCAGCTCGCGGGCCAGCGCGCTCGCGTTCGGCGCCACGCCCTGCTGGATCAGCGCCACCGCCAGCCGCACGCCGAACAGGCCGAGCGCGCCGAGCAGCTGCCGGCGCCGCTGGACCGGCAACGCCGCGCCGGGGGTGTCCGCGACGAACCGGTCCGCGGACAGCAGCCCGCTGGCCGGCCCCGACACCAGCGTGGCCAGCGCCGCGAAGTCGGTCTCCTGCAGCGTCGCGCCGGCCTGCGCGAGCAGCCCGGACACCGGCACGACCGTCTGCAC
>JBBWZH010000655.1:0-9757 GCA_039648995.1 Mycobacteriales bacterium
CGCCGTGCCGGCGGCGGCCTGGCTGGCCGTGCCGGCGTGGCTGGCCTCGTCGGCGTGGCTGGCCGTGCCGGCGTGGCTGGCCTCGTCGGCCGAGGTCCAGGCGCCGGAGGTGGTCGGGCTGGCGGTGGCCGGGCCGGTGGCGTGGCTGGTCGTGCCGGCGTGGCTGGCCTCGCCGGCCGAGGTCCAGGCGCCGAAGGTGGTCGGGCTGGCGGTGACCCGGCTGGAGTGGGAGCCGTGGGCGCGCCGGCGGAGATGGGCGACGGCGGGGACGGATTCGGCGGTTGCCGCGGCGAGCAGGCGGTCGCGGGCGGCGCGGAGCTCGGCCGGCTGGGCCAGCGGTTCGTCCCGGTTCAGCTCCGCGAGCAGGGTCAGGTCGTCCATCGGGAGTGCTCCTCCAGGGAGAGATCTTGTGCGGTGGTGGGATCGGCGCCGCCGAGCGCGGTGCGGACCTGCGCGCGGGCGCGGTTCAACCGGGACCGGACCGTGCCGATCGGGATGCCCAGCGCGGTAGCGACCTCGTCGTAGCTGAACTGCTCCCAGGCGATCAGCAGCAGTACGTCACGGTCGCCGGGCGACAGCGCGGCGACCGCCTCGGTCAGCGGCCGGCGTACGGCCTGCGCGCTCACCCCGGCCGCCACCCGGTCGGCCGGGCCCTCCTCGGCGGGCTCGGCCGGCAACGCCAACCGGAGCCGATAGCGGCGCACCTCGTCCCGCCGGTGCTGCCCGACCAGGTTGGTGGCGATCCCGAACAGCCACGGCCGCGCGTCGGCGACGGACAGGTCGTACCGGCGCCGCTTCCCGAACGCGGCCAGGAACGTTTCGGCCACGACGTCGCCGGCGGCGTCCCGCCCGAGCCGGCGTGCCACGTACCGGTGAATCCGCGCGGCGTGCCGATCGAACAACTCGGCGAACCGTTCGGGCTCCGGCCACGAGGCCGCGATGATCCCGGCATCCGTGCCCGGGTCCGGCGAGTGAGATCGGGCCGGGGTGACCTCGGGGCCGGCGCGGTTCATGCCTGATCTCGCATCGGCTGTGCCTTCCGGGTTGGGGACCGTGTACACCCGTTGTCCGTCCGCACCCGGAAATGAGTTCACGCGCGCCCGGTCAGCAGCCCCCGTTCGAAGGCGACCGCGACCGCGGCGGCCCGGTCGTTGACGCCAAGCTTGGCGTACACGTGCAGCAGGTGGGTCTTGACCGTGGCCTCGCTGATGAACAGCCGGCCGGCGGCCTCCCGGTTGGTCGCGCCGCGGGCGATCAGGCCCAGCACTTCCAACTCGCGCTGGCTCAGCGGCTCCCGCGCCGGCTCGCGGACCTGGCCGAGCAGCCGGGTGGCGACCGCGGGGGAGAGCACCGCCTCGCCCCGGGCGGCGGCCCGCACGGCCCGGAACAGCTCCTCCCGCGGCGCGTCCTTGAGCAGGTAGCCGGTGGCGCCGGCCTCGATCGCGGGCAGCACGTCCCGGTCGGTGTCGTACGTGGTCAGCACGAGCACCCGGGTCGGCAGGCCGCGCTCGGCCAGCCGGCGGATCGCGGCGACGCCGTCCATCTGGGGCATCCGCAGGTCCATGAGCACCACGTCCGGGCGCAGCCGCTCGGCCTGCACCAGCGCCTCGGCGCCGCTGGCCGCCTCGCCGACCACCTGTACGTCCGCCAGGCCGGCGAACATCCCGCGCAGCCCGTCCCGTACCACCGGATGATCGTCCACGATCAGCAGCCGGATCGGCTCAGTCACGCCGACCACCCGTTCCCACCCGTTGCGCCGGCTTCCCGGCCTCGCCCGCGGGGGCCGCGCTCGGGGCGGGCGGGGTCGCCGGGTTCTCGGCGCCGGCTGCCGGCGAGACGGGCCCGGTCGGGACGGCGGGAAGGCTGGCGGAGACGACGGTGCCGGCGCCGGGCTCGGACTCGACCTCCAGCTGGCCGGCCAGCCGGCGCACCCGCTGCCGCATCGCGGTCAGCCCGAATCCGCCGGCGGTGCCCGTTGCCGGCGGCGCGTCCGGGTCGAAACCGACCCCGTCGTCCCGGACGTCCAGCGTGACCTGATCCTCCATATAGGACAGCGTCACGTGCACGCTGCCCGCATCGGCGTGTCTGGCCACATTGGACAGCGCCTCCTGCGCGGTACGCAGCAACGCCACCTCCACCTCGGTATGCAAGGGGCGGGCGGTGCCGGTGGTCACCACGTCGACGGCGACCTCGCTGATCGACGACCACCGCCGCGCCACATCGGCCAGTGCGTCGGCCAGCCGGGCGGACTCCAGCGGCTCCGGTCGCAGCGCCTGCACCGACCGGCGCGCCTCGGACAGGCTGTCGCGGGCCAGCCGGGCGGCGGTGTCCAGGTGCCGCTGTGCCTCCGCCGGGCAGCCCTGCGCCTGGCCGGCCGCCTCCAGTTGGGCGACGATCCCGATCAGCCCCTGGGCCAGCGTGTCATGGATCTCGCGGGCCATCCGCTGCCGCTCGTCCAGCACGCCGGCCTCCCGCGCCTGGGTGACTAGTTGAGCGTGCAGGCCGGCGTTCTCCGCCATCGTCGCGGCCAACTGACTGTTCGCCTCGGCCAGGTCGGCGATCATCTGCTTGCGGATCGTGTTCTGCTGCTCGGTCCGCCAGCCCAGGACCGAGAACGCCACGGCCAGCGCCGCGTTGAAGGCCGCGACCACCAGCAGCGCGACGAGCAGCGGCAGCGTCCTCGGCACCTGGCCGCCGAGCTGCGCGAGCGCCGCGATGCACGCGGTCGCGCCGACCCCGGCGTACCGCCACCGGCCGTGCAGGTACCGGAAGGCGTGCACGTACCCGATCCAGGCGAAGAAGCCGAACCAGGGCGAGCGGAGCACGAGAGCGGTGGCGAGCGCCAGCAGGCCTACGACGTAGACGGCGCCGACCCGCCGGTGCTCGGCCCAGGTCGGGTGCAGGGTGACCAGCCAGAGCACCCACAGGGCGGCGATCGCGGCGAGGCCCAGCGTCGGCCCGAGCGCCGGCCACGGGTGCGGGTCGAACGTCACCACGAGCGTCGTCAGCACCGTCGAGAACGCCAGCCCGGCGTACGGCGCGAGCCGGAGTATGCGGCTCTCGCCGCGCTCCCAGCCGTCGAACCGGCTGTCGTGCACCGGCACCGTCACGAGCCCGCCCTCATTCCCACCGGAAGAACCTGGCCGCGACCACCCCGGCCACCACCGCGTACCCGGCCATTGTGACCAGATGCAGCGGGCGCGGTAGGTCCCCATGCCAGGTGTCCCGGAAGGACTGCAGCGCGGCGCCGAGCGGGGTGAAGTCGCTGATGTCGCGCAGCACCGGCGGCAATGCCTCTCGCGGCACGTATACGCCGGCGAGGAACAGGCTCGGGAAAAACAGAGACATGCCGATCCCGGTGGCGGCCCGGATGGTCGGCGCCAGCGCGGCGATCAGCAGGCCGATGGTGAATAGTGCGGCCACGGCCAGCAGGAAAGCGAGCCCGAACCCGGCCAGTTGCCTCGGCACCGGGAGGCCGACGGCGAGGCTGCCCACGCCGACCAGCAGCGCCATCGAGACCACCGCGACGGCCGTGTTCACCACCAGTTGAGCGCCGAGCAGGGCAGACGGGTGCACCGGGGTCGCGCCGAGCCGGCGCAGGATGCCCCGCTCCCGGTAGGTGGCCAGCACCGTCGGCAGCACCGACAGGCCCAGCATCGCCAGCGCGATCGAGACGCCGATCGCGCCGATCAGCTCGATCGGGGCCTGGTTGCTGAGGTCCGGGTCGGGGTCGCGGATGCCCGGGATGAGGCCGAACGCGATCACCAGCAGGACCGGCAGGGCCAGCGTGAGCGGCACGGCGACCCGGTCCCGCAGGAACAACTTCGACTCGACGAGGGTGAGTTTTGTCAGCGCGCTCATAGGTCTGCTCGTTTCTGTCCGGGTCATTCGGCTTCGGGCCCGCCCGGGTGGCCGGTGAGGGCCAGGTAGGCGTCGTCGAGGGTGTGCTGGTCGATGCGGAGGTTCGCGACCAGCACCTGCTGGCGCGCCAGCGCGCCGGTGACGGCGCCGGCGAAGTCACCGGTACCGGTCACGACCACCTGGTCGTCGGACCGGCTGACCGCGCGGACCCCGGGCAGCCCGCTCAGGCTCGCCTCGTCCAGCGGCGCCATCGGGCGGAACCGCATGCGCTGCTCGATCGCGGCCGCGGCGACCAGCCCCGCGGGCGTGTCGGTGGCGACGATCCGGCCGCTGTCGAAGATCGCAACCCGGTCGCAGAGCTCCTCGACCTCGTCCATGAAGTGGCTTACCAGCACGACGGTGACGCCGCTGGCCCGCATCTGTTTGACCAGCTTCCAGGTGGCCCGGCGGGCCTGCGGGTCAAGCCCGGTGGTCAGCTCGTCGAGGAACGCCACCTCGGGGTTGCCGACCAGGGCCAGCGCGATGAACAGGCGCTGCTTCTGCCCGCCGGACAGGGTGCTGAACTTGGCGTCGCGGTGGTCGGCCAGGCCCCACTGGGTGAGCAGCTCGCGCCAGTCCCGGGGGCGGGGGTAGAAGGACGCGTACAGGTCGAGCGCCTCCCACACCTTGATCTGGTCGGCCAACTGGGTCTCCTGCAGCTGCACGCCGACCCGCTGCCGGATCTGGGCCCGGTCGGCCCGCGGGTCCAGCCCGAGCACGCGGATGTCGCCGGAGTCGGGCTGGCGCAGCCCGGCCAGGCACTCCACCGCGGTGGTCTTGCCGGCGCCGTTCGGGCCGACGATGCCGAAGATCTCGCCGGCGTTGACCTCGAACGACACCCCGTCCAGCGCCTGGCGCCGCCCGTACCGTTTGCGTAGGTCACGTACGTCGATCACGCCCATGTGCGCCCACTTCCGTCAGCTGCGGTTGCCTGAGCCCAGCCTCGCCACCGGCCGCCGGGCCCGAATCGCCCGGCGGGCCAGGATCGGCGCCGTCCGTGGTGGACCGGGCGGATCCACCGCGGGGCAGGCCGGCATCCGCCGATCGGTTGATGCGGGCGGGCGCGGGCTTTCATGGCTGACGCACAGGTCCTTCCCATCAGAGGCCCAGCGGCGCTGCCGACGCTGGGGAACGTGATCGAGACGAGGGACGGCCAGGTACCGGGGTCGGTCGGGGCGCACCGGGACCGCCCAGACGTGGAGATCGTGATCCCGGTGTACAACGAGGAGCGGGACCTGGCGCCGAGCGTGCGCCGGCTGCACCAGTACCTCGGCGAACAGTTCCCGTTCTCGTACCGGCTCACGATCGCCGACAACGCGAGCACCGACCGGACCTGGGAGATCGCAGACGCGCTCGCCGGGGAACTGTCCGGCGTCGAGACGGTGCACATGCCCGAGAAGGGTCGGGGCCGGGCGCTGCGCGCGGTCTGGTCGGCCAGCGACGCGAGGGTGCTCGCGTACATGGACGTGGATCTGTCCACCGACCTCGCCGCGCTGCTGCCGCTGGTCGCGCCGCTGCTGTCCGGACACAGCGACGTGGCGATCGGCAGCCGGCTCAGCCGCTCGGCCCGGGTCGTCCGGGGCCCGAAGCGCGAGCTGATCTCCCGTTGCTACAACCTCATCTTGCGGACCACGCTGGGGGCCCGGTTCTCGGACGCGCAATGCGGTTTCAAGGCGATCCGCGCCGACTGCGCCGCCGAACTGCTCCCCCTCGTCGAGGACACCGGCTGGTTCTTCGACACCGAGCTGCTGGTGCTCGCCGAGGCGGCCGGGATGCGCATCCACGAGGTCCCGGTGGACTGGGTGGACGACCCGGACTCCCGGGTCGACATCCTCGCCACCGCCGTGGCCGATCTGCGCGGCATCGCCCGGCTGGGCCGCGGCCTGGCCTCCGGCGCGATCCCGGTCGGTGCGCTGCGCGGGCACCGGCTGGAGCTGGCCGGCGAGCTACCCGGCGTGCCGCCGCGGCTACCCGGGCAACTCGTCCGGTTCGCCGCGATCGGCGTGGCGAGCACGCTCGCCTACCTGGCGCTGTTCCTCGGCCTGCGCGACGCCGGCCTGGCCGCCCAGCCGGCGAACGCCCTGGCCCTGGTCAGCACCGCCATCGCGAACACCGCCGCGAACCGCCGGCTCACCTTCGGCGTGCGCGGCCGGACCCGGGCGGCGGCCGACCACATTCGCGGACTGCTGGTCTTCGCGCTCGGGCTCGCTCTGACCAGCGGCGCGCTGGCCGCCCTGCACGGGCTCGCGCCGACGGCCAGCCGGCTCCCGGAGCTGACCGCGCTGATCGGCGCGAATCTGCTCGCCACCGTGCTGCGGTTCGTCCTGTTCCGCAGCTGGATCTTCCGCTCGGCCCGCGGGCCGGCGTCCCGCCCGCAGAGCCGGCACGGCGCCGACCTGCCGGGCGAACCCGCACCACACCTGACCCTCGCCACGACCGCACAGGAGAGCTGACATGACCGTTACCGCGCCGGACGTCGGCTGGTCCGACGTCATCGCGTCGCCGCGCCAGCGACCGGGCCGGCTGGCCCGGTTCGTCCGGGGCGAGCGGACCGACGCGCGCTGGATCCGGCCGTCGCTGCTCGGCCTGCTGCTCGGCACCGCCGTGCTCTACCTCTACGGCCTGGGCCACTCCGGCTACGCCAACGAGTACTACTCCGCCGCCGTGCAGGCCGGCGCGTCCAGCTGGAAGGCGTTCTTCTTCGGCTCGTTCGACGCGTCGAACTTCATCACGGTCGACAAGACGCCGGCCTCGCTCTGGGTGATGGAGCTGTCGGCGCGGGCCTTCGGCGTCAACTCGTGGAGCATCCTGGTACCGCAGGCGCTGGAGGGCGTCGCGGCCGTGGCGCTGCTCTACGCGGCGGTGCGCCGCTGGGCCGGGCCCGTCGCCGGCCTGATCGCCGGGCTCGTGCTGGCCGTCACCCCGGTGGCGACGCTGATGTTCCGGTTCAACAACCCGGACGCGCTGCTGGTGTTGCTGCTCGTGGCCGCCGCATACGCGGCGACCCGGGCGGTCGAGACCGGCCGCACCTACTGGCTCCTGCTCGCCGGCTCTGCGGTGGGCTTCGGGTTCCTGGCCAAGATGCTGCAGGCACTGCTGGTGGTGCCGGCGTTCGGGCTGGCCTACCTCGTCGCCGGCCCGCCCCGGCTGGGCCGGCGGATCGGCCAGCTGCTGCTCGCGCTGGCCGCGCTCGTCGTCTCGGCCGGCTGGTGGGTGGCGATCGTCCAGTTGGTCCCGGCGTCGTCCCGGCCGTACATCGGCGGTTCGCCCAGCAACAGCGTGCTGGAGCTCATGCTCGGCTACAACGGTCTGGGCCGGCTCAATGGCAACGAGACCGGCTCGGTCGGCTTCGGCAACGGCACCGGGCCGGCCTTCGGTGGCGCCCCGCGCTGGAACCGGCTGCTCGGCGCGGAGTTCGGCGGCCAGGCGGGCTGGCTGCTGCCGGCCGCGCTGGCGGCGATCGTGGTCGGCTTCTGGCTGACCTGGCGGGGCCGGCGGACCGACCTCGGCCGCGCCGGCTACATCATCTGGGGCGGTTGGCTGCTCGTCACCGCCGGCACGTTCAGCTTCATGCGCGGCATCATCCACTCGTACTACCTGGTCGCGTTGGCGCCGGCGATCGGCGCGCTGGTCGGCGCGGCCGCGGTCGGGCTGTGGGCGCGCCGGGACATGGTCGCCCGGGTGATCCTGGCCGCGCTCATCGCCGGGACCGCGGTGTGGGCGTCGGTCATGCTGGACCGCTCCGCCGACTGGTACCCGTGGCTGCGGACGCTGGTGCTGTTCACCGGCGTGGTCGCGGCGCTGGGCGTGATCGGCGCCCGGTGGCTGGGCCGGTCGGCCGTCGCCGCGACCGGGGTCGCCGGGCTCGGTCTGGTCGCGGTGCTGGCCGCGCCGTTGGCCTACTCGCTGCAGACTGCCGCCACCGCCCACACCGGCGCGCTGCCGTCGGCCGGGCCGGCCGTGTCGGGCGGGTTCGGCGGACCCGGCGGCGGGCCCGGCCGCGGCGTGGCCGGCGGCCCCACCGGTGGCGGCTTTCCCGGCGGGCGCAACGGTGGCGGCTTCCCGGGCTTCGGCACCCCGGGGAACGGCGGGTTCCCCGGGTTCGGGAACGGCGGGCAGGGCGGCCTGACCCGGCGCGGTGGCTTCGGGGGCGGGCCGGGCGGTGCCGGTGGCCTGATGGGCGGCGGGCAGGTCGACAGCGCGGTGACGACGCTGCTGAGGAACGGCGCCTCCGGGTACAAGTGGTCGGCGGCGGCACTCGGCGCGACCGCGGCGGCGCCGTACCAGCTGGCAAGCGGCACCCCGGTGCTCGCGATCGGCGGCTTCAACGGGACCGACCCGACACCGACCCTGGCCGCGTTCCAGCAACTCGTCGCCAACCATCAGATCCACTACTTCCTTTCCGGCCGCGGCTTCGGCGGCGGGCAGGGCTCGGACGAGATCGCGACCTGGGTGACGCAGAACTTCACCGCCACCACCGTCGGCAACACGACCGTCTACGACCTGTCCGGCGCGACTACCGGCTCGTAGCACGACGGCTTCTCGATCCCGCCCTCGCGACAGGTGCGAGGGCGGGATCCGTGCCGTTCTAGTCAACGTCCACCTCGACGGTGGCGCTGGCGACGGCCGTGGGGCGCGGGATCGGCGTGCCGTCGTCCCGCAGCCCGGCCATGTGCAGCGCGATCGCGTCGCACATGTTCTCCTCGCACTCCTGCCGGGTCTCGCCCGTGGCGACGCAGCCGGGAAGATCCGGCGCCCACGAGCTGTAGGTGCCATCGCCGACGAGCTCGACGACAACGAGGTACCGCAACGACGCGTCCATGCTCAGGCTCCCTGGCTCAACCTTTCCCGGTCGGGTCCGATCAAATGCCACCGGAGCGAGCGCGGTCAAACGGTTGTCCACAGGCATTTTCTCTATCCACAGATTGTCCCGGCCCACTTGCCCGACCCCCCGGCCCGAAGCAGAGTGGGGATCGGGCCATCCCGGTCCACGGCCGTCCACAATGGACGCGCGCTGGCCGCCTGTCGCTCGCGCGACATGGCGACCAGCCCTACCCGCTGGTCGGGCGGGCGGTGGGGTGGCGCTCTCTCTAGGCGGTGGGGAGAACTTGGCGGATGACGGGTGGTGGGGTGGCGCGGCGGCGCCATTCGCGGGGGTAGCCGAGGGAGACCTCTTCGAAACGGACGCCGTCGTAGTAGGTCGTGCGCGGGATGTGCAGGTGGCCGTAGACGGCGACGGCGGCGCGGTAGCGAAGGTGCCAGTCCGCGGTGAGTTCGGTGCCGCACCAGATGGAGAACTCGGGGAGGCGGAGCACTTGCGTGGGGCCGGCGTGCAGTGGCCAGTGCGACACCAGCACCGTGCCGAGGTCGGGCGGCAACTCGGCGAGGCGGAGCTCGGTCGCGGCGACGCGCGCGCGGCACCAGGCGTCCCGGGTGGGGTGCGGGTCGGGGTGCAGCACGAACTCGTCGGTGCAGACGACGCCGGCCTCCCACGCCAGGGCCAGCGCCTCCTCCGGCGTGTCGCCGACCCGGCGCATCGTGTAGTCGTACAGCAGGAAGAGCGGGACAACGGCGAGCGGCCCGGTGGGTCCGTCCCAGATCGGGTACGGGTCCTCGGGGGTGTGCACGCCGAGGTCGCGGCAGACCTTCAGCAATTGCTGGTACTTGGCCTCGCCACGCGGCGCGGTCGGGTCGTCGCGCGGCATGCTCCACAGCTCGTGGTTGCCGGGGACCCACACCACGGTGCCGAAGCGGTCGCGCAGCCGCTCCAACGCCCAACCCACGTCCTGCGCGGTCTCGGCGACGTCGCCCGCCACCAGCAGCCAGTCGTCGGCGTAGTCACCGGCCAGCCCTTCTA
>JBBWZH010000660.1:0-3941 GCA_039648995.1 Mycobacteriales bacterium
TCTCCGAGCTCGGCGAACTGCACCTGCTGACCGCCAAGCCCTTCCTGTACGTCTTCAACGTCGACGAAGCCGAGCTCGCCGACGCCGGCTACCTGGACTCGCTGCGCGCTCTGGTCGCGCCGGCCGAAGCGATCTTCCTGGACGCGAAGATCGAGTCCGAGCTGATCGAACTGCCCGAGGACGAGGCCCGCGAGCTGCTAGCCAGCATCGGCCAGGACGAGCCCGGCCTGCACCAGCTCATCCGGGTCGGCTTCCGCACCCTCGGCCTGCAGACGTTCCTCACCGCCGGGCCGAAGGAGGCCCGAGCCTGGACCATCCCGGCCGGCGCCACCGCCCCGGAGGCGGCCGGCGTCATCCACTCCGACTTCCAGCGCGGCTTCATCCGCGCCGAGATCGTCTCGTACGACGACCTGATCGCGGCCGGCTCGATGGCCGCCGCCCGCGCCGCCGGCCGGGTCCGGGTCGAGGGCAAGGATTACGTGATGGCCGACGGCGATATCGTCGAATTCCGGTTCAACGTATAGCCGCGCCGCTCACGCGCGGGCGTGCCGGCGATTTCTGAGCACGGTCAACGCGTCATGCAGCTGGGCGATCAGGGCCTTGGTCAGCCCGGGCGTCTTCTTGGCGACGAGCACATCGGTCTCCTCGACCAGGCCCTCGCTGTCGTCGCCACCGGCGCTCCGGCAGATCCAGTCGAGGCGGTCGAACTCGTCGCCCATCCGATCCGGGTGGGGTAAGGCCAGCCGGGAGATCTCGGACGGCACGAGCTCGAGAACGCCGCCGCCGAAGCTGCGGCCCTCGATCTCGGCGGTCAGCAGGGTCAGCGAATTGTGGAATGACGCGGTCACGTCGTGCCGGGTCATATCGGTTTCCGCGAGTAGGCGGCCGCGGTAGATGGTGTCCGTGGTGGCCACCGCGGCCTCGTTGACGATGACCCGCGGGAAGAGGTGTGACCGCTTGGCCATCAGCAACGCGCCCGGTGCGACGACCGGAACCCGGTACCAGGGCGCCCGGATACGGCACTTGTAGCGGTCGGGCAGCTTCGCCCGCTCACCGGTCGCGAGGTAGGCCAGCGGCTCGGTGCGGTGCCGCGGGTCGGGCCGTTCCGCCGAGAAGTCGAGCAGATGCGCCGGGGCCCCGTCGGCGACGACCGCCGCCTGATCGGCGGGTGTGTAGCAAAGGCCGGGGGCGTGCCGGGTACGCGGCAGCAGCGGCCGCGTCCAGTCCTGCAGCGCGTACCGGCGCGCGGTCGTGTCATCGACGCAGAAGAACGTATTCGCGCCGGTCACGGTGGCGACCTCGAAGCGGGCGACCTGCCCCAACGGCGTGACCGACCCGAGATCGGTGGCCTCGCGCAGGCTGGCGACCTGCCGCGGCGAGAGCAGGAACCGGGTCCACGTGCGGAAGCCGCCGACGCTCTCGTGCGTCCACTCCCGGAGACCGCCGGCGCGGTGCTCACGCAGGTGCAGATTGCGGGTGGCCGGGCGGCCGGCCTCGATCATCGCGCCGCTGAGGATTACCACCTCCTGCAGCACGTGCGGAAAGGACGCGGGCGGGAAAAGATCCACGTTGAGGCTCCGCACATGCGTCAGCAGCCACTCCCGCACGTCGTGGCCGGAGATGCCGGTGAAGCTCTCGGCCGGGACGATGAAGGCGAAGACACCGCCCGGGCGCAGCGCTCCGAGCGCGGCGACAAGAACGGGAAGCCAGAGATTCGCGACGCCCGTGAATTGCGCGCCCAGCCGTTGGCCCAGCGCCAGCGTCCGCTCGCGTTCGGCGTCGGCGACGAATTGGAACCGCACGAATGGCGGGTTCCCGACGGCCAGGTCGTACGGCTGCCCGGCGCGCGGCGCCCAGCTCAGCATGCTCTCGTGGACGACCTCACCGGCGAAGCCGGCGTTCGCGATACGGGCGCGGCAGGCGGCGACCTCGGTGCCGACGATCTCGACGGCCGTGGCCCACGCCACCCGGGAGCCGAGATCGTGATCGGCGAGACCGGCCAGGAACGCCCCGTCGCCGGCGCTCGGTTCCAGTACACGCAGCGGCCCCGCGTCGCCGAGCAGTGACCGCGCTCGATCGAGGCACACCCTGACCAGGGGTTCGGGCGAGTAGAAGCCGCCGCGCAGCTTCTCGGCCGCAACCTCGCTCGCCGTCTTCACCGGGCCGGACCCCCTCGCTCGCCGCCGCGGTGCCCAGCCTACGAAGGCCGCCGCACCGTCCGGAGGGTGGCGCGGACCCGCGGGCGGCAGCGGGGGGAGGCTGTCGCCCGCGGGGGTCAGTGGGTCGGCCGGCCGGGTGGCCGGACGCCGGCCGGCTGGTCGCCGGGTCGGTGGTCGCCGGACGGGTGCCGGGACGGATCGGACGTCGCGGCGGTGGTGCTCCGCGCATCCAGGGCGCGGCGGGCGTCGTACCGACCACGCGCTGTCATCGGCGGATCGACCATCGGGAAACGCCCGTCGCGGTGCGGCGGGATCGCGCCGACGCCGGCCGCACCTGCCCGTCGCGCCAGCAGGAGCCAGCACCCGCCGTCGATCTCGGCTCGTTCGCCGTCGTCCCAGACAACGGTGATGGTGCGGCGGAAGGCGTCACGGTGGAGCACGAGGATCGTCTCTCCACCGAGTGCCTGGTCACCTTCCGTATGTAGCCAGGCACGTACAGGAGTCGAAGCGTCTCTGCGTAACGGTCCAATCACGCGGCAAGCGTCTCGATTCGAGCGGCCCGTCATAACCGCGTCTTGGGGACAGGAGGGACGTTCCAGGGCCAGCTCGGGATGATGTCCTTCATGTCCAGGAAACGGGGTCTGGCTGTGGCAAACGATGCGCTTCGGCACGCAATGGCCGATGCCAAAAAGACTGAGCGGGATTTAGCATCAGCGTGCCGGGTCGATGTGAAGACGGTGGCGCGATGGTTGTCCGATGAGGGGCGGTTGCCGCATCCGCGGCATCGATGGGCCGCTTCCGATGTGTTAGGGGTCGATGAGACTGTGCTGTGGCCGGAGGCCTTGCGCACCACGGTCAAGACCGGTCCGGACCGCGAGATTGTCGCGGCGTACCCATTCCGGTCCACCTGTCCGAGCGGGGTGTGGCGCAGCCTGATCGGTGGCGCCCACACCCAGCTCACCTTTGCCGGGTATACCTGCTATTTCCTCTGGCTGGAGCAGTCCAACCTGCGGTCGGTACTGCGCCGGCGGGCGGAGAACGGCTGCGCGATCCGGTTCCTGCTCGGCGACCCGGCCAGCGAGGTGACCCGGCGGCGCGAGGAGCAGGAGGGCGTGCCGCTGACGGTCAGCGTCCGGATCAAGGTCACGCTGGACGAACTCAGCCGGATGCGGGATGTCCCGGGCGTCGAGGCCCGCTTCACCGATGAGCACATCGCGCTCTCGCTGTTCCGTTTCGATGACGACATGTTGATCACGCCGCACCTGGCCCGACTGGTCGGGCACGAGTCGCCGATGCTGCACCTGCGCCGACGCCAGCGGGACGGCCTGTTCGACCGGTTCGCCTATCACCTGGGTGAACTGTGGGAATCCGGCCGGCCGGCATTCGAGTGAACCGGTCGCGGTCCGTCCATGCCCGGTTCAATTGTCATGCCATCGAGTAGGGGCACGTCGGCCAATCATCGGACAGGTCGCGGTCATCAAAGTCCAATCGGACACGACAGAACACGTATATCGCGGTAACGTCACGAAGGTGGACGGGGAACCCCTACCCCGATATGCATCGCGGTTGGTCGAGTTGCGTGCGGCTCGCCAGTGGGGCCGGCGTGAGCTGGCCCGGCGACTTCGAACAGAGGCCGCCCGCCGTGGTGAGAGCCTGCCTGATCTGGAGCACCTGGTCCGAGCGGTCCGCCGCTGGGAATCCGGGGCGCACCGGCCCAGCGAGCTCTACCGCGACCTGCTGGCCGGCGCATACGACGTACCACCGGTTGTGCTATTCGGCGAG
>JBBWZH010000711.1:0-3250 GCA_039648995.1 Mycobacteriales bacterium
CCGAGGCGGCGACCGTCCTGGCCGCAGCCTCAGCCCGGTGGGCGCTAGAGGTCCTGGGTCGCGGCGATGTCGACCAGTTGCGGGCCAGCCGGCACGTTGAAGCCGGTGACGCGGATCTTCCAGGTACCGGGCGTGCGCAGGCCCGGCACGGACAGCTTCTCGAAGACGCCGCTGGCGGTGATGCTCTGCGAGAACACCGCGCCGTTCGGGTCGATCAGCGCCACGTCGATGTCGTTGTGCGCGGCCGGTGCCTCCGGCCACCAGATCGCGATGTTGATCGGGGTGTCGGTGCGGCTGGTCGGCGGGAACGGAAGCGGGATGTCGATCGATTGCCGGTTGGCGACGCTGACCTGGCTGGTCCAGCTCGTGCTCCTGGCCGGGTTCGGCAGCTTGACCGGGCCGGCGCCGATGACGTTGTTGGACGCGGTCCCGCCTGCTCCCCGGGCGATCAGGTAGGCGTAGACCAGACCCGGGTTCAGCTCGGTGCTGTTGCCGCGCAGCATGTTGCGGGCCAGTGCGGCGGCGCCGGTGATCTCGGCTGCCGACTGGATGCTGAAGAAACATCCCGTCGTGGCGCTGTCGCTGGCGTTGGATGCACAGGTGACGTTCATCGGACCCTGGACGTCGGGCTTGGTCCGCCCGTCCGGCGCCGGGCCGCGATCCTGGTTCGGCGAGATCGCGGTCGGTGCCGCCAGGTCCAGCTCGCCGACACCGAGCACCTTCTGCGCCACCGCCGGAGACTGTGGCGGCTGCAACGGAGTGAAGTCCGGGTCGACGTCGCCCATCGGCGCGACGACGACCGCACCCGCGTCGAAGGCCGCGTCCGCCGCCTGCGCGAGCACACCGGTCTCGGTTCCCGGCTCCCACACGTCGGCCAGGATCACCCGGTCGCCAACCTGGACGGCCCGCTGGAACCCGCTGACGACGGCAGGCGTCGAGTCGCCGACGCACCCGATGCCGGGGGCGGTCGTCTGGACCTTGAAGCTGTCCGTAGTGAGGCCGGTGACCCCGCGCAGACCGTCGCCGAGGTTGGCGTTGCCGGTGATCGTGCCGATGAGCGGCGTGCCGTCGAAGCAATCCGTGGGGTCCGGATTCGTCGGGTTGGCCAGGTCCTCGGTGAACCACGGCTTCGACGGGTTGTTGAACAGGACGTGGGTGGCCCGCACACCACTGCTCAGCACCCCGATGTAACCGCTGGTCTGGCCGAGGTTGAAGAACGGGTCCGTGCCCATGAAGGCCCGCGCGGCGGCCATGGTCGGGGTAGCGGCCGCGGCGCGGACGGCCGGCAGCCGGGCCGGCGTGCCGGCGTTGACCGGTTCGATGGACGTGACGTCGGCGCGTTGCGCGATGCCCGGCAGAGCCGACAGCGGCGCGTCGACCACCATGGCCCTGATCAGCCAGAAGGTGTCCACCGTGGTGACGCCGAGCTTGCCGAGGTCGGCGCTGATCGCCTGGTAGCCGGCCCTGCGGGCCGACGCGATGCTGCCGATCAGCGTGTTTGCGCGGGCCTGGACGGCCTTGTTGGCCGGCGAGGTCCGCGACTGCGCCGGGTCCTCGGCGGGGAACTGCGGGATCTTCATGTCGCTCCGGAAGCCCACCACGACCCGCTGGGTCTTGCTGGCGGCCGGGTCGGTCAGCGCCGCCGCGAGCGTCGGGGCCAGCTTGGCGGCGGTGGTCGCCCGCGAACCAGGCGCGGCCGGCTTCGCGGCGAGCGCGACGTCGTCGGTCACGGTGACGGGCGCCTCGGACCGGGTACGGACCAGTGCCCCACCCGGCCCGACGCTGATCCGGTACCCGACAGCGGTGGCCGGGGCCCCGCCCGCCGGGGCCCGGGCGCCGGTGGCGCCCACCGACTGCGCCCCAGCGGCCAGACCGGCCGCGCTCAAGGCCACGGCCAGGCCGAGCCTCAACGAACTGCGCTTCACTCATCGTCCTTTCGTTATAGGAAAGCCGGACGTCGAACGCCACCGTTCCCGGTGGTCACACCGCCCGACGTTCCGTCCGTACGGGTAAGCAGGGCGACGACCACCACCGGCTCGCCCCACTCGGGCCGCAGCTCAGCTGGCGGTTCGGGCGAGCGTCCACATCAGACACCGCCGCTGGGCGGATCTGATCGCTCTGAGCCGCTGCCGGCACACTCGGGCGGACGGTGCCCGCTCGTTCTCCCCTGTCCTACCTGTCCGCGCTACAACACCCCTGATGCCGCGCTGAACCGGTCGCGACGTCAGCCGGCGTGGAGTGCGCAGCTCTGGATCACCGGCGCCAGGAAGTGCAGGCTGACCCCCGGCGATCAGCACGGTGCCACGCCTAAGCTGATCCCGTTGAACAGGTGGGTGGGTTGTTGTAGCGCCGCCGCGGGTACTCCGGGACGCTGTGCACCCGGGAGCCGTAGTAGAACGGCATCATCAGTGCCAGGAAGACCATCGCCGGCACGGCGCCGATCCGGTAGGAGTGCACCGTCGAGATGCCGTACTGGGCGCCGATCGCCGCCATCCCGAGGATCTCCAACGCCCCAGGCCGGCAGCGCCCGCCCGGAGAGAACCTCTGACCCGCGCGGAACAAGACCGTGGTGTAGCGGCCACCGGCGAACGACTCAGCCAAAGTGCCGTTCAGCGGCGGCAATGAGCCTTCCCCGCCGATAGACGAGGCATCAAGCACATGCCGGACGGTCAGAGCCGCTGATTATTGCCTCAACCACCCGGTCGGCCCATCTGGACACGATCCGGATACGCAGTGCCGCCGCGGCGATCCCCCGTGGGACCGCCGCGGCGGCGTGGTGGCGGGAGGGTCAGGCGGTTTCGGTGATGGGGCGGTCCACCCAGGACATCAGGTTGCGGAGGTGGGCGCCGACCTGCTCGATGGGGTGGCCGGCGCCCTTGTCGCGCAGGGCGGTGAAGTTGGGGCGGCCGGCGTCGTCCTCGGCGACCCACTCGCGGGCGAAGGTGCCATCGGTGATCTCGCCGAGGATGTCGCGCATGGTCTGCCGGACCCGGTCGTCCACGATGCGCGGGCCGCGGGTGAGGTCGCCGTACTCGGCGGTGTCGGAGACCGAGTAGCGCATCCGGGCGATGCCGCCTTCGTACATGAGGTCGACGATCAGCTTGAGCTCGTGCAGGCACTCGAAGTAGGCGACCTCCGGCTGGTAGCCGGCCTCCACCAGGGTGTCGAAGCCGGCGCTGACCAGCGCGGTGGCGCCGCCGCAGAGCACGGCCTGCTCGCCGAACAGGTCGGTCTCGGTCTCCTCGGTGAA
>JBBWZH010000742.1:0-2670 GCA_039648995.1 Mycobacteriales bacterium
GGCGGCACGTGGTGGCCGTGGTCGGCGACGGCGCGCTCACCGGCGGCATGTGCTGGGAGGCGCTGAACAACATCGCCGCCGCCAAGGACCGGCCGGTGGTGATCGTGGTCAACGACAACGGCCGGTCGTACTCGCCGACCATCGGCGGCCTGGCCGACCACCTCGCCTCGCTCCGGCTCCGCCCCGGGTACGAGCGCGTGCTCGACGTGATCAAGGAGACGCTTCCGCGCACCCCGCTGGTCGGCGGCCCGCTGTACGAGGCGCTGCACGGCATCAAGAAGGGCATCAAGGACGTCCTCGCGCCGCAGGGCCTGTTCGAGGACCTCGGCCTGAAGTACGTCGGCCCGGTGGACGGGCACGACCTGCCGGCGCTGGAGTCCGCGCTCGGTCGGGCCCGCGACTTCGGCGGGCCGGTGATCGTGCACTGCGTCACGCGCAAGGGCCTGGGCTACGAGCCGGCCGAGAAGGACGAGGAAGACAACCTGCACAGCCCGGGCGCGTTCGACCTGGCCACCGGGCGGCCGCTGTCCGCCTCCGGCCGGTCCTGGACGAGTGTGTTCGCCGGCGAGCTCGTCGCGATCGGCGCCGAGCGCCCGGACGTCGTCGCGATCACCGCCGCGATGCTGCATCCCACCGGGCTCGCCTCGTTCGCCGACGCGTACCCCGAGCGCACGTTCGACGTCGGCATCGCCGAGCAGCACGCGATCACGTCCGCTGCCGGGCTGGCGATGGGCGGCCTGCACCCGGTGGTCGCGATCTACGCCACCTTCCTGAACCGGGCGTTCGACCAGCTGCTGCTCGACGTCGCGATGCACCGGCTGCCGGTCACGGTCGTGCTGGACCGGGCCGGCGTCACCGGCAACGACGGCCCGTCCCACAACGGCATGTGGGACCTCGCGATCCTGGGCGTGGTGCCGGGGCTGCGGATGGCCGCGCCGCGGGACGAGCCGACGCTGCGGGCCGAGCTGCGGGAGGCGGTCGCGGTCACCGACGCCCCGACCGTGCTGCGGTTCCCGAAGACGCCGCTGCCACCGGAGTTCCCCGCGCTGCGCCGGTCCGGTGGGGTGGACGTGCTGCGCGAACCGGCCGGCGCTATGCCCGACGTGCTGCTGGTCTCGGTCGGCGCGATGGCCGGCACCGCGCTGGACGTCGCCGACCGGATCGCCGCCGAGGGCATCGGCGCCACCGTGGTCGACCCGCGCTGGGTGCTGCCGCTGGACGATGCGCTGGTCGGGCTCGCGTCCGCGCACCGGCTGGTGGTCACGCTGGAGGACGGGGTCCGCGCCGGCGGGGTCGGCAGCCGGGTGTCCCAGCTGCTGCGCGACGCCGGGGTGGCGGTGCCGGCCCGCGACGTGGGCCTGCCGTCGGCGTTCCTCGCGCACGGCGCGGTGCCCCAGGTGAAGGCCGACGTCGGGCTGACCGCGCAGGACATCGCCCGGCGGGTGCTGGAGTGGGTGTCCGGGCTGGACGCCGCGGTGCACGCCGCGGTGCCCGCCCAGGTCGTCGACACCGGCGACCCCGCCGAACGCTGACCGGCGGCCCCGCGCCGGCGCCCTCTTAACCGGGTGCTGCATGCTGGAGCCGTGCGGGTGCTGGTAGTGGAGGACGAGGCGGCGCTGGCCGACGCGGTGGTCCGCGGGCTGCGTCGCGAGGGCTTGGCGGTCGACGTGGCCTACGACGGCCTGGACGGTCACCAGAAAGCGACCGTGACCAGGTACGACGTGGTCGTGCTGGACCGTGATCTGCCCGGTATGTCCGGCGACGAGCTGTGCCGGCAGCTGGCCAGCGAGGGCGGGCTGACCCGCGTGATCATGCTGACCGCGAGCGGCACCGTGGCCGACCGCGTCGAGGGCCTCTCCCTCGGCGCGGACGACTACCTGGCCAAGCCGTTCGCGTTCGCCGAGCTGGCCGCCCGGGTGCGGGCGCTGGGCCGGCGGTCCACCCCGGCCGCGCCGCCGGTGCTGACCGCCGGCGACATCGCGCTGGACCCGTCCCGCCGCACGGTCGCCCGGGCCACCCGACCGGTCGAGCTGACCCGCAAGGAGTTCGGCGTGCTGGAGGTGCTGCTGGCCGCCCGCGGCGCGGTCGTGTCCAGCGAGGAGCTGCTGGACCGGGTCTGGGACGAGAACGCCGACCCGTTCACCACCACCGTCCGGGTCACCGTGATGACGCTGCGCCGCAAGCTCGGCGATCCGCCCGTGGTCGAGACCGTCGTGGGCGCCGGCTACCGCGTCGCCCCGGACGCCGCCGACCAGCGCGAGCCGGGTGACCCCGAGCCGGGTGACCCGGAGACGGGCGGGTTCCAGACGGGCCAGCCGGAGACGGGCGCGTCCGGGGCGGGGGAGTCTGACGAGTCGGCTGAGGCGGGATGATCCGTCGGGCCGGGGTGGCCCCGGCCGCTCCCGCCGCTCCGCCGCGCCCGTCCGCGGAGCCGGCCCGCCCGGCCGGCCGGCGCCGGCTGCCGCGGCTCACCCTCCGGCTGCGGCTCGCTGTGCTGTTCGGCGGGCTGCTGGCGGTGGTCGCGGTGACCCTGCTCGGCACCGCCGCAGTCGTGCTGGACCGGACCATCCGCACGATCCCGCAGTTCCCGGCCGGGCAGACCCTGCTGCTGCGGGACAGCGCCGGCCGGATGCGTACGGTCGATTCCGCCGACTTCTCCCGGTTGCTCCG